>NZ_CP009506.1:1254389-1567986 GCF_000970085.1 Methanosarcina siciliae T4/M | reverse complement strand
GGGATTACGTCCATAAATAAGATACATTTCATCAGACCAGTACACTTCACCAGTTACAAGATCCCAGTCCCAATTCCCAATATGAGCCATTCGTTGAGCTTCAGCAAGACTTTTTTCGCTTTCTTTCAAAGATTCATAAGCTTTCTCGAGCTCTGCTGTACGCTCTTTAACCTTTTCTTCCAAATTCTCATGTGCTATTTTAATAGCTTCTTCTGCCTTTTTATTCTCAGTAATATCTCTCGCAATAGCTGAGATAGCTACAAGTTTCCCGGATGCATCAAAAACCGGAGAAAGAGTTACTGAAACATTTATTATTGTTCCATCCTTTTTCATCCTCAAAGTTTCGTAGTGCTGGACCCTTTCTCCCTGTGTAATCTTTTCAATTAAATGCTTTGTTTCTCCTTTAGTATTGTCCGGTTCAAGTACGGATATGTTTTTTCCCAGGACTTCTTCAGCCGAATAGCCATAAATCTTCTCTGCCCCACTATTCCAGCTAGTAATAATACCATCAAGAGACTTGGTTAGAATTGCATCATTAGACGACTCCACAGCATTAGCCAGTGTCTGAATTTTCTCTTCTGCTTTTTTCCTCTGCAGCGCCTGTACCACTGCCGGCGCGATAGCTTCGAGATCCTCCTGTTGCTCATGGTTATAGCCGCCTTCACGGTTTGCTACAGCAATCGAACCTATTGTTTTTCCGTCCTGGATAAGGGGAACGCCAAGAAAAGACCTGAGTAGCGGATGTCCTTCCGGCAAGCCTCTGCTGTCCGGGTGTGACTGCGGATCGTTGGTAAAGAAGCTTTTCCCGTTGATTATGACACTGCCGTATAAACCATGAACAGGATAATCTCTCGGAAGATAAAGATGCCCTGTCCTGTCGTACATGCGGCACTGTTCCCACGCCAGCTCGCTTTTCGCAACATCGTGCAGGAGCCCGTCAGCACCCATTTCAATAATGAAACCAAACTCACTGCCGGTTACTTCAAGGGCTACGGATAGACATGCTTCCCCCAGTTCTTCTTCTGTTTTTGCCTGCACCACATTGCTGAAGATCCAGTTGATACCCTCAAGAATACGGTTGTATCTGCGAACCCGCTGCTCTTCTTGCTTACGCTCGGTGATGTCGCGATTGCTGCCCCGGCTTCCGGCGTAGCATCCCTTACCATCGTAGACGGGCTGGCACAGGTGGCGAAGCCATCTTATTTCGCCATCTTTTGTTATAATGCGAAACTCGAGAACACTATGATGACTGGGGAACTCATGCCTATGCTGGAGAAATTCCTGCCGATCGTCCGAGTGTATTATTTCCTGGAGCAGATCAGGGTTGTCCATGAATTCCCGGACAGTATATCCTGTGACCTGCTCGCAAGAAGGAGATATATACAGGAAACGACCATCAGGGCCCAGCCAAAATTCCCAGTCGAAGGTGTTATCTGCTACGATACGATACTTCTTCTCACTCTCCCTAAGTTTTTCTTCAAGCACTTTCTGGTCGCTTATATCGAATCCATAAATGTTCACACATTCTTCTTCAGGTAAGAGCTGAAACGTCACCAGGTATACTTTTTTTCCCACTTTAATTTCCATTTTTTCGGGTCTATTCCGGCAAAGTACCCCTTCCACAATATCTCCGATATGGGAAGGCAGTTTTTCTCCGGTTTCCACGCCCCATTCGATTAATAAAGGCTTAGCTGCCTCATTTGAGTAAAGAACAGTACCATCCTTTTCAACGCTAAGTACGGGATTGGGGTTTTTCGCAGGAAAGTGTTCCATTCTTGCTTTCATTTTCCCATATGGCTCCATCTCTTTAGTTGCAATATGCCTTATCGCTACTAATTGTTGAACCCCTCACAGCAAAAGACATTTTTAATTCGAGATAATTATATAATTAAATTAAATTTAAAACATGATATATAAGAATGTCGTCAACGGTAAAAAACGAATCCACGTGGACTTCAGAGTCTGGTTTCGTAGGAATTCGTGCGTTTGAATCGCATCTCTCACACTAATTTTTTATCCATTTTCCTGTAATTTTAAGCCTACTTGAGCCAGATTGTCTTTTTCTACTTTAAACTTGATAGTGAACTCTGTACCCTGTGTCCGCTTAAGTTCGAGTTCTCCGTCCAGCTGGTCAACGAGAATGCCTACTAACTGCAGCCCGAGTGACCCTGCACTTTCTAAGTCCAAATCTTCGGGCAGTCCTTTCCCGTTATCATAAATTATCAGGCTGAAAAGGGACATATGCATCTCTCTATTCTCCCTTTCCCTGAAGAGCTGAATCCGGATTTCTCCATCCTGTATTTCAGTGAATGCGTGCTTGAGGGAATTTGAAACTAACTCATTAACAATTATTCCTAACGGGACAGCAGTATCCATATCAAGGAAAGTGTCTTTTTCCAGGTCCATGCTCAGATTGATATTTTTGCTGCTAAGGTTGTAAGTCTGGAAAAGGTTTTCAGCTAACTTTTTAAGGTATGCCGAAAAATCCAGGGTATCGGTCCCTTCTCCTTTATATAGTTCCTCATGGATGAGGGACATTGAGATTACCCTGTTCTGACCTTCCCTGAAAGCCTCTATAACGTTTTCGTCCTCGAACTTCTCAGCCTGGAGGTCAAGAAGGGAAGAAATTATCTGCAAATTGTTCTTGATTCTGTGATGAATTTCTTTTATCCGGACTTTATCCATTCTTTTCAAAGCTTCTTCAGCCTTTTTACGTTTAGTAATATCAGTAATCATGCTCACTGTGCCCATAAACTTGCCATCGTTATCAAAAAGGGATTTAGCATTTATGAGTGACCATAAGGGTGAGCCATCCTTACATATTAATCTCAATTCGTAGCTCTCATTGGTGCCTTGCAGTTTCTTATCAATATTTTTTTTGATGATAATCTTACTTTCTTCATCAACAAAGTCCCATACCGATCTGCCAATGCCTTCTTCCAGAGTGTATCCGAGCATATCCGCCATTTTCTTATTAACGTAGGTAATTATGTATTCATCGTCAATTATGAGTATACCTTCGTTTGCTGTCTCTACAATGTTGCGGTACTTTTCCTCACTTTCCCGAAGTTTTTCTTCTACTCTTTTTCTTTCGGTTATATCTCTGGCAATGACTGAGACAGCAGTCAACTTTCCAGAGGCGTCAAAAACCGGAGAAAAAGTTACTGAAACATTTATTATTGTGCCGTCCTTTCTTAACCGTGAAGTCTCATAAATATGGATTCTTTCTCCCTTCATGACCTTCTCAGTTAATTTTTTTGTTTCTTCACTTAAATGGGGTGGAGCCAGGACGGATGTGGTCTTTCCAAGAATTTCTTCCGCTGAATAACCATAAACCTGCTCTGCTCCTTTGTTCCAGCTTGTAATAATGCCGTTAAGGGACACAGTGCCAATAGCATCATTTGATGATTCCACAATATTCGCTAAGTTTCGAATTTCCTTTTCTGATTTTTTACGCTCAGTAATATCCTGGACTATTCCTTTAATTTTAACAGGAGTATTTTCTTCATTAAAAAAAAACTCACCATGTGTATGGACTATACGCTCTGCTCCATCAGCTAAGACTATTCTATAATCAACGTTGTATGGCTTTCCTTTAAAAGCTTCTTTGACAGCGTTATCCACATAGTCTCTATCGTCGGGATGTATATAGTTCAAAACATCGTTGTAGGGTAAGCCGAACTTTTGAGGAGCAAGTCCAAAAATATGAAACATTTCATCAGACCAGTATACTTCACCAGTTACAAAATCCCAATCCCAATTTCCAATATGAGCCATCCTTTGAGCTTCAGCAAGACCTTTTTCACTTTCTTTCAACGATATATAAGCTTTCTCAAGCTCTGCTGTACGTTCTTTAACTTTTTCTTCCAAGGTTTCATTTGCTATTTTAAGGGCATCCTCTGTATTCTTGAGTTGTGTAATGTCTGTAAAAGTGCAAATTATAATGTTGATACTGCCATCGGGATTTAACAGCGGCTCGGAGCTAACAAGCGTCCACACCCAATCTTCGTGCGAATAACGACGTACACCAATGACCTGATTCTTTAGCGGCTTGCGACTAATCCTGGCGTACTGTATCGGATGAGACTCAAACCGCAGGGCATTACCATCCTTATCGACGACATCCCACATATCCCAGTTAAGGTCCTGAATCTTCATATGCTCGAGCTCTTGTTCAGAGATATCGAATATTTGCAGAAGTGCGGGATTATATATTGCAAATTTACCTTCGGCATCAATGAGAACAACACCGGATTCCAGATCCTGCACCAGTGCCTTAAACCGCAACTCGCTCGCCTTTAATTCTTTCTCGGCCAGTTTGCGCTCCTGTTCAACCTTTCTCCTCTGCAGAACTTGCGCCACTGCCGGCGCGATAGCTTCGAGATCCTCCTGTTGCTCATGGTTATAGCCACCTTCACGGTTTGCTACAGCAATCGAACCTATCGTTTTTCCGTCCTGAACAAGGGGAACGCCAAGAAAAGACCTGAGTAGCGGATGTCCTTCCGGCAAGCCTCTGCTGTCCGGGTGTGACTGCGGATCGTTGGTAAAGAAGCTTTTCCCGTTGATTATGACACTGCCGTATAAACCATGAACAGGATAATCTCTCGGAAGATAAA
This sequence comes from Methanosarcina siciliae T4/M, assembly GCF_000970085.1. Taxonomy (NCBI): domain Archaea; kingdom Methanobacteriati; phylum Methanobacteriota; class Methanomicrobia; order Methanosarcinales; family Methanosarcinaceae; genus Methanosarcina; species Methanosarcina siciliae. Next base: position 1,563,370 of record NZ_CP009506.1, on the reverse strand, counting down.
GATGCCCTGTCCCGTCGTACATGCGGCACCGTTCCCACGCCAGCTCGCTTTTTGCAACATCGTGCAGGAGCCCGTCAGCACCCATTTCAATAATGAAACCAAACTCACTGCCGGTTACTTCAAGGGCTATGGATAGACATGCTTCCCCCAGTTCTTCTTCTGTTTTTGCCTGCACTACATTGCTGAAGATCCAGTTGATACCCTCAAGAATACGGTTGTATCTGCGAACCCGCTGCTCTTCTTGCTTGCGCTCGGTGATGTCGCGATTGCTGCCCCGGCTTCCGGCGTAGCATCCCTTACCGTCGTAGATAGGATGGCACAGGTGGTGAAACCATCTTATTTCGCCATCTTTTGTTATAATGCGAAACTCGATATCACTATGATGACCCGGCGACGCATCATGCTTATACTGAAGAAATGCCTGCCGATCGTCCGAATGTATTATTTCCCGGAGCAGATCAGGGTTGTCCATGAATTCCCGGACCGCATATCCTGTGGCCGGCTCGCAAAAAGGCGATATGTACAGGAAACGGCCATCAGGGCCCTCCCAAAACTCCCAGTCGAAGGTGTTATCTGCTACGATACGATATTTCTCCTCACTCTCCCGAAGTTTTTCCTCAAGCACTTTCTGGTCACTTATATCGAATCCGTAAATGTTCACACATTCTTCTTCGAGTAAGGACTGAAACGTCACCAGGTATACTTTTTTTCCCGCTTTAATTTCCATTTTTTCGGGTCTATTCCGGCAAAGTACCCCTTCCACAATATCTCCGATATGGGAAGGCAGTTTTTCTCCGGTTTCCACGCCCCATTCGATTAATAAAGGCTTAGCTGCCTCATTTGAGTAAAGAACAGTACCATCCTTTTCAACGCTAAGTACGGGATTGGGGTTTTTCGCAGGAAAGTGTTCCATTCTTGCTTTCATTTTCCCATATGGCTCCATCTCTTTAGTTGCAATATGCCTTATCGCTACTAATTGTTGACCCGCTCACAGCAAAAGACATTTTTAATAAAAGACATTTTTAATTCGAGAGAATTATATAATTAAATTAAATTTAAAACTTTCCATTATAATAGATATCATCAAAGGCAAAAAATATTTGAAGTAAGTAATTTTCTAAAAAACTCAGAGCATGAAAATAAAGATGTTTCCAACAAAAAGTCACAAAATGAATATTAAAGTTATAATGTATTGATTTATTAAAGTAGTATAATAAATATATAAGTACATGTTCTAAAAAACCAAAGGTGAATATAAAAAAGCAAGTTTGTGTTCATTTAATTACGTTTCACATAATAAAAGGATATTAATTAATCTTTATTATCCATTTTCTTGTTTATCCATTTTCTTGTGATTTCAAGCCTACTTGAGCCAGATTATCTTTTTCTGTCACTGTAAATTTCATAGTAAATTCTGTGCCATTGTTCCTTTTCATTTCGAGCTCACCATTCATTTGATCGATAAGGGAAACTACCAGTTGCATGCCAAGACTACCGAGATCTTCAATATCAAGATTGCCAGGAATGCCTACGCCGTTATCTGAAACGGTTAGAGTGAAGTTGGTGCTCTTACAGTTTTCGCTTTCTAGTTCTGTGAATTCTTCCCTGTGAAGTTCGATTCGAATTTCCCCTTTGTCTCTACCTATAAATGCATGTTTGAGGGAATTAGAAACAAGCTCATTAACAATCATTCCTAACGGGACAGCGGTATCCATATCAAAGAAAACATTCTCTTCCAGATCAATGTTTAAGCTGATGTCAATATCTCCAAGCCTGTATGTCTGGAAAAGGTTCTCAACAAGTTCCTTAATATACGGCGAAAAGTTTAGTGTTTCAAACCCGTCACCTTTGTATAATTCTTCATGGATAAGAGCCATGGACACCACTCTATCCTGGCTTTCCCTGAAGGCTTCCAGAACTTCCGAATCCTTAATATTGTCCCGGTCTCTGAACTGTTCAGCCTGGAGGTCAAGAAGAGAAGAGATTACCTGCAGGTTGTTCTTAATTCTGTGATGGATTTCCTTTTTACGGGCAGTTTCGATGATACTGAGAGCTTCTTCAGCTTCTTTTCGTTTGGTGATGTCGGTTAGCATGCTCATAGCGCCCATGTACTTACCTTCCTTATCAAAAAGAGGTTTAGCATTTAGAAATGTCCAGAGGGATGAGCCATCTTTACGTATTAATTTTAATTCGTAACTCTCACTTATTCCCTGCACCCTCTTTTCCAGCTTCATTTTGACAACAGGTTTACATTCTTCACTGATGAAGCTCCATATCGGTCTACCAATAAATTCTTCCAAAGTATACCCGAGCATGTCTACCATTTTCTTGTTAACATAAGTGATTGCGGATTCTTTGTCAGTTATGAGTATAATTTCATTTGCTGTCTCAACGATATTTCGGTACTTTTCCTCACTATCCCGAAGTTTTTCTTCTGCCTGTTTTCTCTCGGTAATGTCAATGTCCATCTTGAGGATCATGGGAGAACCATCAACATCAGTAAAAGGGAAACTGTAGATGTCAATCACGCTTCCGTCCGGAGTGGTAACTTCCCAATTATGGGGCTGACCGGTTTCAAGCACCTGGTATGATTCACAGAACTCACAGGGAAGGGTACTCCCAAAACAATGTTCATAACAGTGCCGACCTCCTGACTCGCCGAACTTTTCACGGAAACTGCGATTAGCAAAGGCAATGTGATGGTCAGATGTTAACAGGCATATCATTACCGGCAGTGTCTCCAGCACATCAAAGAGCCGCTGTCGTTCAGACTCAACAGCTTCGGCAACCTTACAACTCAATTCAGTCTCGTGCAGCTGCTCCTCAGCCCGTTTAAGCTCAGTGACATCGGTTTGCACGCCGTCCCATATTGTTCGGCCATCAGGAAGCCGGCGAGGACGGGAGTGCAATCGCATCCACTTCACCTGGCCATCAGGCAGATGCATAGGCGTTTCCATGTTAAAGTCAGACAGTTCACTTACACTGCGAGCCTCGGCTTCGACGAGTCGTTCGAAATAATCAGGCGGAATTTGCCGATGTAGCGTGCTTGGGTCACGAAGCACATCTGATACTTTGATGCCGTTGAGTTTCTCGATACCTGCGCTGAAGTATAAGAAGCGGACACTGCCGTCGGGCTCATGGGCATACTGATATACCGCACTGTCCGGAAGGTTATCCCCCAGGAGGCGCAGCCGCTCTTCGCTTTCACGCAGCGCTGCTTCTATCTTTTTGAGCTCTGTGATATCCACATGGGTGGAGACTAGGCGGTCACCACTAACAATATACGATGTAAGGAATTGCTTGTCCACGTAAGGGCTGCGATACTGGAACGTGACCGCTTTGCTCGATTGTCGAGCCATCTCGATCATAGGGAGATAGAATGAAGCCACCTCGCAGCCGAGTACTTCTGATCCCCTTTTTCCTTTGGCCTCACCAATATCCTTCAAACCGAGAAGCTCGAATCCGGCCGGGTTGAAGTCCTCGAAAATCCAGTCGACAACATTACCCGGTTCATCGTAGATTAGCTGCTCGATGTAGAGGGCCTCCTGCACCGTCTCGAACAAATTGCGGTACTTTGCCTCACTCTCGCGTAGCGCCTCCTCAGCTTTCTTGCGCGCAGTAATATCCTTTGCGATCTCGAACCGCACATCCCGGCCGTCCGGCCATTTAATGATCCGGTCCATGATCATAAAATATCGGTTCACCGTGGGGTTGTAATACTCCCACTGGTAGGGCTTGTCCCTCTCCTTTAAAATCATCGGATTGGTGCAGAAATCACAGGGAGAGCTCCTCCTCTGAAACTCCCGGTAGCAACTCCCTCCCACGAATTCAACGCCTAACCTCTCCTTCATCGCCTTATTCGCGTACAGCACCTCGTAGGTGTACGGATCAGCCACGTACACCACATCGTCCATTCCATCGAAAATGGACAAAAGCTGCGATCGCTCGAAAGCCAACGTATCTTCGGCTCGCTTGCGCTCGGTGATATCCTGGATATGAGCGACCGTATAGATGGGGCAACCTTTAGAATCGAGTACTGGGGACGAACTCACGTCGCACCAGATCACTTGTCCATCCTTACGGATATACCGCTTCTCAATCCACAAAAAAGGCTTCTCACCAGTTATGACCGCTTTGTGAGCCAATAAGCTTGGTTCTATGTCGTCCGGATAAGTAAAATCAAGAAATGTACGGCCTTCAATTTCGGATTTTTCGAATCCAAGCATCTGGCAGAAAGCGTCATTAACCCTCGAGATACGAGCATCCGGACCAACCAATGCCATAGCGACCGCACTATCATCGAAAGCTGAACGGAACCTCTCCTCGCTCTCCTGCAATGTCTTTTCAGCTTTCTTTCGTTCAGAGATGTCCCTAATAACCATGACACCTTTTGTAAGGCCGTTTTCATCTTTGAATAATATACTCGAGATCTCACTTGGGAAGATAGTACCATCTTTCCGCCTGTGATTGAGTTCTCCCTTGAACCTGCCAGTCCTGGCTCTTTCATCCAGGACAGAATTGAGCCTTGGATCAGATGTATCCACAGTACCGTTTCTTCCGGCACTGATAAGCTCCTCTTCTGTCATCCCAAACATTTGGCAAGCGGCCGGATTGGCTGCAAGAATAATTCCATCCGGAATTGTAACAAAAATGCCATCAAGACTATTATCAAATATTGCCTTGTATCGGTTCTCGCTCTCCAGCAGTACCCCCTCAGCCTGCTTGAGATCAGTGATATCTCGGATGATAGCGACTGTTCGAGGCTCTCCGTTGCTATCCGTAAAGAAGGTCATGCTTACCTCTCCAGGGAATGTAGTTCCATCCTTGCGCCTGTAAGTAAGCTGAGCTCTTGCTGATCCAGAGTGAGTACGTTCATCTAATAAAGCCGATAGCGTCGGTTCTTGCAGATCTGAAATTGCATCGCATTCTTTGCCAACAAGCTCTTCTTCCGTCCATCCGAGCATACGGCAAGCTGCTGGATTAGCTGATAGGATTTTCCCGTAATCTCCCGGATCGGCCAGGATAATACCATCCATGCTATGGTCGAATATCATCCTGTAGAGCTCCTCGCCCCCCTGCGATTTCTGGTCTATACTACCATATCTCATATTCTTCTCTGGCATGGATAAAGAGTCAAAATCTACCTCAATATTTTTGCTTTATCTAAGCGTTCAATTATCTAAGCGTTCAAATTCTATCAGTTTTAATTTATTCACAAAAGCAACTATTATAATTTGATACTTATATACGGACTTTTTTATATAGAAATAATCGGATAAATATCTTATCTGCTAGATTTACTGGAATAAGTCCGTATTTTTTATGCCTGAGAACCTTCCTCAAAGAAAGTTCAAAAAATAAAACAATTTTTTTTGGATGAGTTAATATGCAATAGGTGGAATTTACTGCTTTCCATTTTTCATGCATTACATATACATCTTTTCCATAACTTCAATTTTAAAACAAAAAGGCTTGGCAGTGTGCCAATTTTTCTGTAAATATCTTAGGCTCAACAGTACAAATGTACATTAAAAAAAGCTCAAAATAGGTTTAATCGTATCGTAGTGGTTTAATTTGATAACTTTGTTCCACAGTCGACAGCTCTCAAAAACATATTTTGTATCCGTTTTGTTTACCTTAAATATTGATCATATTTAGGGTCGTCTACATCAGTAATGAAGGGACTAAGAACCTGACGACTTGTCAGGTTACTATCTTTAGTTACTATCTTTAAAGCCCACTTCTTTTCTCATCGTTAAAATTAAATCGCCAAGCCTTCTATTAATCATACCCGGAGGTTCACTTTTCTGTCTCAATATATCCATCATATCTGTATATGCCTCCAGCACTTCTTCTGATGCATACATTGACATTCCAAGTTGGCAGTCAAGCCAATCATCTTGATTAAAAATACTTTTTGGATCAAGTTGCTCTTTTGAATTATTAACTAATACAAATATTTTAATAAGCAGAGGTATTAATTTAGTATACTGTTCTTTACGTTGTTGATGCACTTTAAGGTCTATTTCACGGTTCTTCGTGCTTGATATTTGCTTATTTACAATTATAACTTATACCAATATTGAGATTAAGGTTACTGTTTGGTCAGTTAACGTCCAACTCATTCAAAAATACACCTTTAATTTGTGAGATTAATAAAAAAGCAACAAATCTAATACGATTTCTCTTTTTCGCTTTTATTTGCGTGTAATAGCAAAATCCTGAAAGAGCCTTGAGAGCAGGAAAGCATCTGATCAATGGTATATAGATGTATTGCTTTTCCGATTTCGGCAGTAAAAGTTGAAAAAAGATCCAAAAGAAATAGACCTATTTTTGTCAAAGGTTGAGGAACAGCCGACATTACCAGGAATAAGAACGGCTGGCAGTCAGCCTTATATTCGCTAATTTCTTGGATAAGTAGCTGTTTTTGGTGAAAAATGCCGGAATTCGGGAAGTTAGTCGTTTTTTGTTCGAAGTAAGAACGAGAAAAAGTTTTGATGTGATGAAGTCCGGAATGTTTTTGGCGAACATTGAAAAATGGAATGATTTACCGCCCCTTAGGGGAAAGAGGGGTGAAATTGTACCAGCCTCGGGGTTTAAAAAATACTATAAACCAGTACAATATTGGCCCAGTGATTTTTATTTTGTGTTAGTTTTGAATTTTATAAAAATACAAAGTACGGTCGCAGTCTAGCACTCACATATAAAGTTTCTAGCCAGACTATCTAACAATTGACCTTTACGTATGATCCCAGACTTGAAGAAATTCAGAAAAACAGATTGTTAGAGAATTTGCACAGAAAATTTATAAAGGGTTCGATAAGAGGAATTTATGGAGTTCAGAAGATTATCGCGTATATGTGAGAACTTAAAACTCCTCATTTTTTGAAGGGGTGGTGATTTGAATAAAGTCAACAAAGGAATTGTTGTTTTTGTCATTGTTTTAGTCCTTGTATTACTCTGGCTATTTATTACGGGTATGCCAGTTAACACAAACATGCAAGTTGATGCAAGGACACAAGCTAACACTAGCATGAAAAGTGATATGGAAACACCGGTAGATTCGAAAGCGTCAGTTCAAGAAGCAAGAGTATCTGGCTTATTTGTAGAATTTGAAGAAGGGACTACGGAACAGGAAGTAAAAACAACCCTTGAAAATACCAACTTACATGTAAACTATAGTGTTGAGAACTACAATTCTGACTTTTTGCCAAGTAGATACTATATAACCTTAGATAAAAATAAATTGACAGATATAGAGGATTTAATAGATGAGATAAACCTGACCATCCCTATTAAAAAAGGAAATAATTATACGTTGACGGTAACTGAAAGAGCTATCCAGGACAAAACTTTCCCCGGACTACTTGAAAAAAATAACATTCAGGTGAAAAAGTCCGTGTATTGTTTTATGCACTTTAAAGATGCATATACGGATTGGAATCCTGAAGAAGATATCCCAAAAATAGAATACAAGCTTAAAATGAATGAGAATATTTTGACTGTAGATCAAGATAATAGAATAACTGATTTATTTGTCGAATTTGAGGACGGAACTACTGAATCTGAAGTTAAAGCAATTCTTGAAAACTATAATATGACCATGAATTATAGTATAGATTATAACGTTGACTACTTTGAAGATAAATATTACATATCTGTAGATGAAGATAAAATAGTGGATATAAGAAACGAGTTAAAGAGAGAAATAGATTGGACTGCCCCTATATTTCCCGATATCAAAAAAGAAGATCATTATATAATTACAGTAACTGAACAAGCTACTCAAGATAAGAATTTCCTTGCAATGTTAGAGAAAAATGGTCTTCAAGTGAAAAAGTCTGTCTATTGTGATATTCTCCTTAGAGACGAGGCTAAGAACGCGATTTGGGAAATAGATGCGCTCAGAATAATAAATGAACTTGAAAGGAATGAAAAGATCTTGACCGTAAGTACTGGTGGTAGTACTTAAAAATCTGTTATTTTTCATAAAACAAACGTAAGATGAGAGGGTAATTTTGTAACTTATGGCACTACCCTTTCTCCCACACCTCTCCGGCAATTTATCCATGATCGATTTCTTCTTTTTATACCTGCACAATACACGCACATATTAAACGCCCGCATGATATTTGTTTCCTAAAAAGCTCCTGTAACGATATCTAATTTTGAAACAGGTTAATTAAGAGATTCAGTTTTCACATTTACACCCTATATGTTTTGTTAAGAATATCTCTTAACCCGTGGTCCAGATTTTGGAATGCAGTCCTGATAAGCCTGTAAAACTTAATCAGAATTGGAATAAAAACAAAAAGTTTTAATAAGATGTGTTATAACCGGGAGGAATCCTGTTCAGATTTTTTAAGAATATGCAGGATGACTATCTTTTCAGTCTTATACTTTCATGTATATTTTTATAAGTTGAGTCGTTTTTGGGAGAAAAGTTATATCTATGCCTTGCGTTTACGAATTCTATGAAAAAAAAGTTTTCCAATAAAATCCTCGTTATTGGTTATGGATCAGTTTCGCAATGTACCCTCCCCCTTTTGCTGGATAAACTCGATGTTCCGATGGAAAACATTACCCTGATCGATTTTGAAGACAAATCAAAGGCTCTGAAAAAGTATACTAATCAAGGATTAAGATTTGTCTGTGAAAAGATTAACCCTAAAAATTTGGATCAAGTTTTGTCACAATACATGGAAGATGAAGGTCTGATCATTGATCTTTCATGGAATATCGATGCCAATGACATCCTTACGTGGTGCCATAATCATAATGTACTGTACGTTAACACTTCGGTTGAAGTATGGGATCCTACAGAGGATTTTTTGACCAGGAGTCTATTGGAAAAATCTCTTTATTTAAGGCAAATGAAATTGCGTGAACTTTCCCGTGATTGGAAAGATTCACCGACTGCTGTTGTTGACCATGGCGCAAATCCGGGCCTGATAACTCATTTTGTGAAGCAGGGCTTGCTGGATATTGCCACCCGCACCTGTGAAGATAAGAAAGTCTCTCCCGAGGATGAACAGGAAATTACCCTCCTTGCAAAGAACAGGGATTTTGCCCGCCTGGCTCAGAAACTGGGAGTCAGGGTGATCCATTGTAGCGAGCGGGATACTCAAGTCGCAAACAGGGCAAAGGAAGTTGATGAATTTGTAGGGACATGGAGCATTGAAGGATTGAGGGAAGAAGGAACCGCTCCTGTCGAAATAGCCTGGGGAACACATGAGAACAAATCACCTCCCCTCGCGCATATGCCGCCTTACGAACCGAAAAATGTGATCTTCTTGCCCCAGATGGGCATGAATACATGGGTAAGATCGTGGATACCGGATGAAGAAATCGTAGGTATGGTGATCCGTCACGGCGAATCATACGGCCTTTCAAAACTGTTAACTGTTAGGGAAGATGGTGAGGCGGTCTACAGGCCTACCGTACATTATGCCTACATGCCATGTCATGATACCCTCTCCTCTCTTTGCGAATTGCGGGGCAGGAACTATGAGCTTCAGCCCAGACTCAGGATAATGACAAACGAGATCGTGTCCGGCGAAGATATAATGGGGGCGCTCCTGATGGGCCATTCCTATAATTCCTGGTGGACCGGAAGCGCATTGAGCATTGAAGAAACCAGAGCCCTTGCTCCAGGTCAGAATGCCACTACGCTTCAGGTAGCTGCAGGCGTTGTTGCTGCCGTACTCTGGATGCTTGAAAACCCGCGAGAAGGCATTAAAACCCCTGAGGACCTGCCTCATGATTTTGTCCTTGATATTGCCAAACCGTATCTAGGGAAATTTATTTCCACACCATCGGACTGGACCCCGCTTAAAAATCGCAAAATACATTTCAAAGAAAATCCAGCCGTGAAACACGATCCCGATCCGTGGCAATTCGAAAATTTCCAATTCGTAGGTTAAGGTCCAAAAAGTACACAACTACATATTAAAAAATTTAATTCCGGATGCATGTCCGAAGAGAAAAGAAAAATAAACTTCTGGATACCTGTAAGCCTCTATAAGAAAACTTAGAATACGGTTTCACGGGAATTCGTGCGTTCGAATCGCACCTCTTGCATCCGGAATATTTTTTAGATTAATTTGTCAATTTCAAACTTCTTTTATCAATTTTCCTGTGACCTTAAGTCGGCCTGGTCCAGCTTATCTTTTTCTGTCACTGTAAATCTCATAGTGAACTCTGTTCCATTGTCCTTTTTCAATTCAAACTCCCCATCCAATTGGTCTGCAAGGGAAGTTACAAGCTGAAATCCAAGACTATCAAGCTCTTCAATATCAAGATTTTCAGGAATGCCGACGCCATCATCTGAAACAGTAAGAGTGAAGCTGGTGCTCTTACATTCTCCGGTTATGTTTTTCATACATTCTTCGTTTTCTTCTCGACTGAGTTTAATTCGGATTTTTCCTTTCCTTCTGTCAGGAAATGCATGCTTGAGGGAATTGGAAACAAGCTCATTGACAATCATTCCCAACGGGACTGCAGTATCAATATCAAAGAAAAGATCCTCTTCCAGATCCGTACTTAGGGTGATCTCGGTATCTCCAAGGCTGTATGTCAGTAAAAGATTCTCGGCAAGTTCCTGAATGTACGGAGAAAAATTTAGTGTTTCGAAACCTCCTCCCCTATACAGTTCTTCATGTATCAAAGCCATGGATGTTACTCTGTCCTGGCTTTCCCTGAGGGCTTCCAGAACTTCCGAATCCTTAATATTCTCCCGGTTTCTGAATTGTTCTGCCTGAAGATCCAGAAGGGAGGAAATTACCTGAAGGTTATTCTTAATTCTATGATGGATTTCTTTTTTACGGGCAGTTTCAAGACTCGCCAGAGCTTCTTCAGCTTTTTTGCGCTCGGTGATGTCAGTCAGCATGCCAAGAAAACCCATAAACCTACCTTCCTTATTAAAAAGAGATTTAGCGCTTACAAGTCCCCAAATAAATGAACCATCCTTACGTACTAACTTCAATTCATAACTATCATCGACGCCCTGCCGCCTCTTTTCAAAACTCCTTCTGGCAACAGGCCTGCTTTCCTCACTAATAAAGTCCCATATGGGTCTACCGATAAGTTCTTCCAGAGTATATCCCGACGTTTCCATTATCTTATTGACGTAAATAATTTTAGCTTCGTTGTCCACCAGGTATATACCTTCGTTAGAGGTTTCGACTATGTTGCGGTACTTTTCCTCACTTTCTCGAAGTTTTTCTTCTGCTATTTTTCTTTCAGTTATGTCTCTGGCAATAGCTGAAATAGCAATCAGCTTTCCAGATAGGTCAAAAATCGGAGAAAGAGTTATTGAAACATTTATTATCGTATCGTCTTTTCTTAACCTTGAAGTCTCATAATTGTGGATCTTTTCTCCTCGTTTAATCATTTCACTTAATTTTTCGGTTTCACCGGTTAATGTGGACGGTTCAAGGACGGACATGGGCTTTCCCAGGACTTCTCCTGCTGAATAACCATAAACCTGCTCTGCTCCCTTATTCCAGCTTGTAATAACGCCATCAAGGGACTTAGTGATGATAGCATCAGTTGACGACTCCACAGCATTTGCCAGTGTCTGAATTTTCTCTTCAGCTTTCTTATGCTCTGTTATATCTTGAGTTATCCCTCTAATCCTGACAGGATTATTTTTCTCATCGAAAACAGCTTCACCTTTAGCATGGGCTATGCGCTCTTCGCCATTGGCTAGAATTATCCTGAAATCAATGTCAAAGGGCTTTCCGTTTAATGCCTCTTTAACGGCATTATTAACATAATCTTGATCATCTGGGTGTAAGTAACTTAAAAATAAGCCATAATTTACTTCAAACTCTTGAGGCTTAAGTCCGAAAATCCGATACACTTCATCAGACCAATGAAATTCATTGCTTGCAAAGTCCCGTTCCCAGTTTCCAATATGAGCCATTTCTTGAGCTTCTGCAAGACTTTTTTCGCTTTCTTTCAACGAATTATAAGCTATCTCAAGTTCTTCTGTACGCTCATGGACTTTTTCGTCTAAACTGTCGTATGCCTCTTTCAAGGCTTCTTCTGCTTTTTTGCGTTCGATTACCTGTGCAATTAAAAAAGCTACTGAACTGAGAAAGTAAGTGTCATCTGATGTAAACTTCCTTTTTTTCCTGGAATGGACACCAAGTACTCCAAATGTTTTTCCAGTACTGCCGATTGCAACACTTACTCCGCTATTAACTTCGTGCATTCTCAGTAATTCTGGTTTCTTAAAGCGGCTTTCCTCTTCAAAGTCTTCCACGACCACAGGCGTCCTCGAAAGCAAGGTGTACCCTGCCTGTGACTCCTTTTCCCCTTCAACAATAGCTCTTCCTACAAGTCCGTGTTTCCATCCGAACCCAGCCCTTAACAGGAAATTTCCGTCGGGTATAAGTTCCAAAATTTTACAGTACTCCAGTTCAAGTATACTTGCAATCAGCTTTACACTCTCATCCAGAAAGTTTTGCAGGTTCTCGTATTCAAGAGCGGCTTTTCCTATCTTGTAGAGAATGTCGTTCTGTTTTTCCTTAATACGGACCCTTTCTTCAAGCTTTTTCTGGTCAGTTATATCGAAGCCGTAAATGTTTACGTGTTTTTCTTCAGTTGAGGGATGAAACGTGACCAGGTATACTTTTTTCTCTGTTTTTACTTCCGTTTTTTCGGGTCTGTTTAGGGAAATTACCCTTTGCACAAGATCTCCGAAAGTTGAAGGTAGTTTTCCTCCTATTTCCACGCCCCACTCATGCAATAAGGGCTCACCGGCCTCATTTGAGTAAAGAACAGTACCATCCTTTCCAACACTGAGAACAGGATTAGGGTTATTTGTCGGAAATTGCTCCACTTTTGTGTTCATATTCCCCTCAGGTTCCCCCCTCTTAGACGGCAAAAATACCTAACATTTTATAATTATCGAGTAAGTTATTATCATAATTATTACATTATCCGAATAATAAGAGATCATTCACGTTTGGCTGCATTCGATAACTTTAAGGCATATACTATAATGGTAGCTGACTCGATTTGTATTATCGTATTTGAATCTTTCTTTCAGATTATTACAACAACTCAGAACTTAAATATAATTCAGAATTTATAAAAAAACGGGATGTTCTTCTGTGTTAAAATAGTACTTAATATCATGTTCAGGGACTGGATCTCCAGAATCTCCATAAATAGAATCGTATTCAAGGCCATATTTGAGAACTGAACCTGAAAAGGGTTTTCTTCTCACCCCGGGTCGTGATCGTAAGCACTACAAACAAAAGGATGGATATCACTATAACGGGCAGAAGGTTGGAAACAAGAGGGGCCTTAAAGTCCCCTTTGATTTCAACATTAAAATAAAGTTCGGGTGCATTGAAATGTGTAAAATCTCCCACCCCGAAATAAGGAGAATTCCATACACCAGATCCTTTTTTCAGGGAATTATTGTACCATGCCGCTTTTTCAATGTTATCCGTACAGTTGTACTGAATCGCAGAGTAGTTGACATAAATTTCAGCAAATGTGAGAAAAGTATATATATAATTAAATAGGAAATAGGTTACCGTGTTCCTATTGAAAGTGATGAGGAACTATAAATTGGGATAGGAGAAGTAAAAGATGGAAAATACAAGTGAAGAAAAGTCTTCAAAGCCATTTTTACATGGTTTTCTGGCAACGTTATGATTCGGACCCGTAATGAAGTGAAATATTCTTTTCAACTGCGAATTACTATGAAAGAATTTCGGACATCATAACTCTAAACGGAGGGATAAAATGGAATACGAACTTGAAGAAGTTGAGAGAGATTACGTCGAATTCAGGAAAGAAATTGGTGAGGAATAAAACTGAAAGTGTGAAATTCGGCACATTTAACGATAGGAAATCAAAAACAACATACTCAAAAGCGGATTGTAAAATGGCAAACTTGAAATAGCATTCAAAAACATTTTATTAAAAATGGCATTCAAAAAAATAGAATGTAGATCGTGTCCGTGAGTTATTAAGCAAATTTCAAAACGGTTACGTTATCTATGTTCTAACAACTCAAAACTAGCCCTTTACTTACTATTCTCAGTTATCGATCATTGAAAAGAAGAAAACTGCACCTTTGGGGAATAATACTCGTTTTTCATTGGCTGTCCAGCACCTTGTTCATAGTTTATCTATTGATAGTACTGCTTTATGTTCTAATAACAATTTTTTTACCCGTTACCACGGAAGAGGCACTTTCAGAAAAAGAGTTTGGGTCATTCAAGGTGTAGAGATGGTGGTAACGGGGTAATGTTTTTGGCACAAACATACTAAGATCGCCTCCAATATATAGTTAATCCAAATACATAGATATTGTAACAATATCCCTATATATATACATATAATATATGAAGGCTAAAGAGATATACTTTCGGATCTTCCAAAGTTGCAGCTTTGAAATGTAATGCAAAATCCAGGAATTGTCTCCGGAGCATGCCGTCCCATATTTAATCAATAAGCATTATCTTGACTGGAACCATAAGCATATATCCTCTGGGAAAAACGTGATCATCATATGCGATACTATGTAAAGGACAATACTCTTGTCATTGAAGGCGATTTTGAAGCCGTAAGCACGGGCTTAAACGGCGGCCGAGCACAGATAAACTATCTTTTCAACAAACAGGTTCCAAGAACCTTCAACCCTCCTGACCCTCAGGGGTTCGTAAAAGAAGAGGCCTTGAAACTGGGCTTAGATGCAGCTTACTTCGGCCTTCTGACAGCTGTCAAAATGAAGTACTTCCAGGTCATTGAAGACGACTATCTAACCGCCTTCATAACCGCTGGCGTAAGCAATGGCTCGGAATTCAGAGCAAAAATAGGAACCATAAACATAATATTAATCTCAAAAGCAAGACTATCAGAAACAGCTCTCTTCGGGGCGATTATCACCGCTACCGAAGCTAAAGGGCTTGTACTTCTTGAAAAAGGCTACACTTTCCTGGGTACAAACACGGATGCTGTGATTGTAGCCTATGAGAAGAACTCAGAAACTGACCCGGAAAATAAAGAAAAGCAGGAAATTCCCTATGCAGGCTCAAGTACGGAGTTCGGAAAAAAGATTACCAAGTCTGTAATGAAAGGAGTTAAGGCAGGGCTTGAGCTGAGGGGAGAATAAGCCATAAAACTCTTTTTGCAGCACCCGGTATAAATTAAGCTATTTTTCACTCCTCCGGTCCTCATAAATATACCGGAGGCGCACCCACCTCGTATATGAAACGGCAAGCGGGAATTAAAAGAACAGGAAATTGAGAAATTGTCCCGCCTGATTCGAAAGTATCAGGATACAAAATTAAAGAATTGTTGAAAGAATATTAGAGATTCACAAAAAACAACAGTAAAATACAAAAACGATTCAAAAAGCAATTTTAAAAAGCAATTCAAAAACTCAATTCTAAAATAGTAAGTAGTATAGGGTGAATTTGGCAGCGATCCAGAGTTCCCGAAGGCTCGCACACTTCAGTACAGTAAGGAACGCGGGCAGGCTTATCTGCTGTGTTCGGGATGGGTACAGGAGTTGCCCTGCCGCTGTGGCCGCCAAACTCGACCTATAAATAGGATATGGGAAAAGTCATGTATAGATGTGCTGCATACCGGATTTCGCCTGGACCTGAATTAAGTGAAAGGAACGAATGGTTAGTTAACGCGGACTGAACACCTCGTTGCCTTGGTGCTTACATCCCGTTTCTATCAAACCGGTCTTTTACCGGAATCCTTAGAGAGGTCTCTTTTTAGGTCAGAGTTCGAGCTTAGATGCATTCAGCTCTTATTCCTGAGCGCGTAGCTGCCCGGCGATGCCCTGTCGGACAACCGGTACACCAGTGGCGCCGCTGCTTGGTTCCTCTCGTACTAAAAGCAGCTTACCCGCAGACCTCTGGCACCTCTAGTAGATAGTAACCGACCTGTCTCACGACGGTCTAAACCCAGCTCACGATCTCCTTTAATAGGCGAACAACCTCACCCTTGGCCGCTGCTGCACGGCCAGGATGGAAAGAACCGACATCGAGGTAGCAAGCTGCCGGGTCGATATGTACTCTTGCCGGCAACGACTCAATTATCCCCGGGGTAACTTTTCTGTCATTTTTGGCCCCCACCAAGGAGGCTCAAAAGTTCGCTAGAGCCGACTTTCGTCTCGTCATCCACTGCTATGCTGAATAACGTCAGGCTGACTTATGCTCTTGCACTCTTCAGCGAGTTTCCGACCCGCTTGAGTCAACCATTGCGCGCCCTTGATATCTTTTCAAGGGCGTCCCGCCCCAGGCAAACTGCCCACCTATCGGGGTCCTCTTCTCAGAGTTAGGGTCGCGGTTCCAGAAGGGTAGTGTCCCAAGGACGGCTCCACGAATGCTGGCGCACCCGCTTCGATGCCTCCTACCTACACTGTACATCCAGAACCACAACCCAACGACAGGCTGCAGTAAAGCTCCACGGGGTCTTCACTTCCCCCTAGAGGTCTCTAGACTGTGCACTAGAATGTAAGCTTCACCGGACTCCAGTTAGGGACAGTAGGGCTCTCATTGATCCATTCATGCAAGTCGCCAATTAAGCGACAAGGTACTACGCTACCTTAAGAGGGTCATAGTTACCCCCGCTGTTTACAGGCCCTTCTTCCCGTTGAACCGGGGTTTCAGGTACCTGCACTGAGCAGGATTCAGAGATTGTACTAGCCCTTACGGGTTTGCAATCTCCTATGTTGGTATTAGACAGTTAGAGCCCCCTGGTCACTGCGACCTGCTGTCTTCACAGCAGGCACTCCTTATCCCGAAGTTACGGAGCTAATTTGCCGAATTCCCTTAACTGAATTACTCCGAAACGCCTTAGCCTTTTCAGCTAGGGGCACCTGTGTCAGTTCTAGGTACGGACATTTAGCTGTCCTTTTCACGGGTCCCGGGGTGCAGCCGACTTTAGCCATTACAGATTCGCCCGATTCTCGCCATTACGGCTCTCCACGGGGTTCGCTGCTTAGACGGCGCGACGACGCCGCTCGGCCTGCCCTGAGACGTCAGACTAAGCGCTAAATGGTACAGGAATATTAACCTGTTTCCCTTTCGGCGTACTCGAATTACGGTACGTCTTAGGACCGACTAACCCTCGGCTGACGAACATTGCCGAGGAAACCTGGCCCCTTCGGCGGCAGGGAGTCTCACCCTGCTATGCTGCTACTATTACCAGGATTTTCGTTTGTGAACGGTCCACAGGACTTCACAGCCCTGCTTCGGCCCGAACACAACGCCTTCCTACGAGATTACCTTGCGGTACTCCGTGGTGTCGGTGGTCGACTTGAGCCCCGTCAATTTTCGGGGCCCCAAACCTCGACTGGTGAGCTGTTACGCACTCTTTAAAGGGTAGCTGCTTCTAAGCTAACCTTCCAGCTGTCTGGGGCTTGGGACGCCCTTTAGTATTAACACTTAGTCGACACTTGGGGACCTTAACCACGGGCTGGGTTGTCTCCCTTACGGACTACAAGCTTACCCCAGCAGTCCGGACTCCGACTTTCTAAGATGACGGGGGGTTTGGAGTTTGACAAGCGAGCGAGGGGTTTCCCCCCCGGAATCGCCAATCAGTGCTCTACTCCACCGACGATCTCCAGTCAGGTCATGCTGCGACATGTTTCGGAAGGAACCAGCGGATGCCGGGTTAGATTAGCATTTCACTACGAGACGCAGGTCACACGAATGATTTGCAGATCAATACCGTTTGCGGTCCTCCACGTAGCTTTCGCCACGCTTCAACCTGCCCACGCCTAGATCACCCGGCTTCGGGTCGTACCCTGGTGACTCCACGCACTTGTATACGTCGTGCCTCGCCCGAAGGCTGCGCACATGTTGCTTTCGCTTCGGCTGCCCAGGTAAAAGGTTAGCCATCGCCACCAAGATACACTCCCTGGCCCGTTCTTCAAAACGTAAGATACGACACTGGCAGTGACATTCGTACTAAATCCTCGCGGATGATTCCTTCATGTCAGAGATCCTTTCATGCCGTATCGTTCCATCACTATCAGGTTTCAGGCACTTTGCACCTCCCTTCTCGGGGTACTTTTCAGCGTTCGGTCACCCTACTATTTCGCTATCGGTCTCAAGGAGTATTTAGTTTTGGAGGTTGGTGCCCCCCAAATTCCCGCACGATATCCAACGCACGGTACTCAGGGACATGTTCCGGTCTTTTGGCGTACATCTAAGTGACTGTCACACTCTATGGTCTGCCGTTCCAGGCAAGTTCGATTTGGCCGCCAGACGTTTGAACAGCCCTACAACACCACATGTCCCCGAAGGGATTCGGTTTGAACTGTGCCGTGTTCACTCGCCGTTACTTACGGCATCTCAATTGATTTCTTTTCCTGCTCCTACTGAGATGTTTCAATTCGGAGCGTTCCCGATCATGAATGATCACTACGGAGAGGTCCCATTCGGAAATCCCGGGTTCATTGGCTCCATGCACCTACCCCGGGCTTATCGCAGCTTGGCACGTCCTTCATCAGCTCTTGAGCCGAGCCATCCACCTGATAGCATAATTCCTAATTACCTAACCAGGTCCAGTAAGCGTCCAGTATACAGCACCTATACACGACTTCATATGCCTGCGGTTCCGCGCAGGCTATCCATCCTTCCCCGAAAAACTACTTTCCGGGTGCATAAAAATGGACTTGCTGGGACTCGAACCCAGGGCCTCTGCCTTGCAAAGGCAGCGATCTTCCAGCTGATCTACAAGCCCGAGAGAGACTAGAGATCCGTAAAGGACCTCAGGTTTGAGGATTTGTTCGGTTTATCGGCATCTGAGTGATAGTGTTTTTTCGGCTTAGGAGGTGATCCAGCCGCAGATTCCCCTACGGCTACCTTGTTACGACTTAACCCCCCTTGCAAAATTCAGGTTCGAACACGGCACTGAGTCCGTGCCCTCACCCATACCTCACTCGGGTGGTTTGACGGGCGGTGTGTGCAAGGAGCAGGGACGTATTCACCGCGCTATATTGAAACGCGATTACTACGGATTCCAGCTTCACGAGGGCGAGTTACAGCCCTCGATCCGAACTACGGATGGGTTTGTGAGATTACCAACCCCTTTCGGGGAAGGGACCCATTGTCCCATTCATTGTAGCCCGCGTGTAGCCCGGGAAATTCGGGGCATACTGACCTACCGTGGCCCGCACCTTCCTCCGATTTAACACCGGCGGTCCCCACAGAGTACCCATCGTCCCGGAGGACATGCTGGTAACAGTGGGCACGGGTCTCGCTCGTTGCCTGACTTAACAGGATGCTTCACAGTACGAACTGGCGACGGCCATGCACCTCCTCTCAGCGATTCAGGCAAGGTCTTCAGCCTGGCCTACATATTGCTGTCGTCCCCGGTGAGTTGTCCGGCGTTGAGTCCAATTAAACCGCAGGCTCCACCCGTTGTTGTGCTCCCCCGCCAATTCCTTTAAGTTTCAGCCTTGCGGCCGTACTTCCCAGGTGGCTCGCTTCACGGCTTCCCTGCGGCACCAGACACGGTCGCGCCATGCCTGACACCTAGCGAGCATCGTTTACGGCTGGGACTACCCGGGTATCTAATCCGGTTCGTGCCCCCAGCTTTCGTCCCTCACCGTCGAACCCGTTCTGGTAAGACGCCTTCGCCACAGGTGGTCCCACAGGGATTACAAGATTTCACTCCTACCCCTGTAGTACCTCTTACCTCTCCCGGTTCCAAGTCTGGCAGTATCCCCCGAAAGCCTAATAGTTGAGCTATCAGATTTCCCGGAGGACTGACCAAACCGGCTACGGACCCTTTAGACCCAATAATCACGATCACCACTCGGGCCGCCGGTGTTACCGCGGCGGCTGGCACCGGTCTTGCCCGGCCCTTGCTAACAGGTGTATTTTACACACCCGGACAGCCAGCATATGATGCTGGCACTCGGTGTCCCCTTATCACGGTTTCCCGCATTGTAAAGTTTTCGCGCCTGCTGCGCCCCGTAGGGCCTGGATTCATGTCTCAGAATCCATCTCCGGGCTCTTGCTCTCACAACCCGTACCCGTTGTCGGCTAGTAGGTACATTACACCCACTACTACCTGATAGGCCGCAGACCCATCCTTGGGCAGACGAATCCGTTTGACGCATAAAGCATTCCAGCACATATGCGTTATCCGGTATTATCCCCAGTTTCCCGGGGTTATCCCGGACCCAAGGGCAGGTTATCCACGTGTTACTGAGCAGTACGCCATGTTCACGAAGAACATATGACTCGCATGGCTTAGGCGAACACCGATAGCAGTAACCTCTGGCAGGATCAACCAGAATTGTTAATGTATCGCACACTTAAAATTAAAGGTCTTGGTCGCAGAAACTTGCACTAACAACATCAATTCAGTTAGTTCATTTCGCGATAGATATGTTTGAAAAACATCTATCACCCAGAATTAACCGAACCGACAAATCCTCGTCAGACAGGAAAGAACTCCTGACTCCATTAAAAGATGAAAGAGATTTTGTAATTAAACCCACACAACCGCATTGTGTGAGGGATACATACAAGACGGTTCTCATATATATACCTTTGTATTTTGCATCTTTGTGTTAATATTTACAAAGATCCGAAACAGAAGACCTTCTTGTTTGGATCAGGGAAAGATTTTGGCATTTCGAGTGTTGAAATCGAAACAGATGCACTCGACTCACACATTCGATTTGTGTGAGGGATACATACAAGACAGTTCTTATATATAAAGATTCTTGTCGAACAGTTTTTTTTCCATACAGACGTTTTGCAAAAGAAATTTTTGCTGTAAATCCACATGAACACTGCCATCTGATCACTTAAGATCAGGGAGATACCTTGATGCAGTACTTGAATAAATACATTTCGATAAATTATTCCAAAAAGGATCGATAAAACAATTATCAGAAAAAGTACATAAAATCAAAATAAATAAAGAAGATTAAGGAAAAATAACATTAAAATTGTTATTAAAAAGTCAACTAATAATATTAAATCTTATATTTTAGAAATTTTTTCATCATATAGTAGATTATTTTTACTACAAAATTACACCCAAAATTACAATTTTTCAGGAAAAACCCAGGTTCTTGCAATAAAAGAAGAGTACGAAAACAAGAGAAGAAACATTAATTGCAAGCAGAGAACATGCATAGAACCTTTAGATGGCTCAGTGAATTTTATATATGGCGAATCCCAATTAAATTAAGGGGAGTTAGAAGTCCCTTTAAGAAATTGGGAAGAAATTGGGAATTTATATCCAGTTAGACATTGAATAGTTGTTAATGTCTAAGAATGGAGAATAGTAGGGCATTAAAACCTTATTAAGTTCTAGGTAGCGGAGATTTTATTTTCAACTCGGCTTTGGCCCTCTAAAAATAAACAGAAATTCCTGCAAATGACGAGGGATATTTGCTCCTCAAATGCTAAATGGAGGTTAAGTATTTGATAGATATAGACCCCAGTGGTATTCTGGTTCGTTACAACGTTCAAATGGAAAAGGAAATGACACCGGAAGAGGCCGCAGAAGAGCTCTATCCAAAAGACTCTTTAATATATCCGGTTGCAAAAGCCATCTTCGAGGGAGAAGAAGATGACGTTGTAGAAGGACTGCAGAAAGCTATCGACTCTGGAAAGGACCCGATGGCCCTCATCAATGATTCCTTAATGGTAGGAATGGGCGTAGTCTCCAAGCTTTACGATGATGGAGTTATTTTCCTGCCAAATGTCATGATGTCTGCTGACGCCATGCTGGAAGGTATAGAATTCCTTAAGCAAAAAGCCGGGAAAGCTCCTGAAGTCAAGGGCAAAGTCGTCTGCCACGTGGCAGAAGGTGACGTCCACGACATAGGCAAGAACATTGTGGTTGCACTGCTAAGAGCAAACGGCTACGATGTGATTGACCTCGGAAGAGATGTCCCTGTCGACGAAGTCATAGAGTCCGTGGAAAAGGAAAGCCCACTGATGCTGACAGGTACGGCTCTCATGACCACAACCATGTATGCCTTCAAAGAGATCAATGACAAGCTAATGGAGAAAGGCTACAGGATTCCCTTCGCATGCGGCGGGGGAGCTGTAAACCAGGACTTTGTGTCCCAGTATGAGCTCGGCGTGTATGGTGAAGAAGCATCGGATGCCCCGAAAATGGCTGATTTCATCAAGGAACATGGGGACAATATTGTAAAGCTGAGGGAGAAATTCCACAAACACTGAGGAGGTTGAGTAAATGGCAGTAACAAGATGTACTAAGATGGCTTATTCTTCAGCAGACGAGATGGTCTTCGGAAAAGCTACAAAACCTGTCAAAGCAGGACTCGGGCTTGAAATCGGTGCTGGCTACACAACCCCTGAAGTGAACTATGCTCCAAGGCCTGAAGCAGGCGCATCCAAGGAAAAACTCATAAAAGAATACGAAAGGATCACCACTGACATTATGGCAAGGATGGTCCAGATCGGAGCCCCCTCTGTCGTGCTCGAAACCGAACACGTCCAGCAGATGTCAAACAACCCAGACTGGGGAGCAGCCGTTGCCCATGCCCAGAAAACCATCATGGAAGATTACCATGACGAGTATGGCATAAAGTGCGCCCTTCGCCACACAATCGGTGATATCCGTGAAAGCAGAGACTTCCTCCAGCTCAGGGGAGATAAGTACAACACCTTTATAGAAGCCTTTGAACAATGTGCCCAGAACGGCGCAGACTTGCTTTCTGTAGAATCAATGGGTGGCAAAGAAGTCTTTGACTATGCGATTCTCAGAAACGATATGGCAGGAGTCCTTTACGGTATCGGTATGCTCGGCAGCATGGACATGGAAATGATCTGGTCCGACATTGCCGACATTGCAAAGAAGACCGGCACTGTTGCAGCCGGTGACACAGACTGTGCCCAGGCAAACACCGCGATGTTCATCGCAGGAGGCCTGCTTGACAAGAACCTTGCCCACAGCATCGCAATTATTGCAAGAGCAATCTCTGCCCCCAGGACCCTGGTTGCGTATGAAGCCGGCGCAATTGGTCCTGGAAAGGACTGCGGATACGAAAACACCATTGTCAAGTCCATTGCAGGTGTCCCGATGGCTCAGGAAGGTAAGACCTCAACCTGTGCCCACTCTGACCTGATGGGTAACCTGACCATGCAGTGCTGTGACCTCTGGTCCAACGAGTCCGTTGAATACCACGGTGAATTCGGCGGTACCACGGTTCAGTGCTGGTCCGAGACTCTTGCATACGACTGTGCTCTGATGAATGTAGCTCTTGATTCAGGTAATGAAAAAATTCTGAGAGATATGTTCGCAGCTTCGGATATGTACAGAGACCCCCAGGGATATGTTCTCGCCTATCAGAACGCTTACAGAGTAGGAGAAGCGATAGCTAAGGATGGAAACGATATTTACCTCCGTGCCAAGAACGCAGCACTCGAGTCTATCGCGATCGTCGAAGAAGGTGCAAACGGCAAACTTGAACTCTCCAGGTTCGAAGCCAAAGCCCTTGCAGATGCAAAAGCTGCTTTTGAGGGCCTCACAGACGACAAGGACAAGTTCATGAGCGACTGCCTGGACAAATATAAGAAGGAAGTCAAAGTCTTCCTGCCGGAGAACTACGGCCTCTAAATGGGCCTGTTCTTCCTTTTTTTATTTTTTAGCAATCTTCAACATTCAGGCTTTTTTAAATATTCGGATTTTTGAGAATTTTCCGAGAGCTGAAAGAATACTATCCTTAAGCCCGAAAACCACATTTAGCTTCACAGGTAAACACAAACTCTCCACTATTTTGTCTAACTAAACTTAAAAATTAAAAAGTAGATAGTAAAATTGGAAAGTAAAAATTTAAAAAATATATTTCTATTTTTCGGGCTCTTCAAGCGTAATACTCGTCTCTTGCTTCGACCATTGCTTTGATGTTGGCAACCGGAGTCATAGGAGCAATCCCGCATCCCGGGGCAAGTACATCGACGCCGTCTTCAAGAGCCTGCCTGGATTCGGCCTTGATCTTCTCAACAGGGCCGGGGAGCAGAGTGAAGGGGCTTGAGATATTCCCTACCAGCCTTGACCGGGTTCCGAGGACTTCCTTTGCCTTCTTTACACTGCCAATCTTTTCCTCGACACTGAGCCCTTCAAAGCCGCAATCTGCCATATAGTCGAGGATAGGGTTCACATTTCCGCAGACGTGAAGGACAGTTACGCTGCTCACGCCGGAGGAAAACTTCTGCAGTCGCGGTTCCAGTTCGGTTTTGAAAGTATCAGGACTCATGAGGTCAGGAGACGCAACCGGGTCTGCAACAGAAATTATGTCAGCTCCCGCTTCAACCATGGCATTTGCATAGACTACCGTGGCCTCGGCTGCGAAATCCAGAATCTGTTCGAAAAGGTCAGGTTTTTTAATGGACCATTTCATAAAGGATTTTACACTTGAGAGATCCGAGGCAAGGGTTACCGGCCCTTCCATACCCCCGATCACCGGGACATCGGGACCTACTTTTTCTTTGATAATCTTTATGGCTTCAAGCACAACAGGAATTCTGCCCGTTCCCAGCAAATTATCGGGCATTTTCAGGCCCCCCAGATCCTTGGGATAAGGATGCGCAGTAACCGAAGGCTGCCTGTTCTTGGTACCCATGTTGACCTCACAGCCCATGGCCTGGGCAAGCACGGTCAGGCAGTAAGGAACCCTTACAGCTTCAAGCCCGCTCAGTTCATGATTTGCAATTGCCAGCTTTGCCATAAGCCCGGCGTCAGAGTGAGCTTCAGGCCAGGGAGCCCCGACTTCATCCATCAGTTCCACGATCCCGGTCTGGGTCACCGAACAAACAGGCACTTTGTCAACTGTCTTTCCCTCGAGGGCATTTATTAGCCTCTCCTTAAGTGTCATATCACTCATCTTCGATTTTCCCCAAATATTCAATTACAAAATTAAAAATTCTATACGAGCCGTTTTATTCATTAAAATGCTTAAGATTTGAGTTCCTGGAATTTATTTGAACTCTCGAATCAGACTCTTATCAGAATCGCCTCAGTGACCCTTTGAGGCACAAAAAGTTTTTAGAGCTGTCCGGGCAGGAGACATCACTACCAGGACAATGGAATCCCCAGGTCAGAATTGACCAGTATAATCTCTGTTTTATGCTATATCATTGTTTGGGCAACGAAATAAAGAAACATAGACCCGCAGAAACCATGTAAAAAGAAACTCGAAAGAAAAAGCCGAAAAAGGAGCCTTAAAATGCCAGAAATTTCAGAAAGAATCGGGATAATTGAAAGTGATATTACAGAACTGAAAGTTGATGCAATTGTAAACGCTGCAAACAATACACTTCTCGGAGGAGGAGGTGTGGACGGAGCTATCCACATGGCTGCAGGGCCCAGCTTACTGGCAGAGTGCAGGACTCTGAACGGCTGCCCCACAGGAGAAGCAAAGATTACAAAAGGATACCTCCTACCTGCAAAATACGTTATCCATACCGTTGGTCCAATGTGGCATGAAGGCGTAAGAGGAGAGGACGAACTTCTGGCTTCCTGCTACAGGAAGAGCCTCGAACTCGCCAGGAAATACGGGATAAAAACAATAGCTTTCCCGGCCATCAGCACAGGAGCATACGGCTTTCCTTCCGAAAGAGCAGCAGGGATTGCAGTTGCACAGGTAAAGGCGTTTCTACAGGAGAATGAACTGCCTGAAACCGTTTTACTTGTCTGTTACAATAAAGAAGCCTGCAAAAACATCAAAAAAGCCCTTGAAGAGAATTTTTAAAAGAAATTCTGATCCAGAATATCCTTTTAGAGTTTATTTCAGGCTTAGAGGTTATTTTAGGCATTAGAAGTTATTTCAGGCATTATTTCACAATATTCTGGATATTATTTCGTAACATAAAACTGTCTTCAAAGAGACAACTTAAATTCTCAGCAAACAACTCGTAAAAAGCAATTGGAAAAGTTTTCTCCCACTCTCACTTCTGACAGATTATTTATATAGTATGTTACAAAAATATGTTCTAAATAAAAATTACAATGACAGCAAATTTCGGATATCCATTAACAGCTTGCCCGAATGAAGAAGATACGATTAACAATACAGATAAAATATAAAAATATAAGATATAATGAAAAATTATCATTTAGCACTTATCAGTAGTATCAGTAAATACTTATCAGTAAGTTAACACTTATCAGTAAGTTAACACTTATCAGTAATATTTATCGGTAACACAGCTCAGTAGACTATATCAGTAACTATTATCAGTGGGTTCACTGATAATAGCACTTACCCCAATACAAATCAGTGACATTTACAGCAAAAACATATCAGTAACACTTCATCGGTGCAAGTATATTGGCGCACATCACAGTACAGCTTCATGGTGTAGTATGCCGAAAAATGCTACGCGTTAAAAGAAAAACATTAACATAACACTCAAATGAGCCTGCAGGATTATACCACGAAAAAAGGGATCGGAGGAATTATTATCACTAACGATGAAGCCTTTCAAAGAGGCCTTGACCTGGTTAAACGCAAAAAGTACGAAAAAGCCATAAACACATTCAATAAAATTCTGGATAAAGATCCGGGCCATAAGGAAGCCCTTTTCTACAGGGGACTTGCCCTTCTTGAAACCGAAAAAACCCAGGAAGCCCTCGATTCCTTTAATAAAGTCCTGCAGCTTCAACCTGGAAACTCCGACGCCCTCTACAGAAAGGGAACCTGTCTTGCCGCTCTCGGAAGATTTGAAGAAGCCCTGGAAACATATGAAAATGTCCTTGAAAGTGCCCCGGATGCCCCTGAAATCTGGTATATGATGGGGCTTGCTTTTGCCGAGATAGATAGAGCTGAAGCTTCAATCCTCTGTTTTGAAAAAGCCCTGGAACTCAAGCCCGCGTATACAGACGCCTGGTGTGCAATGGGAACAGTAGCAGGAAAAACCGAAAGATACGAAGAAGCCCTGGAAGATTTTGAGCGGGCACTTGAAATAAGCCCCGGAAATACGGAAGCCTGGTATGCAAAGGGCCTGATTCTTTCCAGGCTTGAAAAATACGAAAATGCACTCGAATGTTTTGATTTTCTTATCCGGGAAAGCCCGAAAGATACTGCGGCCCTTGAACAGAAATGCCTCCTCCTTGCAAACCTCGGGAAGAAAGAAGAGGCTCTGGAAGCCCTCGAGGACTTTTTAAAGAAATTTCCTGCAAATGAAGCTTCCCTCTACCATAAAGGCATCCTTTTAAGCGAACTTTCAAGATATGAGGAAGCTGAAAAAACCTTTTCAAAAGTATTGAAGCTAAACCCCGGACACAGCGAAGCCTGGTTCAGGAAAGGGTTCGCCCTTGTACAGCTGCTCAGGCTTAATGAAGCGATAGAAGCTTTTGACGAAGCCATCAGGCTCGACCCTGCCTATTTTGAAGCCTGGAATTACAAGTGCTTTGCCCTGATGAAACTTGAGGTCTATGAAGAAGCCCTGGAAACCTTCGATGCCATGCTCGAAACCTATCCCGACATGGAGGAGATCTGGTACAACCGGGCACTTGCTCTTCTGAAACTTCAGGACCTTCTGGAAGCTGCCCGGTCCTTTGCCCGCGTCACGGAACTTGACCCCGGAAATACGGACGCCCGGTTCCAGCAGGGCTGCCTGCTTGCCCGAGCCGGGAAATATGAAGAAGCCCTGGAAACCTTTGACCGGCTGCTTGAATCCCACCCTGACTTTACCGAAGCCCAGAAATTCAGGGGCACCGTGCTTACAGGGCTCGGCCGGTTTGAAGAGGCCCTTGAATCCCTTACGAAAAGCCTGGAAAAGGAACCGGAAGACTATAACATGTGGCTCCAGAAAGGACTCCTGCTCCTGGACAGCAGGAAATTCGAAACTGCCCTGGAAGCTTTTGAAAATGCCACGGACCTGAAACCCGATGACGAAATCTGCTGGATGAACAGAGGTTTTGCCCTTTATTCCCTGGAGCGTTATGAAGAAGCCCTGGAAGCTTTCAGGGAAGGCCTGCGCCTGAACCCTTATCTGGAGAAAGGCTGGAACAAGAAAGGAATAGTGCTCGGAAAGCTTGGAAAAACCGAAGAAGCCCTGGAAGCTTTCGAAGAAGCAGTAAAACTCAGGCCGGATTTCGAAGACGCCTGGAAAAACATGGGCCTCCTGCTTTTTGCCTCCGAAGAATACGAAAAAGCCGAAAAAGCCTTTGCCGAAGTTCTCAAAACAAACCCCGAAAACCTTGACTCCCTTTACAACAGGGGCATCTCCCTGCTCAGGCTGGGAAGAAATGAAGAAGCCCTCGAATACCTTGAAAAAGTCGTATCCCTAAGTCCCGATTATCCGGACCTTGCCTACAGCCTCGGAGTTGCCCTTATGGAACTCGGAGAACTGGAAAAAGCCCTGGAGACCTTTGAAAAGCTTGCTGCAAAAAATCCGGAGGAACTGGAGATCCAGTGCAGGAAAGGGAAGCTTGCAATGGAGCTCGGGAAGCATGAAACTGCCCTACAGGCATTCGAAAAGGTATTGCTCAAAAAGCCCGGATCAAAAGAAGCCTGGTACAGGAAAGGGCTTGCCCTGCTGAACCTGGAACGTTTCGAGGCTGCAGTAAAAGCTTTCGATGAAGTAATAGTAAGGAACACTACAAATGATCCCTCTTATGAAGATGCCGGAACCCTCAAGGGTTTTTCCCAGATGAAGCTCGGAAACTTCCTCCCTGCCCTGGAAACCTTTGAAAGCGTACTTGAGAAAAACCCGGATTCCGGGATTACCTGGTATTATAAGGGCCTGACCCTGCAGAACCTGCAGAGACAGGAAGAAGCAGCCAGAGCCTTTGAGTCAGCGCTTCGCCTGAACCCGGAACTTTCCGATGCCCTTGAATACAGAGCCATCTGCCTCTTTGAAACCGGACAGTACGAAACTGCTCTTAACGCCTTTGAGGCTTTGCTTGAGAAGGACCCGGAAAACCTTTCAGCCCTGAACAGCAGGGCGATTTGTTTCCTTGAACTCGAAAGGCATAAGGAAGCAGTTGATGCCCTCTCCAAACTGCTTGAAATTAACCCTGATATGGAAGAAACAAAGTCCAGGCTCGATGAAGCAAAGTTCAAACTCGGAATCGAATATTTCAAGCTTGGACAGTATGATGAGGCTCTTGCCCTTTTTGACGGAATAAAGGAGGAAACAAGAGCTATAAGTGGAAAAGCAAGTAGAGAAGCTAATGGAGAAGCAAGTGAAGATTCTCAAAAAGACTCTCCCCTTTACTGGAAAGGGCTTGTGTTTATCCGGCAGGAAGCTTATGAAAAGGCCCTTGAAGTCTTTTCAAAGCTCACAGGGAAAGACCCGAAGTTTGCGGATGGCTGGTACTTTATCGGGCTGTCCTGTTCAAAACTTGGGAAACATGAAGAAGCTTCAAAAGCCCTCAAGAAAGTCCTTGAAATCGACCCGGCATTCCGGAACCTTCAAGATACATATTACCTGCTGGGAATCTCCTGTTTTGAACTCGAAAACTTTGAAGAAGCCCTTCAAACTTTTGAAGAAGCTCTTTCAACAGCTCCTGAAAATTCGGAGAGGAACCCCGACGAAGCCCAGGACATTATGTATAAAAAGAGCCTTTCCCTGCTAAGGCTAGGGAGATATGCGGAAGCTGAATCCGGTTTTAAGGAAGTGCTTGCCCTTGACCCGGCAAATAGTGAGGGCCTTGCCCACCTGAGCACTGCCTGTTTCAAGCAGGGGAATTACAAAGAAGCCCTCGAAATCTTTGAGAGGGTGCTCAGTCAGAACCCGGCAAGAAAAACTATCCTTTTCAGGAAGGGACTCGCTTTAAAAATATTTGGGAAAAAACATGAGGCTCTGGAAGCTTTTGATCTTGTCCTTAAACTGAAACCTGACTGTACATACGCCCTTGACCAGAGAGGATACACACTTTTCGAACTTGAAAAGTATGAAGAGGCAGTTGAAGCCTTTGAAGCAGCCCTGGAATACTCCCCGAAAAAGGCAGATATGCAATACCTGAGGGCTCTTGCCCTTTTCAGGATCGGAAACTTCAAAGAAGCCCTGCAGGAGTTTGAAAAAGCCTTTGACCTCGGGTGCCGGAAGTCTGAGATTCATTATTACACGGGACTTTCCTGCTTCGAAAACGGAGATTATGAAGGAGCCATAAAAGCCTTTGATATCGTCCTCGGAGCAGGTTTGAAGGAGCCGGAAATCCTGCAAAAGAGAGCTCTTGCCCTTTTCGAACTGGGAAAGGCAGAAGAAGCCGTATCCGCAGTAAATTCCCTTCTTGAATTCTCCGCAGAAAACCTGAACGGAGAAATATCAAAGGACTTGCCTGAAGGGACCGGAGAAGAAAATAGAGATACTGGAGATACGGAAGAAGCTCCCCAGGTAGTAGAAGCTCAACAAACAGCAGGAACTCCCCAGGTTAACCCTGAACTCCTTGAGAAATTCGCGTCCGCTCAGATAGAACTCGGGAACTATGAAGAAGCCCTGCTCCCACTTGAAAAGCTTATAAGAGAAAGCTTAGCTTCAAAGAAGACCTTTTACAGCGCGGGGATAGCACTTATGGGGCTTGGAAGGCAGGAAGAAGCCTTTGAGGTCTTTTCCGAAATCCTTGAGGTTTACCCGGACTTTAAGAAAGCATGGTACGGGAAAGGCCTTGTGTTATTTTCACAGGAGCGATATGAAGAAGCCCTTGAAGCCTTCGAACAGGCAGTGATGGAAAGTCCGTACGAAGTGGCAAAAATTGAAGAATCGGAAATTGAAGAATCGGAAATTGAAGAATCGGAAATTGAAGAATCGGAAATTGAAGAATCGGAAATTGGGGAGTCAAAAATAAGTGACCCGGAACTGGAAGATGCCTGGACCAAAATAGGGCTTGTCCAGCTCAAAACCCGGAGATATGAGGATGCTTTTGAGACCTTTGAAAGGATCCTTGAGAAAAATCAGACGGATGCAAATGTGTGGTACCTGTGCGGGCTTGTTGTGCGCGGGCTTGACCAGAACGAAGAAGCAGTGGAAGTTTTCGAAAAGGCTCTTGAACTCAACCCTGCCCTGACCGCTGCCCTTGAACAAAAAGGACTGGCCCTTCTTTCCCTTTGCAGGTATGAAGAAGCCAGGGATGCCTTCGGCTCAGCCCTCGCCCGAAACCCTGAAAACACTGATATCCTGTACAACCGGGCAGTAGCCAGTTACAAGCTCCTTGACTTCGAAGAAGCCTCAAAAGACTTTGAAAAGCTGCTCCTCTTTGCCCCGGACTTCCCTGACTACACCAGAGCCTGTTACATGCTCGGGATTGCCAGCATAGAACTCCAGGATTATGAAAGAGCCCTGCAGGCCCTTGCCCTTGTCCTTGAACGCGAGCCCGCGCACAGGGACGCCCTCTATAATATGGCCCTCGTGCTCTTCAATCTTGAGGAGTATGAAGAAGCCGCCAGGACCTTTGAACAGCTGCTTGAAGCCTCTCCCGAAGATCCCGAAAGCCTGAATTACCTCGGGCTCTGCCTCCTTGAACTTGAAGACCTGAACGAAGCCCTGAAAGCCTTCGAAAAAGCCGCCCTTTTTAACTCCAAAAACGAAGAAGCCCTTTACAATGCAGCCACGACCCTCATCAAGTTAAACAGGGTCCAGGAGTCCCTCGGGTACTTTGACCGCATCCTTGAGATCGCCCCCGAAAACTACGACGCCATGAACTACAAAGGGGTTGCCTTCTGTATGCTTGAACAGTACAGGGAAGCCCTCAGGGCCTTTGACAATGTACTTAAAAAGGACCCGAAAAACATCAAAGCGGTCTACAATGTAGGAGTGGTCTGTTTCAAACAGAAACTCTACGAAACCGCAGCCAGAGCCTTCAAAGAAGCCCTTACAATCAACCCCTGGCATGAACCTTCCCTCAGATATCTCGGCCTCTCCCTTGCAAAGACCGGGGATTACGAAGATGCCCTGAAAGCCTTCGAAAAGATCCTCAGGATAAACCCGCAGGACCCCCAGTCCATGAACTACAGAGGAGTCCTCCTCGGAAAGCTGGAAAGATACGGAGAAGCAATAAAAGCTTTTGACGAAATCCTGAGCATCTACCCGGACATGGCGGACGCGAAGGAAAAACTCGAGGTCTTAAAGTCCCTTGAGAATGAAGAAGAGTCCTATTAAGGATTTTGCAATGGCTGATATTATTCAGATATCCGAAGCCGGGATCTTTTGTATTTTGATTCTACTCCTTGCAGGGCCAAACTATTCTCTTCTGCAACACAAAAAAGTAACAGGCTAATTTATGTCATGACCTGGGGACCCTGTTAAAACTCATAGGTAATTATAAACGCCTCCGTCAGCTTGTCTGGCGGCCCTTCACAAAACAAAGAAGAGCAAAATAAATGAAAGAGAGATAAAGGCCGAAAATTATGCCACTTTGATCAATTCGGTTCTCGTTTTTGTTTACGAGCTCACACATCATCTTTTACTTTTTTGCTTTTTTCTTCATTTTTACGGGAAAGACCGTTCTCCTGCGTCTAGCAGGACAGGAACGGTTCAGGACAGCGAGTAATATTGTACTGATAAGATAACTCTATAACTAGCCTGCCTAAAGACAGAGAAAAGTAGCATTATTTATCCATAGAAAGGACTCAGTCCCAAAATCTAGTGATAAAAGTAAGTGTAACATCACTACACAAAATTATAATCCTATAATTATGTAATGATGTTACGGCAAAAACAATGGTAACTATAAACCTTACACTTAATAACTTTTCTGAGCTCCCTGCTCTCTTAGACATTTTTGGTTGTTTTGGAAACGATTATGAATATACTACACGAGGAATTTTTCGTAGAAAAATTCCTCCCGTCTGTTCAATTTGTAATACTCCAATGGTTCATAATGGCTATAATCCCCATACCAAAAACGGTCTTGGGAAAATCAACATTGGTCGGTATAAATGTTCAAACTGTGGTAGTACACACGAAGAAGATTATAGTTTTTGGGAAGATATGAAGACTTTACTTTTTGATACATTCAATGATTTTTTCCAGTTACTCAGATACCATAACGTTTCATATGATGGAATTTCTGATCTAATGGATTTCATCTTTCCAAAATCAAGAAGCACAATTTTTAGAGCATTCTACAAAGAAATGGAATAGGAAACTATTCCATGTTCAGAAAATATACATATGGTGCATTATGACGAACAACATCCAAAAGAAGGGAGATGTCAGAAATACCGTTTAACATTACTGGATGCAAAATCTCAAAGAACGATAGCAGATGAGCTTTTTAAAGATAAGAGTCCAGAAACCATCAAGAAATTTCTACAGAAAAATCTTGATGCATCAGAGCCTGTGTTTATCGTTACGGATTTTGATAAAAGATACCCTGATATATTAAAGGAAATTTTTAGGGATAAGTTAGTCCATCAATATTGTTTGATGCATTTAAATAAGCTTATCGTTAATGATTTTCCAAAGAACACAACGATAGGACAGGAACTTTTGAAGTACAGGTTATTAAATATATTTTACAATAGAGAGAATGAGATTAAATTTCTGGAAGAACTTCAATCTGAAGAACTCAACGTGATTAATAACAAAGAAAAACATCAAGAATGGAGTAAAAAAGCAAAAAAGGAATTTAACCAGTATAGACATAAATTAAAGCTTGAAATCAGACGAAAAAAGAAAAATCTTCCACTTAATAGTCTTGAAAAAGCAAAATATAACTTTGATAGATTGATGGAAAATATAAGAACATATGATGAAAAGGTTCAAAAACGATTGTGGATGATCAACAAACACTGGTTAAATCTTACTTTGTTCCATTATCTTCCAGGAGCGCCAGCGACAAATAACCCTATCGAAAGCTATTATTCAAAAAGTCTAAAAACGGATAACAAGAAGCAGTTTAGAACTGAGAAAGGGATTGAAAATCAGATTAAACTTACTCAGATGAGAAGATTAAATTTACTTAAGAAACCACAAAAGTCATTTATGGAATTGTTCAGATTATTTTCTCCATTTAAGCTTTAGTAAAATCTATTTTTGAGAGAGTAGTTCAGAATGACATAGCGGAGAGTGTAGATTTTAGTCAATATATTCAGTGAAAAAATACAGAAGTAAAAGAATTCTTTGGCAGAAATGCCAAAAAAATTGTTTCTCAAGGGTAATATTACAGTTTATTTAGGCAGTTAGCAGAGAAATTGAAGTTTAAGGGCAGGAAAAAAATGAGAAATCACTAAATTATGGAATTGTGTCATAGAAAGTAAAAACTAAGACCTTAACTCCCATTTTTTGTAGGGAATATGTTGAATTTGAGAGTTTTATCTAATTCTCTTACTTTCTTAGGAACTTCAGTAATGATACTTTTTTCACCAAAGTTTATACTTTTCACTTTTCTAAACTTCAATAGGATATCAATGGGTGAGACCTTGTCATTTATCTCTGCTTTTTTAATTGCCTTCAACAATTTACAGTACGCATATAATGAAAGAAATGCCACAAACACATGCCCATAAACGCTCTCATCATCATGAAGATACAATTTGTCAGCGTCTAATGTTGTTTTGTATGCATCAAACAACTTTTCAATCGAGTCTCTTTTTTTGTAGAGTTCATACATCTCCTTTTTTCCTATGTCGTAATTGGAGATAATCAAGAACTTCCCTGCTCTATTTTGTTTTAAAGAGTACTCTTCATCGCTGATCTTCCCTTCCTCTCTCTTTCTGAAGATCGTCTTCTGTTCTTCAAGTCTTAGATCCAGGTCTTCATATAAATATAGGAACCTATTTCCTAACTTTCTTTTACCACATTTGATGAGTCTATCATGATAGATGAATTCTTCATTAAGGTGTATTCTTGTGTCATAATAGTGGCTGTTCCTTTTTGTTGGTAACACAAATTTGATATGTTTTTCTTCTAAGCAGTTAAGGATGTTCTCTGAGAAAAAACCACGATCAAGAAGAAGTATCTTATCGCTGATATCCAACTCTTCTATTGTTTTGTATAATGTCTTTATGTCCTTCACACTGCCTGGAACTGATTTGATCATAGTAGGCATTTCACTATCAAGACCACAAAGAAGGGCAAAGTTGATTTGGGGAACTTGAATACAGTCTTTGTTGTAGCCTTTTTCAGCCTGTAGAATATTCATAGATCGAGAGAAACAGGAACTTAAGTCATAGACGAGTTGAGTGTCTGCATTTTTGAGATGATTGAATAGCTCATTCTGCCCAAACCTATCACAGCCTACTTCCCTTAACACTTTTGAAAGATTGGATGGATTAAGATTTGGTTTTATACCTTCAAGATTATAGAGATCTTCCCAAGTATCTTTAATTCGTTTGAGGGGGACATATCCATTTACACGAACAATTGACATTGCATAGAGTTCTTCCCAATATTCCGGAAAATTTTTCATGAGAAAAGGTTTGAGCTCTCCCATCATATTATGTAAAATCATTGAATTTCCATAGTCAGTGACAGAGTGAGGCACAGGTATCACATTAGTTTTAGGTTTCTCACCTTTAGGTATAAAGCCGTAATCTTTGTCGAGTCTACCAATGTAAACTGAAACTTTACGACCCTTCTTAATTTTTTTGTCATATTTAGTGGTAGAGCGATAAACATAATGACAAGCGCCTCGAACTTTGATTTCAAGACATTTTTCTCCAGCTTTACGCTGATCTTCAAGCCAGCATCTTGCCCAGGGTTCCATAATCCCTATTATGTAGGGAATATAGGCATATATAAGTTTCGATTTGAAATCGTTCTACTGATATTAAAAATGAGAAAAAATAAGCAAATTAGATGATATAGTCCCTATAAATAGGCAGAGTTAAGGTAAGAAAATCAAAACTAAAAAAATGAGTTCCGGACTGTAAAGTATAGTCCGGATACTGATATTTAAGGCGATAAATAGCCTTCTGATTTTCCTTCGTTTACTCGATGTAAATAGCCGGCCTTAGAGGTTCTGCAAACCTGGCCTTCTTCTGGGGGTCGTACTCCGGAGAGTCGGCGCTGTAGATTTCGACCGGACAGCCGATTTCTTTTTCCAGGAAGGAAGCGGACTCTTTCAGGAGGGCCTGTTCATCAAGGCCGAGGTAAGCAAAAGTCTCGTAGCGTTCGGCACCTCCGCTCTTGAACTCGGGGACTATCTTCTGTACGAACTTCGGGATTTCCTTGCCAAAGCGCTTGAGCTCTGGATTTGCCATCAGGGTCTTGATCAGGACGCCCACTTCAAGAGGTGCTTCGATCTGCAGTTCGCAGGCACACCTTATGGCTTCGGCTTTCCAGGCAGGGGCTGTGTAGAGGTAGACCTTCTGCGGGGTCATCTTCGTAACCCTTATGATCTCTTCGATGTCGTTAAGGGTGCTCTTTACAGCTTCTTCTGCAAGTTCTGCGCCCTCATCTATGAGGTCTTCATTGTCGAGCGGGTACGGGGCAAGGGAAATCGGGTCTTCGTGTCCCATGGCTTCCCAGATTTCCTCACAGAGGTGAGGGGTAAAGGGGGCCATAAGCCTGACCCAGTTGTCCAGCACGTAATAAAGCAGGGCTTCCCCGCCTCTTCGCTGGTACCATCTGACATCGTTTATGAGCAGGAAGAAAGAGTTCTGAATGGCTTCCCTGGTCTGGATGGAGTCAAGGGCAATGTTTGTTTCCCTGATGTATTTCTGCATCCTTGAGAGCATCCAGCGGTCGATCAGCTTTAGCTCGGTGCTGAGGGTTGCTCGTTTTCCACTCTCGATTACATCTTTTGCAAAGGCATAGAACCTGTCCACCTGCCTGCGGGCAGAGTCGATTCCTGTCTTCTGCCAGTCGGCATCCTGGGTCTGTTCGGCCGTTGAAAGGATGTACATCCTTGTTATGTCTGCCCCGTAGGCGCTGACCGCGCTTTCCAGGGTCAGGATCGGGCCTTTGGACTTGCTCATCTTCTGCCCCTCAAGGGAGACAAAACCGTTTACTGCAAGGGCTCTCGGCCATTTGTCTTCTTCAAAAAGGGCTACATGGTGGAAGAGGAAGAAGAGCAGGTGGTTCGGGACAAGGTCCTTTCCGGAAGAACGCAGGTCAACCGGGTACCAGTAATTGAAGTGGCTGCGGATTTCTTCCACAAGTTCCTGTTTAAGGCCGGTTTCCGCAGAAACTGCTGCAGAATCACTTATTCCGAGCAGGACATAGTCGAAAAAAGAAAGGGTAAGCTGTTCAAGGGCAAGGTCGCCCCTTTCGATGAACCTGGCAATTATATAATAGCTCATGTAGATTGTTGAGTCCCCGAGAGACTCGATCAGCCATTCCTTGTCAAAGGGCAGGCGGGTCCCAAGGCCTTTCCTGCGGGCACATGCCTTGTCCTTGAGCCAGTCCACCTTGTTTTCGAACTCGACCCTGTACTCTTCGGGAATTACCCGCATCTGGCTGAGGCACCTGTAGACCTTTGCTTTCCATTCGGGGTTCGAATAATTAAGGAACCACTGACCTTTAACCATGTTGACGACACAGGGAGTCCCGCAGCGGCAGACTACAGGCTCGCTGAATTCGTAAAAGGTCTCACCTGCATTTGAGGCGATAAGGTCCCTGGTAAGGACATCCT
The DNA here is from genome assembly GCF_000970085.1 of Methanosarcina siciliae T4/M. Classification (NCBI taxonomy): domain Archaea; kingdom Methanobacteriati; phylum Methanobacteriota; class Methanomicrobia; order Methanosarcinales; family Methanosarcinaceae; genus Methanosarcina; species Methanosarcina siciliae. Next base: position 1,525,858 of record NZ_CP009506.1, on the reverse strand, counting down.
TGATCTTTGAGACCGGGTATTCCTTGTATTTCCCGGTAAGCTCCTTAAGGACTCCTCCGTGGAACTCTCTCCTGTATACGATCTTTGTGGCTTCCTCGGCTTTCGGGTCTTTCTGGTTTGCAATTCCCATACTTTCCACGATTTCTTTTGCCGGGAACTCCCCGAATTCGGGCACCTGGATAAGGGAAATTAGCTTTATGTCCCTGAGGTCTTCGGTAATCCCGTACTCGCTCAGGTCCGCATCGTAGAGGTCGCGGAGGGCAAGGAAGTCAAAAGGCGCATGGGCAGGGACGCTCATTACTATTCCGCTGCCGTTTTCAGGCTTAACGAAAGATGCCGGAAGGGAGATTACTTCATCTCCTGTTATCGGATTTGTGGGCTTTATCCCTATGATGGACTTTGCAGGCACGTCCTCAACGTATTCCACGGTCCTGTCCGTAAAGGTCAGTTTCCTGAAAGCTTCCTTGCTGACAACCCAGAACTCCTCGTTTCCGTCCTTCTCAACCCTTGCCTTTACGTAATCAACGTCCGGGTTGACCCAGAGGTTGGTCACGCCGAAGGTTGTTTCCGGCCGGAGGGTGGCACAGGGGAGAACAAGGTCATTGTACCTGAACTTGATAAGGGTGTATTCCACGATTGTGGCTTCCTCCCCGTGAAGGATATCGTGGTCTTCTACGGGGTTGTTATCGTTCGGGCACCATTTGACAGGGTGAGAGCCTTTCACGATCAGTCCCTTTTCTCCAAGCCGGATATACTGCCATTCGATAAACTTCTTGTAGGTCGGGTCGGTTGTTGTGAATTTGCGTCTCCAGTCAATGGAGTACCCGATCATGCGCATGGCTTTTTCGGCTTCCCGCTTGAAATAGTCAACGATTTTTTCAGGAGTATCGAGGGCCGGCAGGATATCTCCCGGAATCCCGTGGAGGTGCTCATAGACGTCCATGGTCTGCGGGTCCCGGCTGGCGATAAGTTCGGCAAGCCCGACAATGGGGGTGCCGGTTACGTGGAAACCCATAGGGTAAAGCACGTTGTACCCTAGCATCCTTTTGTGCCTTGCTACCACGTCACCGATGGTGAAGGTCCGTGTATGCCCTGCATGCAGGTTCCCGTTAAGGTAAGGGTAGGGAATTGTTATGAAGAACTTTTCCCGCTTATCCGGCTCAGCCTGGAAAATCCGGCTCTCATTCCATTTTTTCTGCCATTTCTCTTCGATATCGTGAGGCTTATAGTCCTGCTCCATTCGTGTTCACGCCCATCGATAATTATTATGGTATAAAAGAATCTGAATACGACCGTAAAATATGGATAATAACAGTAAACGGTTCAGGGAAGCTAAGAAGCTGTCCCTGAAAACCTTAAAGGATTGAATGGTACCGGATCCCGGTTAGATCAATATTTCAACTGTTTACGGTTCCGGCATGTAAATATTTATCTTTATATTTGTCCGATAGAAACCTGAGATAGAAACCTGAAATAGAAACCTGAAATAGATATGACTCTCTAATTCAATCTCGGATTCAATCCCTGATTCACTATTTTATCGAATATATTTCTCCGGCTTTACTTTGCCTTTCCGAAGATTGCTTCCCGGATAGCTTCGATGTTTGCATCAACAACTGTCGGTTCCTCACAGACATCAATTACGGCCTGCGGGTCTTTAAGAAGGTGACCTGTAGTGATACAGACAACGGTTTCGTCCCTGCCTATAACACCCATATCAACAAGTTTCTTAAGCCCTGCAACCGAGGCTGCACTTGCGGGTTCGACTCCTATGCCTTCAAGCCTTGCAAGGTCTTTCTGGGCTGCAAGGATTTCTTCGTCGGTCACGGACTCTGCAGTGCCGCCGGATTCCCTTATGGCATTGAGAGCTTTTGTTGCGTTTACAGGGTTTCCGATCCTGATTGCCGTTGCAACGGTTTCGGGATTCTCTTCGGGAGTAATTGCCGGAGCCCCGCTCTTTATGGCTTTTACTATGGGGCAGGAACCTTCGGCCTGGATCCCGGTCATTTTCGGAAGAGAGTCAGTTACTCCAAGGAGTTTGAACTCCCTGAAACCTTTGTAGATAGCGGTGATATTTCCTGCGTTTCCCACGGGCAGGACAATCCTGTCAGGCACCTTGAAACCGAGCTGGTCTGCAATCTCAAAGCCGATAGTTTTCTGGCCTTCCAGCCTGTAAGGGTTGATTGAGTTTAAGAGATAGATTTTTTCCTGGGAGCAGAGCGTGCGTACAAGAGCAAGCGCGTCGTCAAAGTTTCCGCGGATGCTGAGAACCTTTGCTCCGTGCATAAGGGCCTGGGCAACCTTTCCGAGGGCTACCTTTCCTGCCGGGAGCAGCACTACAACAGGGATTCCTGCTTTTGCCCCGTAGATTGCAAGGGCTGCGGAAGTGTTTCCGGTTGATGCGCAGGCAACGGTGTTCATGCCGAGCTCAAGGGCTTTCGTAACCCCGACAGTCATGCCCCTGTCCTTGAATGAGCCGGTAGGGTTCATACCCTCATGCTTTACATAGAGCTCTTTAATCCCTATTTTTTCGGCAAGCCGGGCGCATTTATAAAGAGGGGTCCCGCCTTCCCGGATCGTTACAGGTTCCCTTTCCACAGGCAGAAGTTTTGCGTACTTCCAGACAGAGGGACATTCGGTCTTTAATTTCTCCATGTCGAGTTTAATTGAAGAATAGTCATAAATAACATCAAGCAGCCCGTCACATTTGCTGCAGGTATAGATCACTTCATCTTTGGAATACTCTGCACCGCATTCGATACATTTCAGATGATACATTAAATTGCTCCTGTTTCTGATAATTTTGAATTATCCGGATATCGGATTTCAACTAGCACCCGATTTCAGATTAATATTTGGTACGCAATTATTACACGGTTTCACGATTTCATGTTCACGTTTACATGATTTCACAATTTCATGTTCACATTTATATGATTTCATGTCATTGCATAACTCATGACGGTATCTGTTACTAAATTTATTACATTATTTCATATCATTTTATTGTACAATTTCATGTCAGTTTATTAAGACAACCCGGAGTTCAGGTCAGCATAATCTGGATTTCAGATTAGTATAATATTGGAGTTTAATAATATTTTGTATCCTTAACACTTTACTTGCTTTTAAATCATACTGTTTTTTTAGAGTTGTACTGTATTCCGGCTTTATAATAGCTCCGCAGAAGCAGGCATACCGTATGCATCTAAAAGCAGTTCATCTATCTTCAGGAAGAGTAGAGAAGAGAGGATTAAGAAAAACTCGAAAGTTTTTGAATTTTTTTCATGTGCCAGGCCCGGGAGAGAGAAATGGCAGTGTTAAAGGTACAGAGAACCGGGCAGATTTCGAATCCGGAATTTTTAACCCTGTTTCAATCCAGCTCGTATTCCGTAACCTCCTTGCTGAGGAAATAACCAAGAACCGTTCTTATCAATACAACCATACCAAGCAGGAGCAATTCTTCCTGCGTGGGATTCCTTACGGTTTCCAGGACATCGGCTGCAATGAAAAACTCAAGCCCGAAGACAATTTTGTTTGTCAGCTCTTTTCTCACCTGCTGGTAGCTATACGGTTTTTTCAAAACTTCAATCAGGAAAACCCCCGACATTGCCCTGAGCCCGCCGTATATTATAAGAAAAGATCCCATGATGTTGAACAGAGTAAAGAATACGTCCAGTACCAGCCCTTCGTAATATGCAAATGTCATTCTGCTCCCCCCTCAAAAGTCAGATCCCGAAACCCGGGAAAAGGTTCCCGGATAACAATTATGACATTTCATTTCCCGGGATAAATTCATAATAATTTCAATCAAACTTATACTCCTCAATTTCCTTATTCAAGAAGTAGCCGAGTACGGTCCTGATAAGCACTATTATACCCAGAATAGATAGGTCCTGCATTGAAGGATCCCTCATGGTTCCGAAAACAGCAACGACGATATAAAATTCGAGCCCGAAGAGTATTTTGTTTGTAAGTTCCTTTCTGATATCTCCCAGGTTGTAAGACCTTTTTGATATTTCCTGAAGAATGATTTGAGCTACTGCTCTCAGCCCTCCGTAAATTATAATAATTGTACCAATCGCTTCGAAGACCCATTCAAAGAATTGTAGAAATGTATTAAACAGTCCCTGGACCAATTTTATCCCTCAAGCCCCTCAAGATTCGGTTAAGACAGATTCTTCTGTTTCCTTACTCAGGAAGTAACCAAGAATAGTTCTGATAATCACGATGGCTCCAACTACCAGCAGTTCTTCAAGGAAAGGCTTTCTCAAAGTTTCGATCAAATCAGCAATTATCAGCAGTTCAAGCCCGAAAAGAATTTTGTCCGTGAATTCTTTTCTTATGCTCCTGTAGTCTTCGGGCTTCTTGTGAACCTCCATAAAAAAGATTTTAGCTGCAGCTTTTAGTCCCCCATAAGTAATCAGAACCGCACTCACAGATTCAAAAAATATTACAAATGCCTTCAGAACCACACCGGTAAGTTCAAACACCATTCTCCCTCTTCCCGAGATAGCCGAATCAGAAAATGTACTGATCTTGAAAATGAAACTTTATAGAGTAAAGAAGCGAGTTTTGAATTTCCCTGACTTTGCCCCCGAATTCTCAATTATATTTATCTATCTTAATATAATAGACTTCCCTGCCCTATCCGCAAAAGACAGACTCACCGGACCTATAAAAAAGAACGAACTCACTAAATGTAGAGAGATCTGAAAAACAGGCAGGAAATTCGAGTAAAATGTTTTGCTCCGGGAAAATACCGGAGCAAAGAAAACGGTTTTAGGTAAAGCTTACTTGTTCCAGATAATTCAGGATTGCAGAGCCGGAATTTCCCCGTGTTCTATGCCGTAGGCTTTGACAGCTTTCGGGGCTCCGAGGAGGAGTTTTCTGATCCTGTTATAAACGCTCGGGAACTTCTGCGAGTCCAGTTCTCCGAGGAGGTCTGCCAAGATCTTGACCAGTGGGATATGATACTTTGATTCCATCAGGTCTATGTTTGCAAAGGTATTGAGCATATTGACAGTACTGTACTCGTTTACGCGAGCCAGTTTTCCCAGGATTTCCGCAAAGAGAGCCCTGCCTTCTTCGGTCTGGAGGGATTTCTTGCGGTTCCTCGCAAAGCTGCCGTAAAGGGCACGCTGGTCGTTTGTCTGCTCGATCCTGAAGGCATCTGACCTTTCCATCTCCCTGACAAGTTCGACAGCATCAATACTGCTGTTGCTGCCTATTACTCCGAGGAAGGCTTCCCAGGCAATAAGGTTCTGCCTGGATTCGGCTTCAAAGGACCTGAGGACTTCAATCTTATCAGGAGCCGAACTGTTAAGATAGGAGGCAAAGGCGTTCAACCGGTCCGTTGCACAGGTTGCGGCCTCAAACTGCTGTTTTATGAGGGTATGGCTGTCCGGCGTATCGAGGGTTGCAAGGATGTTCAGGCAGATGTTTTTGGCCTGACGGGCTTTGATTACCCTTGCAGCTTCTTCGAGGCTCGAGTCCCTTGAAACCGAGGAGTTTTCAAAGAAGCGGTAGGCAGAAATTATGGAACTCCTGTACTTCCAGGCAACAGCCTTCAGAATTCTTTGTTTTACGTCGTAGAGGGCCTGGTAATTGTGGGCAAATTCTTCGTCTTCCACGGACTCAAAAATGGTGAGGAACTGCCCGCCCGCCCGTTCAAGGAGCTGCCGGTCGTTCAGGAGCTTGTAATAGAGATCTACAAATTCTTCGGAAGGCTTTGCGTCAGGATTTTTAAGCAGCCTGAACTTTTCCCGGTCCACGAGAGTATAGAAAGCCGTAAACCTGCCTGTGATGTCGCTGTCTTTCCGGACCTGCAGCAGGAGCTCTTCCTGGCTTGCCATGTAGACGAGTTTTCCGTAGAAAGAATAGCCCCTGTTCAGAGAGAGAAAAGCCGGAAGGTCCACGTTTTCAATCGTGATCGTCGAAGTTTCCTCGCTGATCCGTTCCAGGACTTCGGCAAGGTCGTTTCCGTTTTCGTCAACAAGAGCTGCCTTGAAAGGGACCTCCCAGGGCTTTCCGCCCGCAGGTACCTTCTGCTTGATGAGGAAAGTGAACTTCCTTTCATCCCTGTCGTATTCGGCAGAGACCTCGACTACCGGGAACCTGATCTGCTTCAGCCAGACCTCGGACATCTCCTTTAAGGGCTGCCCGCTTTCTTCTTCCATGACTTCTATCCAGTCATCCGTGGTCGCGTTTGAGTGGCTGAACTTTTTGAAGTAGCGGTCCAGTCCCCTGACAAAAGTCTCCCTGCCTATAAGGGTCTCGACCATACGCACGTATTCGGGAGCTTTTACGTAAGTAACGGCAGTGATCAGGTCATTGGGGTCATTGAAGCCGTCAGGGATGATGGGCATGGAAGCCGCTCCCGAGTCCAGGGCAAAAGTTCCTGAAGCCGGGGCAAGCAGGTCAAGCGCCCTGCCGAGCCTCTGGTAGTCTTCGCCAAAGAGGAAGGCGTGGTACTGCTCTTCGACATGCACGGTCACGGCTTCGTTCAGCCAGATCTCAAACGGGCTCTTTCCGGTAACCTCGGACCCGTTCTGGTTGTGGTAATATTCGTGTACCTTGACCCGGATCATGTACTCAAAAGCCGGGTCCGTGATCTGCGGGAAAGGCATTATGCGGTTTGTGGTGATCGTGGTGTTCCCGACATTTTCCATGCCTCCGAAATCCGAGTTCTGCATCCCGATTTCCCTGTAGACGGTCCCGGTATATTTGTACCCGGGAGTAATGCCTGCGACAAGCCCGGCAAGCTTTTCCCTGAGCTCCCGAAGCCCTTCCAGCCTATCCTCCTTTCCCTCAAGCTTCATGTCCTCTCGCTTGCGGACAAGCTCCCAGAGCTCTTTCCTGACAGGCAGCCTGGCTTCATCATACTGCTCTGGCCCTGTAAAAAGATAGACCCACATGACCGCGTCGTGCAGGATGTCAAGCGCTTTTTCGGCAGCCTCTTCGCTTGAGCCGGGCGGCACCAGGAGTTCGAGCATGAAAGTATCCCCGTCCGGGTACTCAAATTCCCGCTTAAAAGTCGCATAGGTCCCCACGCCCAGGAAAAAGAGATACGTAGCCATCGGGGTTACCGAGTTGTCATAGACGATTTTGTCCCTCCCCGGCTTTACGGTCTGCCGCTCGACTGCGACGTCCCCGTTTGTGATCAGGTTCGTATACCGCGAGTCCGCAATGATGGTTGTCCTGTAAGTGCATTTTGCACACATATCGTCAATACAGGGCACGATCCTCTGGAACCCCCACTGCTGGCACTGCGTGATCTGCTGCGGAGGAGCCCCTGCCGGAGTCTCGTCATAGTACAGCCCCTCAAGGATATTCTTCGTCGGCCTGCAGACCGTCTCCGTAACAATCGCAATCTCGGTCTGCGGGGGAACCACATCCATGAAATTGATTTCGAGAATTGCATCATCCTTCCTGTACCTGTAAGAGACCTCGGACTGTATACAGCTCACAGCCCGGACCTCCAGGTCCCTGCAGTTCAACTCCAGCTTCTCAAGCGGCCCGTCCCTGGTCCTTATCCTTAGCAGAGACTTCACGCTCGTCCTGTCATCATAGACATCGAAAGCCAGGTTCATATGTAAAACGTCAACATTAAGCTCCCCGAAGTCCTCGGGGTAATATTTGTACAACCTATTATTCATAAAAATGTCACCTAGTGAAAGTTATGAGAGTTATATTGTGAGATAGAAAAGGGAGAGGAGGGATTTAAAGGTGTAGTTTGGGTGAGAGAGGATAAAATTTAAAAATTTTAAAATCAGATGATCCGCATCAACATGTTAATATATTCCAATTTCATCTGATGTTAATCATTTTATAGAGAATGAGTAAAGTAAAAAAGAAAAACAGTTTCGGTGAATTTCTGGATGAAATCAAAATACACAGTTCTTGATATGTTTTCTGGCGCTGGAGGGCTTTCAGAAGGGTTCTTTCAGAATGGATTCAAATTTGTTTCTCATATAGAGAAAAATGACCATGCCAGAAATTCTCTAGAAACCAGAGCTATTTACCATGCTCTAAAAGATTCCAGTAATGAAGGGATTTATAGAGATTATATTTCTGGAAACTTAAACAGAGATGAATTTATTCAAAAATTTAATGAACTGGAAATGCCGCCGGCGGGATTGTTACAGGGAGAAATAACCGAATCAAATGAAACTGATACGATAAAAGAAATTCAGGATCATTTAAAAATCATTGATAGAGATTCGGTTGACGTCGTCATAGGAGGACCACCATGTCAGGCTTATTCTGTTGCTGGGAGAGGCAGGAAGCCAAAAGAAATGAAAAACGACCCCCGTAACTATCTATACAGGCATTACGTCTCGTTCTTAAAAAGCTTTGAGCCAAAAATTTTCGTATTCGAAAACGTTCCGGGAATCAAAAGTGCAATAAATGGGATTATCTACTCAAATTTACATGAAGAACTGGAAAAAATTGGATATAAAACAGTAGCCCACATACTAAATGCAAAAGATTTCAGTGTACTTCAGGAAAGGAAACGGATAATATTTATCGGCTGGAAAGATGAATATGATCTTTCATATCCTGACTTTTTAAAAATTCCTCCCAGCAGGTTCCATGTCTCGTCCCTTTTGAAAGACCTCCCTCCATTGCAGGCCGGTGAAGGTACTGATAGCCCTGCAAAGTATACAAGGCCATTCTCAAGGACATCTGAATATCTTCAAAGATTTATGATTCGAGAAAAAAAAGATATACTCATTCAACACAACGCAAGAATACATAACCCCAGAGATCGTATCATATACAGACTTGCAATTGAAAAATGGGATAAAGAGAGAAAACGGTTAAAATATAATGAGCTGTCTCCGGAACTCCAGACACATAGGAATAAAACGTCGTTTCTGGATAGATTTAAGGTGGTCAATCAGTATGGTTACTCCCATGCTGTACTTGCTCACATATCAAAGGATGGTCACTATTTCATTCATCCTGATATCAAACAGGCAAGATCTATGACAGTTAGAGAAGTGGCAAGGATACAGTCATTTCCTGATAATTATAAATTTGAAGGTCCAAGAATCGCGCAGTATGCACAGATTGGTAATGCTGTGCCTCCTCTTATGGCTAAAGGGATAGCAGTTGAAATAGAAAAGATGCTTAAAGAGATTTCATGAATACAATTACCAGAGATAAAGAATATTTCTCAAAAATAAAAATAATACGCACTGAACTTCTTATATGGGGAGAGGAAAATCTCAGAAAGTTTCCATGGAGAGAAACCTCTGATCCCTATAAAATTACCGTTGCTGAAGTGATGCTTCACAGAACAAAAGCTGATCAGGTAAAAGATGTTTACGAACAATTTATTTTTAAATATCCTGATTTTGAGTCAATTGTTAAGGCTGGTCGCGAAGCAGTTAGAGCCGATTTAAAATCCCTTGGACTTTTCTGGCGTGCAGATTTACTTTACGACATGGCTGTCGAAGTCATAGAAAAATATGGGGGGAAGTTGCCTCTGGACAGGAAAAAATTAATGGCAATGCCGGGAGTGGGAAATTATATCTCAGCAGCCATTCTATGTTTTGGCTATAACCTTCCTGAACCAGTACTCGATACAAATACTGTTCGTGTTCTTGGAAGAATTTTTGGGCTAAAAATTACTGATTCATCGAGGAGAAGCAAGCTTTTCTATGGAATTATGTATGATCTTGTCAATTTCTGGGACCCCAGAACCGTCTCTTTTGCTTTAATTGATTTTGCAAACGCGATTTGCATTCCCGGAGAAAAACCCAGATGTGAAATTTGTAGTCTTAGAGACATTTGTATATATAATTCAGAACTGTAAATTCTTTACAATTATGATTCTTAACACTTTTTTATTTGAATTCTTTTTTGAAGATAGTTATTCAAAAATAAATATAAAATATTTATTTAGAACAATACGAATCTGGATAAATAATTTTATCGAAAAATATTTAAACAAATTTTAGAATACTAACTTAGTATAATATTGTTGAATATTTAACAGATTACCTCTTTGATAATTATTTTTTATTGAATATTTATTGGACTTTGTGGAGTGAGAATGTGCGGGAAAAATATATTGAAGAGTTGATAAAAGAAGTTTTAGGACCCAGAAATGGATCTGAGGAAACAATAATTGAAGCAGATCCTTATACAGAATACATCACTGGAGTTATTATTCCAAAGGATTGCAAACAAAGAGAACTTGGTCCAGAGTCGGAAATTCTCAATGTTGAGGGGGATGATAAGGGGGCAGAAGATTCTGATTCACAGGAAAAAACATATTCAACACTCCCATCTGAACTTGATCCTCGTGTAAGATCTAAATCATTTGGAATATCTTTCTTAGTTAAGGGTAAAGATCCTTATTTGAAAGTCTGTGTAACTTGGGGAAGATATTTCAAAGAAGAACTTGTTTCCGAAAATTCTAATAGAATGGACGTGGCTGAAACAGAATTTTCTTGGAAACGAAAGCCTTACTGTAAAATTTTTAATCTTAATACGTCTGGAGAATCCTCTAACGAAATAACTGTTTACGAGGGAATAGACGGAAAAGTTGTATTGAATAGTAGGATAAAGGTCAAAAATTCACTCCATATTATGCTGAGTCTGATTAATGAGTTAAAGATCGGAGATTGTTATGGAGACAAAGTGATCGAATCGTCTCTTTATCAGCCTTCTATACGTGTTATTCTTGGAAATGATTGCAAATTAGAGTCCATTGATTCAGAAGAAAATGACGAGCTTAACTTTATTTACAGAGAAAATCCTGTTCTAGCAAGAGGTCACATGTGTTCCTCTATATGGAAGGATGTTGATTATCAAGACAAATTTGATATTAAAGTATTATGGCCAGAAGGTATTCATTTTGATGAATGCCGTGAATTTATAACTTGTGATGTAAGAAGTGAATTTGTTCCTCTTTATCCAAATCCAGCGCCTCTTTTTGAATGGAAAAACTTTGAAATCTTAAATTCCCCTGTTTTCTCAGCTTTAAAATTATCCGAAATGTGGGATGAAACGGAAATCAAAGGTTATTTAGATCCTATCTTAAAAAGCTATGAAAAATGGATTCTAATGAATGAAACTTCACTTGAGGGTTTTTCGGATAAGGATAAAATTATCGCAAAAAAGCTTATAGATAAACAAAAAATTTGCCTGAAAAGGATTAATGGAGGTATAGAATCTCTTCAAAAAAACAAAGATATTCTTCTGTCATTTTGCTTTGCTAATAAAGTTATATGGTTACAAAATCTCTGGAAAAAGGGCGGCAAACTGAAGGAAAGTAATATTGACTTTGTTTGGAGACCATTCCAACTTGCATTTTTCTTGATGAATCTGGAATCTCTATCCAATAAAGACTCCGAATTCAGAGACTACGTTGATTTACTATGGGTACCTACAGGAGGAGGAAAAACAGAGTCTTATCTTGCAATGATGGCCTTTGTTATGGCTTTAAGAAGAAGAAATGCACAGACAAGATTTCGGAATGGAGATAAAGATAACAAAGATATAACTGGGGCAGGAACTTCCATAATTTCCAGGTATACATTACGTCTTTTAACTGTCCAACAATTTAGAAGAACACTTATTATGATCACGGCAGCAGAATACTTGCGTGTTTTCAATAATCAAGGACTTTCTGGATGGAGGCCACAAAAGTGTTCTATATCTAACGATTGGCTATACGGAACTGTAAGATTTTCTGTAGGAATGTGGGTAGGAGGAGGAGTTTCTCCCAACCATCTTCGTGGTGAACAAGGAGCGATTAAGGCATTACAAAACAGTTCATCGTCAGAAGGTGAACCTGCTCAGATAGTAAAATGTCCAGTATGTGGTACTTGGCTTGCTGTTCCCAGTTCGGGTTTACCAGCTGGGATTAATAAAATATATCTCGTAATTAAATATGAAAAAACTCTCTCTGAATTGAAGAGTCACGTTTCAAAGATTACATCAGTTTCTAATTTGATTAAGGAAATTCAAGTTTCAGATAATAGATGCCTTAGCAACTGTTTCATAATGTATATTACACTTGACAGCTCCAGAAAAGTTGACGAAAAAGAGTTTGATGATATTATTTCAAAACTTGAAAAAGAGCTTAACGTTAAAGTTGTCTCTTTTAGACCTTCACGACCTGGTTATTTCCCTTCATACAATGAAGTTGGGAGAAAAAAAGACTCACCTGTTGATTTTGAAATTTTTTGCCCGAATCCTGAATGTGATCTTAACAGTAATGTTAATTATAAGGAAGGTGTGCCCTCAAATGTTTCAGGAAGTTCAAAAAAGAAATTACCAGACGGTCTGTTTGTGAAGGACGATTCTTCCCCATTTGCTGAAAATTCACATATTCCTATTCCAGCATACACTGTTGATGAACAGATATACCATAGGTGTCCAACTATTATTGTAAGTACAGCAGATAAAATAGCAAGGCTGGCTTTTGAGCCCAAGTCAAGTTATATATTTGGAAACGTGAAAAAATATAATGGATTTTATGGTTACTATCGTGATGATTCAGAAGAATTGTTACCAAACAATTACACCAAAAATGCAATTTCAAAGTATTCCACTAATGTAAATCCATTCCTTCCGCCTGATATGATAGTACAGGATGAACTTCATTTAATGGATGGGCCCTTGGGTAGTATGTTTGGTATTTATGAGTGTATTGTTGATGGTCTTATCCGTGAATCAGGTGGAATTCCAAAGTATATTGCATCTTCTGCAACTGTTAATGATGCAGCGATTCAAGTTAAAAGTCTTTTTAATAGACCGTTATTCCAATTTCCTGCATACGGTCTAACTTTCAAAGATAGTTTTTTTGTAAAAATGCCTGCCTGGTCATCTGGATGGAATGAAAATAGACCCGGAAGAGTTTACATGGGGATCTATGCACCAGGAAGAGGTCCGTTGACACCAATTATAAGAATATGGTCAAGGATGCTGCAGACTGGTGAAGAGAATTGCTCTGAAAAGGACATTGTAAATTTCTGGACTCTTGTAGGTTACTTTAATTCCATTAGGGAGTTAGGAGGGAATAGATCACTTTTTAGAGAAGACATTATTGAAAGATTAAATAATATTTCCAAAGGTTCAGTTCGAAATTTGGATGCAGAAAAGGTTGTTGAACTTTCAAGCAGGATAAACTCTACTGATATTCCACAGCTACTTGAAGAACTGGAACAGGGAAAGAAACGCACTATTAATGAAAACCCTGATGCTATATTCACCACATCAATGTTTGGAACTGGTGTAGATATTCCTCACTTATCATTGATGGTTGTAAACGGGCAGCCCAAAACAACATCTCAGTACATTCAGGCAACTGGTCGCGTGGGAAGAGATCATGGAGCTCTGGTTGTCACATTTTATAAAGCTGGAAGAGCAAGAGATCTTAGCCATTATGAAATCTTTACAGGGTACCATCATAGAATAAACATCGAGGTAGAACCTGCTTCTGTGTCTCCTTTTTCAGACGGATGTTTAGAGAAAGCAGCAGGTCCTGCAATTGTTTCTTTTCTAAGGAATATGCCTGATCCCAGTTCTAGATGGTTTGTTGAATCAGGTCATATTATTCAAAGTGAAGAGTCATTGAATGACTTTGAAAAGTTTTTGAGTAGATGCTTACCTCGTGATGTTTCAAAAAAAACGATCCAGTGTTTCCGTTCTCAGTATGATCGATGGCTTGGAATCTCACAAAAGCTTGGTTTCACTAAAAATTTGGTTTATAATGAGTATACTCTATATAGGCCTCCAGAAAAAAATGTAATACTTGGAGATCCAGCACATGAAAAGGTTGGTTTATGTGTTGTTTACAAAAACGCTCCACAATCTCTTCGTGAAATAGAAGAAACTACTGCGTTTGAGGTATAAATATGACAAGGGAATTTCAGCATATAAGCAGATCGCAGTTTGTTCTTACTTATGGTCCGGGTTCCGTAATTGAAACTAAAAAAGGACCCAGGATTATTCCATCTCTGGAAAAAGGACTTGGTGAAAACTTTAACCCGGATACTTTTCGGAGATTTGAAATCGCAGAGACAAGGATTTCCAAGTACATTAAAAGCAGATCGGAAGAGAAAACGAATATTCGCATATTAGCTTTGCCTACAAACGCTGGACTTGGAAAGCAAAGCAATTATCGCGTTTACTCAACATACGTTTTCCCGGTGTGGAAAGTCTGCTATGGAAGAAGAGGAAATCATGCCCCCATTTTGTATAACGGATCTAAATGTCCTCTATGTGAAACTAACGATGAATCTTCTGCAGTTAGATTTGTTGCAGCATGTCCAGATGGACACCTTGATGAAGTAAACTGGAATTATGCTGTCCATAAAAACTCATCATGTAAACCAGACTACTTCCGCTGGAAAGCAAACGGAAGTTCTCTAGAAGATATTGTCATAGAATGCCCTATTTGTAGAGCTAGAAACAATATGAAAGAAATTTACAAAATGAATTTTTTCTGTACGGGAAGAATTCCAGAAAGAGAATCCCCTTCAAGCAATTATTTCCCCATTTATACTAAGCCAGATAGGTCAAAGAATTGTGAAAAATTGATGAAAATAATGCAAAGGCAGTCAACTTCACTCAGGGTTCCTGAAACGATGACCCTTTTGACAATTCCCGAATTCGATAATCAGATCTCAAGAATTCTCCAAAGATATGATGTTTCAATAGCTCTTGATACAATGATGAAAACCCCCTCTGATATCTTACTTAGAATGGATGCTAATATTTTTGTAGACTGGATTTCAAGTACTTTAAAAGGAAGAATTCCTGATAACTCGCTTGAAACTATAAGTAAAGAGATTAGAGAAAAAGGTGTGTCAGAATTTTGCGCTCTTTATAAACGCTTAAATGATGAAAATAAATCTTTCATGAGTTTAATGTACGAAGAATTTGATTCACTACTATCAGGAGCTGGAAGTTCAACCAAAAATTTTGTTATGGGACACCCAAAAAAGATAATCTCAACTTCATCCATCATGCCCGAATTGCTTGTTCACCCAATTAGTAAGATCAGAACAATCACAGTTCAGCTTGGCTACAAACGTATGGTATCAACTGCAGATGAAAGTGAACCCCAATTGTTAGTCTCATCAGGTGTGTATTTACATTCAGATGGAAGTGTCTGGTATCCAGGATATGAAGGATTTGGTGAAGGTATATTCATTACATTTGGTGAAAGAAAAATACCTGATCTAACTTCAAAACCAGCGTACAACCTGTGGAAAGAATACTCATCTTCAGGAATGAAATCTGATTCAGGGTGGTCAGAGGTTTCTGCTGAACCCGCATTCGTCTGGCTCCATACACTTTCTCATGCAATCATCAGAGCTTTATCCTCACACACTGGTTATTCAGCAGTTTCACTGAGGGAAAGAGTTTACATATCTCGTGATGGGAAAAATGGAGGTATTCTTATTTATAATACATCTCCAGGAGAAGATGGAGGTATGGGTGGACTTGTAGGATCGGTAGATATATTCCGTGAAATTATCAATAGTGCAGTTGGGAATATTTTGCTTTGTTCTAATGATCCACTTTGTTGTGATGTAACTAAATCTGCAGAATCTGTAAACGGAGCGGCGTGTTATAGTTGTCTTTTGATTTCTGAAACTTCGTGTGAACATAGAAATCTCTGGCTTGACAGACATCTTCTCATTGGAGATTGAAGATGATTGAAGAAATTGTTCCTGTGGCCACGGGTGAAAAATGGATTGGATATGGGGTAAGATCATTTAGATCGGTAATCGATGATCTGATTTCGAATGCCACTAATGAACTTTATCTTACAGCTTATGTTCTCACAGATATGAGCATTGTGAATAAATTGAGAAAGGCATTAGAAAGAGGAGTTGAGGTTGAAATATACTTATATGGAGATGAATCTTCGATAAGAAATGAGGCTGTGAACTACATATCAAACTTACAAAGAAAATTTAATTATCTGAAAATTTATAGAGTTGAAACTGAAACACTTCATGCTAAAGTTCTTGTTGCTGATGGAAAAAAAGTTATTTCTGGATCGGCTAATTTTACATTTAGTGGCATGACAAATAATTATGAGCTTGGTTTCTTGGTAGAGGATCCAGATATAGCGCTCCAGATTTTAAAATTAATAAAAAAGCTGGGGGAGAAATGAGAACTTATTATCATTTTGCTTACACATGTCCGAATTGTCATGAACCTCACGTAACTGGGAAACCAATTGAATTTGTTGACAAGAAACATTTTAGATGTACCTCTTGCAATGCATTGTTCTATACTGAAGTAAATCTGTTTACAGAATCATTTCCAAAAACTGTAAAGTATGTTACAGAAAAGGAAGGAAAGAAATCGGAAGATTATCTTTCCCATTTGCCTCTTATATGGAAAGTAGTGCCAAATGAAATAGAGAAATCTTATCTTGACTGGATAAAAGATGATCCTAAAGGAATATTCCTTATCACCTGGCCATGGAATGACATCCGTTTCACTCCTCTTCTCGTATCAGAGTATCTTTTAACTTTCCCTAAAAGAAAAGTTGCAGTCATCGGGAATTATTCAACAAATAACGAAAATAAATCATATATACCATCATATTCTTCGTATGATGTTTTTAGTAAGACTGTTTATATAGAGGATGAAGATAATTTTCTTCCACCTAAACTAAAGCAAGAAAGCAACAATCTTAAGAGGGAAATGGTTTTTGAAAAGGAAGATGTTGTAGAGGTTAAGTATAGAAAGTATGGTGAAAATGAAATAAGGAATAAATTATGTGATGGCACTGTTAGAAAGTGCAAGAATTCTATTATTAGAGAAGCCAAAGAACTTGGCGACAATTTCTTAAGAGAAATCTCTGTTCCTAAGAATGGCGGAAGGATAATTGAAGTTATAAATGAGAATGGAGAATGGAACGTTTCTCTTGAAAAACAAACTCGCTGGACAGGGAGTCTCAATTATAAAAAAATGTGGCTTTGGCAACTCCTTGTTAATTCTAAAAAATTGAAAAATTGTGGAACGGAAATTGAGTCTTTTTTTTACGATGAAGAAATTACTGAGGAAATTCTAGATAAAAAAATCAAGTTACATTTTTTTTCAACTGAATCCGAAATTTCAGAGGTACTTAGAAGAATAAAAATAGTGTCTCCTGATGTTCTTATAATTGAAAATGTGGATGAAATAATCTCTGATTCTAGATACGCTGGTCCCAGAACGGAAAAGCTAATGGAATTTTTGAAAGAAACCGATGTTAGCACAGTTCTGATGTTTTCGACTAATCCAGATATCCGTCACTTATATAAACTTAGTGAAAATGAAACTATTTTTGGTTCTGTTAAGGTATTATTTCATACTTGGGATTCCCCAACTTTTCTTGATGAGCTTGATCATGATAGCGGTTCAAGACATCCAAATCCTCTGTCTTCAAAAATGGAACAAATGCCTAAAGAAAAGCTTAGAGAGATCAAACCAGAATACATTACGATTGATTCTTATGATGAGATTTCTGAGTTATTGGAGAAATGCTTGAAGAGTATAGAGGGGGAAACTAAAAAAGATGTCAAACTGTATTTTTCTAAAGTTTTTTCAACACTTTTAAATGTTGTTGGAGAATATGGAAAACCTGAAATCCTATCTGTAATGAAGAAGTGGAATTCCCTATTGACTTATGATATTTTATTTACTGATCTCAACCATAAAATTGAACAAGAACTCTTCTCTTCTTTAAATGATTCTTTAAGAAAAGTTTTCTATACTGATTCATGTATCCAGAGGAATCCTCTTAGAGAAAAAGTGCTGGATATTGTCAGGGACATATTCAAGAAAAATAAAGAATGCTACATTACGATAATTGTTCCTCACTTTGAAGCCAAAGGAGCTGAACGTTTACTTCGTCAAGAGGATTCAATACCAGAACAAATTTCATCTTATCTAACTGTGTGTAGTTGGGATAAATTAGGAAGTATTGAAAGGACTATTCCAGAGGGTTTCAAACATTTTGTACTATCTACAGGATATCCATCTTTAAGCTATAATTTGCATTCTTCTGATGTTGATAAATTTTTCTTTGTTGGAACTACTAAAACAATAGGAAGGATAAAAGAAATCATAGACAAGAGACTACTTGAGATAAACGCCTATCCTGTTGTCAGAGTTTATGATTACACTCCTGCACCTTGCCTGCTAAGAGATCTTTTGTCTAAAGTTAACTTTGATGAAAATGAAAAATTACAATATATTGATGATGTTGAATTGGGCGAGGAAGAGTATTCTATGCCTTATTCTGGAGTGAGTATTTATGGAAAAACTTCAGATATTTTAGATGAATATAATAATTATTATAAGTTAACTTATGGAGAGACAGCTATTCTGTGCATTGACTCTCAAAATAGAGGTTTATTTCTTCCTCTTGATAGAGATATTATGCTCAAGGATGGAAATTCTTTCAGAGAAATATCCTTTAGCCCTGACTCATCCACTTCCTCGATGAAGAGAGAATTAATTAATATGGAAGTTATTCTCAATCGTTTGGGTTTTTATCAATCTTTTAGATCTATATTTTTTAAATTCATGATGAAATGGGGAGACAAACTTCAATTCCAGAAGGGACCGTTTGAGTGGAAAGGATTTAAACAATTATTCAATGATTCAGTTCTATGGATTAATCTTCTGGAGCGAACAATTGAAATTTTTGCAGAGCAGAATAGTGTCTCTCTCCAAAAGTCAAAGGATGAAATTGCAAAGATTCTAGCAGATTCAGGAATTACCGCAAAAAATCCTGATTACATTTCTAGTTGGTGGACAAATTATGAAGAAGTTATGGTTGATTCTAGAACATATAAATTGTATAGAATAGAACACCCCTTCACCCCTCAAGATATGAGAATTATTTTTAGATCTATATCTGAAATATCCTTTTTTTTAACAGCTGACACAATGATTGCGGATAAATCATACGCAGCTGCTCTTACAATTCAAAATTTAAGGCGAAACGTGCTTAAGAGCTCTAATAAAAAGGAGAATAAGTACTCATATATATACTCAAAACTTGAAAAGCAAATGAGTCAACTTATAAGAGATGCAGAATTGTTCAAGGTTGATTTCATTGAAAAGGTTAATGTCTCAAAAGAAATTGAAGCGATGAAAGTTATCTATGGCTACAATGATTTAGCATGAAAGTCCATATGTACTTTCATTATTTGTGCCTGTTATTCGAAGAATATCATGGGTGTTTTTTTTTGAAAATTTGAATTGACTATATGTTCTATATTAAGTTATTTCATTTTTTGGTTTTTAAGTATCATTCCAATACTGGTAAAATTTGCATTTCGACCCCCCTCTTAAAAATATGATGAATTTTTCAACAACTGATTCAACTTATTTAATCCGTTGCGAACACATAATCAATAAATTTAATGAGTTTGACTTGAATTCTACATAGTTCTAAAAAACCAGGTCTAAATTTGAGGAATATACTAAAAAATAAAACAATATTTGCTAAAATTTTTCGAAATTATTATTAAATGTACGAGTATAGGTATAATTAACAATAAACTTTATGAATAAAAAAATTAAGTTGGTTTTTTTGAGGGGGGGTCGAAATGCAAAGTAAAAGTAAAAATCTTCTCTTAAAACCCCACTATATTAGAAGGCCACAGCCTCACAAATTCTCCAAATCAAAAAAGCTAAAAAAGAAATAAAATCCGAGAAACAAAAACGCCTCTCAGACAACCTCGATAGTGAGTGTAAAGTTATCCTCAGTCCCGGTTGCATTCTCCCAGGGTTGTATATATTCGCCGTTTACCTGCTGGCTGCCCTCACTCACCGCTTGAATTACCCAGGTATAAGTTCCGGGAACACCAGTAGCTTCTTCAGGAGCCGGGTCCTGGGTATAATCTTCACTGAGAATACTGAGCCCTTCGCTTACGTTGAGTTGCCAGGAATAACCTGTAGTGGGGTTTCCCCTGAGTTGAAGGGTAAAATTCTCTCCATTATTGAGACTAATGTTTGTCCCATTGTCGGCTTCGGTTACTACCTGCCCCGTTACCACGGTTTCATTAGCTTCGGTTGCGTTGTTTTCAGTTGTGATATTTTCGGTAACATTTTCGTTTGCCATGTTAGAAGTTTCCGGTGTTGCAGGCGTAACCTGTTCGGAATCTTCCGGAGTTTCATTTTCCGCAGGCTCCGCATCTTCGGCACAGCCAGCTGCAAAAACGACAGCAGCAATGGCAAGGAGCAATGCCATTAACTTTAAGATTTTCTTCATAACTATTCCCTCAAATTTCTATTCTTTAATTTCATGGCGCCTGATTTATTGTAATTTTTTACTGATTATGTACTTCATTACTGATATTACCGGTTTTTGAAAATAAAGCCTGAAGAACAATTGATCCCGTATCCTATTGAGAACCAATATTTCTTGCAAAATATTGACTACGATGGAGGTATTGTTTGTAATTTTCGGAGCCGGTTCCTGAATCACCTTATTATAAAAGGAGACACAATTTCTATCTGGTGAAAGGGATATGACTCTCACTCTTGATATAAAGGGCGATTTCACACCCCAGGAGGTAAGTGAAGTCATTCGTGCAGCGCTTGATCAGAATGAACGCGTTGCAAAATACAAAATAAAAAAGTACTCGGGTATCTGTGAGAATTTTGAGAATAAGTATGGGATGGATTCAGACCATTTTATGGAAAAATTTGATTCAGGGGATCTTGGAGACGATGACGACTTTTTTGACTGGTATGCAGCAAAAAGGGGACTTGATATCTGGAATAAGAAGTTAAAGATTCTCTCGGGGATTCAAATATGAATTTTAGAGATTACTATTTAAATATAGAATCTCTGCTCAAAGAATTTCCTCTTATAATGCATTTTTCAGTTGACTTTGACGAGATTACAGATTACGTAGGATCTGTAAAGGGTAAACTTGAATTAACGAATGGCTCGATACTTTACTTCTTTGAATTTGTTGAAATTAAAGACAATAATCCTGTACTTGTCAAGTACAAATACCAGTGGCTATCGTCTGAAGGTGAGTTATTAAAGAGGTGGGATAATGCTCCACATCATAGAGAACTCAGTACTTTTCCGGATCATGTTCATGACCAAAATGGGGTTTATCCTTCTCCTGCCATGAATCTGGAATCAATATTGGACAAAGGTCTCAATTTTGAATAACTCATCAATGTCTTTCCTTTTCGCGGCATATATCGTGGCACTCAAATAACAATATTGTATAAAAATCTCTAAATTAAAGAGAGTCTCTAAATTAGAGAGTGTTTTTCATGTAATCTTTGAAACTAGCTCCTTTTTAAAGCCGGGTTATTACTCTTTTTGGGAGGGTTGAATACTTCAAATCAAAACTTTGCTGCCACTCCCCTAAGCAAGTTAGCAAGGTCATTGAGTTGCAGTGAATAACTTAATTAATATAGTTTTACGTTGGCATTAATTAAAATTTAGAGATGCAGTTACGTTGTTCACTCGTTGAAATTCTTATACATATAGTTTGTAGCCAGATGGAAGATTATAATGAATATCACAAGCATTGAAATATCTATAAGTGGAGAAAATAGTGAATTACCCGTAAATGCGTATTCTATCATATCGTTTCCATAAGTAAGTGGGGATATCAGTGCAATCTTCTGACCTATCTGAGGCATAGAAGATATCGGAATGAAAATGCCGGAGATAAATATAAGCGGTAGCCTGACAGTATTAAGAATTGCCATGACTTCGCCCGCAGTCTCGGTGGGGTACGCAGCAAATAGCGTCCCGAGCATAGCAAAACAGAATGATGTGAGAATCATGGAAATAACAAGGATAGGTGCGTTTACTATCTGCGTATCGAATATGAAGATGCCGACAACAAGCGGTAATAACGCAATGATGAGACTGTAGAGAAACCCGCTAATGCTCTCCCCGAAAATCATTGAATTCCGGGAAATAGGTGCTGAGAGCAAGCGTTCAAAAGTCTTTACGCGCCGTTCAAGAGTTAATGAAACCGGCTCTATTTGTGAAGCAGAAAACAGTAAAGTGATTGAAATCAATCCGGGTATCAGTGTTTTTGGGGGGGCATTCTTCCCGATAGCAAAAGATAGGAACATAAAAAGAGGAAAGAGTATGCCGGAAACTATAATATTGGACCTGAAGTAGTAGATTCTCATATCCTTTTTGGCGATTGCCCATGCACCGTTCATTTCCCGAGATAGGTGCTTTGTCCATCCTTTATGCTCAATCGATGGCATGAATTCCATCACCTGCCCGTTGAAGACCGGTTAACCTTACAAATACATCCTCAAGACTCGGACCGGGAGTTGCTATACTGAGAATTTTTAAGTCATGAAAGTGGGCATAAGCAACTAAAGCATCAATAACTTCAGACGGAAGTTCAGTAAAGATCTTAAATTTGTCACCTGCTTTGTGAACTTCGTTTATCATTGGAAGGCGGCTGAGTTCTTCGATATGATCTATAGAATTATTATCAAAAGCAACTTCTATCGACTGAACACTCCGAATTGTCCTTTTCAACGATTCAGGCGTATCGACTGCAACGATATTTCCTTTATTGATAATTGCTACCCTGTCACACATAACATTTGCCTCCTCAATATTATGAGTTGTTAAGAAAACAGTGACACCTTCGCGGACCAGACTTGAGATCACTTCCCGGATGATAAGATTGCTCTGTACATCGAGCCCTGAGGTCGGCTCATCCAAAAATATCAGACGAGGACTATTGACCACGCCCATAGCAAGCGTCAGCCGCCTTTTCATCCCTTTTGAAAAACCCTGAACTTTGTCATTACGCCGTTCGTATAATTCAAACTTCCCGAGCAGTTCGTTAGCTTTTTTTTCTCGCTCTTTTCGTCCTACATGGTAGAGTTCAGCTGAAAACATCAGGTTCTGCCAGGCGGTCAGGTCATCGTACACGTTTGAATTTTCAGAAACAATGCCTACAGACTGTCTTGCAGCAATGGTGTCGTGTTCAACATCATGACCAAAAATGGTTGCAGTTCCGGAAGTAGGTCTTGATACTCCTGTCAAAATACGAATAGTAGTTGTCTTGCCGGCACCATTAGGGCCTAAAAACCCGAAAGTTTCTCCTTCACCGACTGAGAAACTGACGTCATTGAGAGCAGTAAGGGAGCCAAATTTTTTAATGAGATGAGATACTTCAATTGCTTTCATGGTTAGTCCGTGACCTCAGTGCATTCTCAGTGCATTAATATTAACTTTAACTCCGATTTTTTTAGGGAATATGTTAAATATACAATTTTTTCCAAGTAATTTAGGTCCATTTGATTACGATTTTGATGAGAAAATAGTGAAAAGTATATTCCCATTCAATAGGGAATATATTAGATATGTATTTTTTTATAATCAAATTTATCACATTTGAAAACAAATTAATTTTCAATTTATTGAATATACAGTTTTCGTAAACTTGAAGATTACACTAAGCTTAGAAGATACTAAAGGAAGTAAACAATTACTTCCCTTCAGTTTTGGTCTGCATTAAGCCTTTACTGTTCTAATTTAACCAGTGAGTTTTTGAAAGCTATGTAAAGATTTAGGAATCAATTTATAGTACTTTTGTCATTGAGGCACTTGTAGTTGAAAATTACCATCCCCTTGATAAGATCTCTATATTCTACACAAAACATTGGAGTTAAGGATTAAAATCAATTGGTACCAGGTTCTATAAGTTAAAGTTTGCTGATTTTTAGAATAAAATTTAGTTCTGTAAAATCTTCGGTTGCAAATAAGAACCTATCCGAAAAGTGGTTACCCACTGTAACTTTTACAATAATCAATATACAAAAACGGATGGAGTTAGAAGTATTAACCCTATGCTTGGAATTGTACTCCGAGAGCAGTAGTTGCAAAAGTGTGCGATTAAACCTTCAACTGCATAAGGCCTAATATAATAAAATGAAGTATAATTATTTTCACATGAAAAACATACCCCTCAAACGTGAATATAAAAGGCGATCTCACCTCAGGAAGTGAGCGAGGTCATCCATACAGCATTGGAACAGAATCGCAGTAGCAACAGAATCGCAGTAGCAACAGAATCGCAGTAGCTAAACATAACCTAAAAGTCCTCTCTTAAAAAACTCCTGCAACCTGAAAAGCCTCCGACCCCACAAGAAATTCAAATAAAGAAGTAAAAAAGAAAAAAACCTGAGAAAAAAACCTTCACTCAACCTCAACAGTGAGTGTAAAGTTATCCTCATTCCCGGTTGTGTTCTCCCAGGACCTCTTGTATATTCCATCCACCTGCTGGGTGCCCGGGTCCACGGCTTGAATTACCCATGTATAAATTCCGGAAACACCGGTATACCCTTCAGGAGCCGGATCCTGGATATAATCAACACTGAGAATACTGAGCCCCTCGCTCACGTTGAGTTCCCAGGAATAACCTGTAGTGGGGTTTCCCCCAAGCTGGAGGGTAAAATTCTCCCCGTTTTCGAGACTTATGCTTGTCCCATTGTCGGCTTCAGTAACTATCTGCCCTGTTTCCACGGTTTCATTAGCTTCAGTTGTGTTATTTTCAGTTGTGTTATTTTCAGTTGTGTTATTTTCAGTTGTGTTATTTTCAGTTGTGTTATTTTCAGTTGTGATATTTTCAGTAACAGTTTCTTCTGTCGTGCCAGAAGTATCAGGTGTTGCAGGGGGGACCTGTTCGGAATCTTCCGGAGTTTCATTTCCTGCAGGCTCTGCCCCTTCGGTACATCCGGCTGCAAAAACAACAGTGGAAATGACAAGGAGCATTGCCATTATCTTTAAAATTTTCTTCATAACTATTCCCTCAAATCTCTCTTCTTTAATTTCATAGTGCTAAATTATTGTAATTTTTTACTGATTATTGCACTTCATTATTGATATTACCGGTTTTTGAAAATAAATCCTGAAGAACAATTGATCCCGTATCCTATTGAGAACCAATATTTCTTATAAAATTTTTACTCTGAGTACAAAGTAAAAACAAATCCGGACTGATAAAGATGGAAAAATGAAGGTATTGTTTGTACTTTTCAAAGAGGACTTGATACCCTGAACGAAAGGCTAAAAATCATCCCGGCAATTGAAATATGAACCTGCCAAAAGCCGGAAAAACAGCTTAATTCTTGCTGTCAGCCCTCCTTTTCTCGCAAGTTATATATATTATCGGCCTCAAATAGTAAGATTGTATAAAAGTCTCTAAATTGGAGAGTGTTTTTTAAGGTAATGCTGCACCCAGGGATCAATATTAACGAACCTTCAGATGCATCTTTTGAAGTTTTCAGCTTTTTATCTCGTTTTAATGGCTTCATGGAAGTTACGTTATACGTTTTAAAAAGCGGAGGCATTATCCAATTTTTAAGCCGGTTGGAAACTGCAAATGAATTACCTTAACCGAATTCCAAAAAAGATACAAAAACTAAGGAAACCAGAACCAAAAAACACTCTTTAGAGCTTTTATTCGCGAGGTTAGAAACAAGATGTCAGAAGAATCCGATGATTCAGACAGTAGTGATAGTAGTGATAGTAGTCGTCAGAAAATGTTCACAGCAGCCGGAATGGTCCTGTGCGTCATACAGTTTGCCTTCTTCACGGGCATGATATTGATGTTCATGAAGATGGACTTTGCCCAGGGCTTCAAGTTCATGCTGCTTGCATACTCTTCAGCGTTCATTTATAAGAACATGGAGAATTCCGGGATAATCCGGCTTGTAACCCGGAACTGATGACGGTGTGGGTTTAACCAAATCCACACTTTCGTACATCCATATCACCTGTCCTGTATCTTATTTTACCTATTTTTTGATATTTCTTTTTTTGATCTCTTTTATAATCAACCGTAACTGCCTGCATTAAAAGAACGATTACCCGAATGATCAAAAGAATAGAATCAAAATAATAGAATAAAAATAGTAGAATAAACATAATAGAATCAAAATAATAGAATCAGCAGAACCGGTCTGTGCTTCTGTAGAATCCGGAAACAGAAGAAAAAATTCTGTCCAAGAATTTATAGAATTACATTTGCGTAATTAAAATACTTATGGTTCTGATCTCAGCCTCATGCGTCACATATCCCTTAGACTCCGGAAGGTAAATCTAATTAATAAATTGAAAAAGATATATTAATAAATAGAAAAAGAGATATAGGATAAATTTTTAGTATCAGCAACATTTTTAGTATCAGCAACAATTATTCTATGGGATAAACATGGACCTTACATTGCAGATTGATACCGACTACTCGCTGACGGAAGCAAGCGAGGTTATTCGCTCGGCTCTGGAACATGAGAAACATCTTGCGAAATACAAGGTATACCGCTATGCCATGATCTGCGATGAATTTGAAGACCAGTTCGACCTGATCTCCACGGAATTCATACAAAAATTCGAAGCCGGCGAATTTGTAATGGAGGATGAAAAATACTTCGACTGGTACGCTGCAAAAAAAGGGCTTGACCACTGGAAGAAAAGGCTTGCTGTCCTCGATGCCGTCAGGTTCTAACCGGCAGAATGCCGCTTGCCGAAAGAATCAGACCCTTTCCTGCAGCTTTTAGCCTGAATCTGTAGAATACTTTTATAATTTGTTTTAATTGACTTTCTGTCATTTTGCCTACTTTTTCGTTTTTTATATTTTACTCATCCTATTTTTTTCCGCATGTTGCAAATGTGTATAAATTTTATGATAATGTATAAATAACTGTTCCTCCATATTTCTAACATTAATAGTTTTTTAATGGTGTCATAATGGGGGAGCAAGTCAAATTAACGGATCTGGTTTTTCTGTCTGATAAAAGGAAAAAACTCCTTCTTTATCTGAAAGATAAGCCCAGGAGTATGGCTGAAATTCAGGAATACCTTTCATCAGACCCTGTTTCAATTCTTCCCCAGATCAAGAAATTAAAAGAAGGCAACCTTATCGTACAGAAAGGGCACAGCTATGAACTTTCTCTGATCGGGCTTGTGATCGCGGATCAGATGCCGCCTCTTCTGGATACTCTTGAAGTCCTGCAGGAAAATTTTGACTACTGGCCAAAAAGAACCCTTGAAGGAATCCCTCCTTTTTTGCGTAAAAGACTTTTTGAGCTGAAGAAATGCAAACTCATCCTTCCGGATGTGAGCCATATGTTCGAACTTAACCCCGAATTCGTAGAGAAACTTCATCTTTCCACGCATATTCTCGGTTTTGCTTCCTATTTCCACCCTTCTTTTACCACCCTCTACCCGGAAATCGCAAAAAAAGGGGTGAAAATTTCTTTGATATTTACGGAACCGGTGCTCCAGAGGTTTAAAAAAGATTTCAGGGAAGAAATGCACGCTTTCCTTAATTACGAAAATGTCAAGGTGTTTCTCTTCCCGCAGGACGCTAAAATCGCAGACTTTACGGTAACAGACAGGTTCTTTTTGCTCACGCTTTTCCCGAAGGAGAGGATCTTTGAACACGAAAGCCTGCTGTGTTCCGAACCTGAAGCACTTAAGTGGGGAACCGACCTTTTTTCGCACGTGTTAAAAGAAGCAATTCAGGTAAAAGAGATCTGAACTTCCTGTTCTACACGAATTTCAGATTCTTGAACTTGTATACTACATAATTAACTCAATTAACTCGACACAAATTACTGCATACTTGCCATACAAATCAATAATTTTTTTGTCTGGTTGTCTGAACCATTGCATCCTATCAATTTTTCCTTTGCAGTGCTCAGGCTTAAACCCTGTTATCGCCTCTCCTTACTTTCCTCTTTCTTTAAACCATAAACTCTTCCCGAAAGCAAAAACATGTTTAAAAAAACTCAGAAACTATCTGTTTTTCCAGCCCTGAATGCACAGAATACAGTATGTGCTAAATCTTTAGGTGAAGGACTGCCCATGACCAGGGACATTAAAAAAGCAGTTTCCCGGAAGATGACATTTAAAATCAGGGAAAAAGCTTCCCGGACGGGTTTAAAACAAAAGGCTTAATATTTCGGATAGCAATTTCCGTTTAAAATGTTAGTTTATTTATGTAAGAAAAGATTGGTAATATATCACAAAAGAAGTACACTTCAATCTTATGAGTAAACCTTACAGTCTTTCAGACTCAAAGGCAGCTTAACAGTTTATGAGATTTACTTTTCCAGAGGAAGCTGGAAAAAGTAATATTCTTCAGAAAGTAGAAGGAACTTTATTCGGGTATAGTGATTGGGTGACCCTGTTTACAGCAGAAGGCATAAATTTGCCAATACAAAGACCCATCGGGTTTCAGTTCAAAATAAAGAGAGATGTTAGCTTGAGGTAAACCTGGATCTAAATCAGCTCAGAGATATCTCTCATATATCAGACAGAGGGAAAAGGGGTAGCGAGTTGTCAGCGGAAAAACAAAAAGCGAATAAGGTGCATGAATTGAAGCAAATAAAGATGTTAATACTTCTATTATTAATATCGCCAATATTAACAGTTTTTATATTTTCAGATTTGAGCTCTGCTGTAAATAGTGAAAACGTAACAGTTACTGCGAATTTTACGGTTTCTAAGGAAACAGGAGAAGCACCTCTAACAGTACAGTTTACTGACAACTCAACAGGGAGTCCGACAGCATGGGCCTGGGAATTTGGCGACGGCTATACTTCTACTTCCCAGAATCCAGGCCACGAGTATTCCAAAGCAGGAACCTACACTATAACTCTGATGGCAAGTAACGGTACAGTGTCGGACGGAATTGTCAAGGAAGACTATATAACTGTAAAAGAAAAACCCGTTGTATTAGCCAGTTTCAGTGCTAACACAACCTCAGGCAAAGTGCCCCTGACAGTCAAGTTTACGGACAGTTCAAGCGGCGGACCTGCTTCCTGGAATTGGGACTTTAACTCAGACGGAAAAACAGACTCAACCGAACAGAATCCGATTTATACATATACAACTGCCGGGACCTATTCGGTCACCCTAAATGCCATTAACGGTACTGCCAGCAACGAAATTACAAAATCAAATTACATTAATGCAGGAAACGGCCCGACAGCCAGTTTTACCGCGACCCCTCGAGAAGGAGAAGCACCTCTAACAGTACAGTTTAATGACAACTCCACAGGGAGTCCGACAGCATGGAACTGGAACTTCGGAGACGGAACTACTTCAACAAAACAAAATCCTTCCCATACATATTCCTCAGCAGGAAAGTATACCGTGGAGCTGACAGTAAAAAATGCGTACGGATCCGATACCTCGGAAGCTCTTTCTTACATCCGGGCATATACAATAGTTGAACCAGTAGCAGATTTTGAAGCAAATACAACTACAGGACCGGTTCCTCTTACCGTTCAATTCAAGGACAAAAGTGAAAACAACCCGACAGCATGGGAATGGGACTTTAACTCGGACGGGAACATAGACTCAACCAAACAGAATCCGATTTATACATATACAACTGCCGGGACCTATTCGGTCACCCTGAATGCCATTAACGGCACTGCTAGCAACGAAATTACAAAATCAAATTACATTACTGCAGGAAACGGCCCGACAGCCAGTTTTACCGCAGTCCCCCAAGAAGGAGAAGCACCTCTGGAAGTACAGTTTACTGACTCCTCGTCAGGAAGTCCGACAGCATGGAACTGGAACTTCGGAGACGAAACTACTTCAACAGAACAAAATCCTTCCCATACATATTCCTCAGCAGGAAAATATACCGTGGAGCTGACAGTAAAAAATGTGTACGGGTCCGATACCTCGGAAGCTCTTTCTTACATCCGGGCATATCCAATAGTTGAACCCACAGCAGATTTTGAAGCAAATACAACTACAGGACCGGTTCCTCTTACCGTTCAATTCAAGGACAAAAGTGAAAACAACCCGACAGCATGGGAATGGGACTTTAACTCGGACGGAAAAACAGACTCAACCGAACAGAACCCGGTATACACTTATAAAACTGCAGGGACCTATTCAGTAACCCTGAATTCCATTAACGGTACTGCTATGGGCAACACAACAAAAACGAATTACATTACAGTTGGAGAGTTACCTGTGGCTGCCTTTAATATGTCCCCCCAGGAAGGATATTCCCCTCTCACGGTTCAGTTCAACGACACATCCACAGGCAATGTGACTTCCTGGCTCTGGGACTTCGGAGACGGCAATACTTCAACATCGCAGAGTCCGTCTCACACCTATTTCAGTGCCGGAACTTACAACGCAACTCTTACAGCAACAAATGCTTTTGGATCCGGTACCTATGAGGTTCCATCTGCCGTAAATGTACTCATTATCACTGCACCGACTCCTGATTTTACATCAAATGTGACTTCAGGCAAGGTTCCCCTGACCGTACAGTTCGAAGACCTCTCAACCGGCGGCGCTACTGCCTGGGAATGGGACTTTAACTCGGACGGGAACATAGACTCGACCGAAAGGAACCCGGTTTATAAGTTTACGGATATCGGGTTCTACACGGTTACTTTGAGAGCAGGGAACGGAACTGCATGGGACAACATTACCAAATCCGACTATATTATGGTGGGAGACGGGCTTCATGCTTCATTTACTGTTTCGACGCGGAAAGGAGAAGCACCTCTGGCTGTGCAGTTTAACGACACTTCCACAGGCAACGTTACTTCCTGGCTCTGGGACTTCGGAGACGGCAACACTTCTACTTCCCAGAACCCGAGCCACGAGTATACCGACTCAGGAACTTATTCCATAACCCTCAATGCCAGCAATGTATATGGGTACAGCGCCGTGACCTGGAACGACTACATTAAAGTCGGGGAAGAAGACGACAGCAGCGGGTCTGGAAGCTCCGGCGGGACATCCTCAGGAGGAGGGGGAGGCTCTCCCGAGCCTGCAAGTAATGTTGAAGTCAAGGAACTTTCCCAGGAATTTGTTACAATCGGAGACCGCATAAAGTTCGAGTTCACCAAAAATGCCACTGATATTACATACGTGAAGTTCGATTCAAGGAGAAACATCGGAAAGGTCACAACCATAGTTGAACAGCTTAAAGGCAGGTCTGTCCTGACCCCTGTAGAACCCTCAGGAAAGGTCTGCAAATATCTGAACATCTGGGTAGGAAATGAGGGCTTTGCAAGTCCCGAAAACATTGCCAACGCCCTTATCGGGTTCAGAGTAAAAAGGACCGAGATCACGGAAAGCGAGAACGAAGGTCCGACGGTATTCCTCTACAGGTACTCGGAAGGGAAATGGAATGCTCTTCCCACACGTAAAACGGGAGAAGACAGCCATTACATGTATTTTGAATCAAAGACCCCGGGTTTCTCCCCGTTTGCAATTATAACTGGCAAGAGAGCTGTTGAGTATACGGAAGACGGATCCGTAGAGACCGGACCTCTGGAGCTTTCCATAAACAGCAGGCAGGAAATGCCAAACGCATCTTCCTGGGCCGTCCCCCTTGCTAAAGAAAAAGACTGGACGGGAGTTTCCACAGCGATCAAGGTTTTTGTCGGGTTCATGGTAATACTTCTGATAGGGATTGCTATAACGGAGAAGAAAAAATAAAAAATATAAATAACGATTAAGAAGAAACAATAAAAAGACACGATAAAAAGAAATAAGGTAGTCATAAAACGGTTTATAAAAATGGAAGGACTGAAAAAGGGATTTTTCAGGTAATAAACCTGTCCAATTGTTTATTATCATAATTACTTTATAGAAACAGAGACTATTTCTAACAGGATAGATATGAGTTTCACGCTTAATATAGAAACTGATTTTTCACCTCAGGAAGTATGTGAGTCTATCCGCTCGGCCCTGGAACATGAAAAGCATGTTGCAAAATACAAGGTCAAGCGGTATTCCATAATCTGTGAGGATTTCGAGGCAAAGTTCGGGTACAGCTCAAGTGAGCTCAAGGCGAAGTTCGAAGCCGGAAACATGGGAGATGAAAGTGATTTCTTCGACTGGTATGCGGCAAAAAGAGGGCTCGACCACTGGAACAAGAGGCTTGAAATCCTTTCGGGGATTTCCTTCTGAAAGGAATCTTAATTACTATTTTTTCTGAAATTTCTGCTTTCCTGTTTTCCGAAAATGGATTTGAAGCCCGAAGTACTCTTCTACGGGACCGTGTTTTTATCCCCTGGATAGTGTTTTATCTCCGTAATCGGTTCTGACCCCCGTAATCGTTTTATCTTCCGACCTCCCGCTGTCGGACTGCACGAGCAGGTTCAGGAATCCACCGGATCTCTTTATAAAAGCCTCTCTGTTGCAAGAACAATGTTTTTCCGGAAAAATGCCTCAGGAAGCAAGGTTGAAAGTGGAAAAATTATTTATTTACGTCAGGAAGTATTACGGCTAATTTATTCGCTACATATGGAAACAGCCTCAATTTCTGCCCCCTGCCATCTTAACATTATCAAAATATCGTAAATTTTTCATTCCGGAAAGGGGGCTGGTGCGACTTTTCCATTGTAGAAACAGATTGAGGTGTTTAACATGGTAAAAACTGTTTTGAAAAGCATGGTAGGAGAAGCCCTCATAGGTACAGGCCCGGAAATCGCACATATAGACCTTATCATCGGGCCAAGAGGCGGACCGGTTGAAGCAGCATTTATGAATTCACTTGCAATGCCCAGGCAGGGACACACCCCGCTCCTTGCTGTCCTTGAGCCAAATGTCCAGCCAAAACCTGTGATCCTGCTTGTAAGCATAAATACATTTTGGTAACCCTAATTACATGATAACTTTTTTTGAGTGGTTGATGTTGATTATCTGATGTTGAATAAGCTTTAAAATGCCTTCTTTTCTGGTTAAGTTATTGTATTTTCATATACTGTTTAGTTTTATATATGGTAAAAATGTTTTAAATGTGATCGATTACATGTTCTTTTATCAACTCTCAACTTTGCAAATGTAAAAATATTTTTATATTATGGAAATAATGTGTTTAACTATGGTTACAGTTAAAAATGCATCATACAAAGCCATAAAAACTGCATCTGGTGTGCTCTCTGCGTGTGGGTTGAAGGCTAAATTTGAACTGACTTCGGGTGGTCAGTTTAGATCAGGGAATTCGGAGTTTATTGGAAAATTGTATATTGATGTTGAGAATGGTGTTGAGAATATTCCTCGTGATGTGTTTGTGCATCTGCATCGCTCAATACCTTACTACAAAGTTGAATTTAAAAATGTGTCAATTATTGGATTATAATCACTGCAACGGAAGACACAAAGTGGATTTCAAAAGAATCATTCCATATATTCAGATAGTACTGATATTAATAGCCGCAATAATAGTCTTTATTGTCATAGATGAAAACGAAAAAGGTAATGCAGCCTTAACAGTTATCGCAATAGTAGCTGCAATTCTATCATTACAGCAATCAATCGAAGCAAATCAAAAAACAGAGAAAGCATTAAAATTAACTGAAAAAACACTGAAATTAACAGAAACTGAACAAAAAATAAGAGACCTTGAAAAGCGTTTAGATCTTTTCTACTATCCGGTATATGATTATCTGACCCCGATTACAAGTCTAGGATTTGGAAACTTAAACGATAAAAGAGCAGATTTTACACGTGCATTATCATTTAGATATCTGGCAATAGGGGATACAAAAGAAAAACTTGAAAAATTCTTAGATAAGAAAGGCAAAACGAAAGAAGACTCAAGTGAAATGAAAGAAGTACTGAAAAATGATATATCAACCTGTGAAAAAGCGATACAAGAATATCAAAAGATTATAGACAAATTAAATTCATAAACATTTTTTAAAACTATATTGTATTCGCATGATTCACTCGTGACCAAAAAACGGTTAAATCGCGCTCGTTCAAAACTGTCTTAAAAATTCAATAGATAAAAAGGGTAGTCAAAAGTTTATACAAAAAGTGGATGTGCTAGACTTTTTAATGTTTTTGAGTATATTTGAATTTTGGTCTTCTGTTGTAACCTATATTCGGATCATTTGATCTGAGCTTTTCGATGAACATTGTTTCAATTTGATTAAGTTCTTCGATAGAGGAAGTTTCAGATTCCCATATGATTTCCTTCCTTATTGTAAAATCGCGTTTTTGATCCCTGGTGAAATCCTTTTCAATAAGATCGTTATTGGCACTTCCAAAATAGTTAATACTGTCTGTCCTATCCTGCCCGATGTAAATTTTACCATTAGGATATGTTATTTTGTAAATAACCTGCATACGAACACCACTAAAAAAGACTTTAAATCAAATCTAAAGAAAGGGAAAGACAATATTTCTAAAAAGATTTTCCCCATACCTCCATTTTTAATTATTATATATATTTTATAAAATTTAAATTTTAAATTGGATTCATGCGCCTGTATTTTCTGACATGCCAATCCTGCCTTGTGTCCTGAATTCATAGCCTGCTTTAAGCCTAGCAGCCTGCCGGGATATCTGGCTTTCATCCACATTCACCTGCGTAAGATTCCCCGCAAACCTCACTTGTCACAAATCCGCGTCATTATCCACTGTCGAAAGTAGTTTAAAATGTGAAACCGCGCCTGAGTAGGAAAGTGTTTTCCGGCGTTGATGTTGAATTTAATTTTGATATCTTAAGTGTATTGAAATTTATTTCGTCGTCGTCGGGGTTATTTCTTCGGGAATCTCGAAGTTCAGAATCATTAAATCGAGTTCATTAAACGTTATTTCACCACTCTTAATTCTGTTCAGAGCTTCAAATACATCTGTTCCATATTGCTTATAATGTCCTGAAAATGTTGTCCTTGGAATGTTCAGAATGTCGGCCATATCGGTTTTCGTTATTCCTTTTTCTTCTTTCATGAACAATATAAGGTTGAAAAGTTTTATGCTGCTTACTGCTGAAAATTTATTGAACACTTCAAGTAATACATCGTATGTTTCGATGTCAATCGTTACTGTTTTGTTCTTGTCGCTCATGTCTGAATTGCCTCCTGTTCTTCAGGCTTCCAGCCCTGTTCGATAAATTCCATCACGATTGCCATGATATCAAAATTGTAAAACAGTGTCCTGTCTGTTAGAGACTTTTTATTATTTTCTGGTTTTTCGTTTTCCCTCTATATCGTGCAAAACAATAAAATTTTAATTATATTGATATATTTTTTCTATTTATGGGAAAAGGAAACATTGCAATAGATAAATCAATGATAAAAACGATAGTTGACGGCAAAATAATAATTCCTTTGCCAAAAGTTTTGGTTGGAAATCGATACTATCCCATGTTCTCTATATTCTCCCCTACTCAGTGTGATAGTTGTGGAAGTAAATTACATGTTAACTCTCATCACACTCGTTTTATTATATCACGTTACGGCACTATATCTCTCAATGTTACATACTGGCTTTGTCCCACTTGTAAGAAACATTATCATGATCAGGTTATTGGTGTTCAGGGTTCTGCAAATTACAGTTCTGAATATTATGATACACAAATAAATGTCAGATACGATGGACGATGCAGTCTGCACAATTCTCGGCGAATTGGGGAAACATATACAGAAGGAGTAATAAATGTCTGTGGAAGAGCTCCTTGTCCCACTTCATTGTGGTTATATGAACAGAAACTAGCAAAACTTTCAAAGCAAGAACTTTTGAACCAAGGAGTTAGCTTTGAAGAAACATTGTATGTTGATGGGAATTGGATCAAGAATGGATGGAAAAAAAAGCTTGAAGAATTTATTGGAACGAAACTCACAAAGAAAGAATGGAAAAAAATGCGATATAAATCTGTTTACGTTGTTGCTACCAAAGAGAAGGTCATTTTAGATTTTGAAGTAACTGAGAGGTTACCAACAATTGAGGCTCTGATGCCTCTTTTTATACGAATAAAGAACCGATTTCCTGAAGATAAAATCAAAAAGATTGTTTCTGATGAGGATAAAGCGATCATTGGAGCCGTAAAAATGGTCTTTCCTGAAGTGACTCATTCCTTTTGTGTGTTTCATCAATTAAAAAACGTTAGTAAGAGGTATTATGAGGAATTCAGTTCTATTGAAGAGATTCCAGATAACGATAAGATTACCTATAATGAGATATCTCAATTGATACTTTCTGATACGGTTATCAGTGCTGTTGCGCATATTCAGAAGATACGAGAATTTAAATCTGATCTTGAACTTTCTGAAGCGTCTCATAAAGCGATTTCTTATGCCGAAGAGATTTTCAGCAAGAATGTGAGCTTCTTAAAAAAAGGTTTTACACCTGAGACAGATAATACAATGGAACAGATATTTTCTTTGATATGTGATATCGTGGACAAAGCGAGGTCATTCAAAACCGATAATGGACTAACTAATTTTTGTTACAATCTATTTACTTTTTTCAACAAACGGTGTTTCAGCACTGGAAAATGGAAAGGTTTCTCACCTTTAATGAGAGCAAGATTCCAATATGGATAATGCTAGAATTGGAGAATAATTAGTTCTTAAACTTGATGGCTTATAGCTGTAGCTGTCGGAAATTCCCACAAAAATAGTTCCACAATTTGGAAAATTTTGGTGAATGCTTGTGTGAATGAATCAACATTTTTAAATGAGTAAATTGATTTGCTCAAATTGGGATAAAATTTTGTGGTTGTCTTGAGATTGAAGAAAAACCAGAAAAAATTAAAAAGACTCGTCTGTTATGTATTTTGTAATCTGTTCTGCGTCCGTTGGTGGTTTTTGTGATTTCTTGAAATATTCAGTCATTGCAGACTCGACGGCATAGACCCGCAGTATTTTTTTAACTTTTGTACTTTTTTCAGGTTGGTTGCTACCGTATCCGGTTGCCGTCAGTTGCCTCTTTTTCAACTGTATTTCAAGAGTTTCCCCTGACATCATGTCGGTTACGATTTCACTATATTTCAGAGGTCGGTGACCGACGCTGTTTTTGGTTTTTGGTGCTTGTTTTCTTGCAATGTTTTGGCAATCTTTTGAACAGTATTTGCGTTTCGTGCCACACTTGCGCGGGAACTTCTTCCCGCAAACCGGGCAGGTTTCGAACCAATCCCTATTCATGCCTGGATCGCCTCCTCTTCTTTTTTTCTTTGTCTAAAGCCTCGCTGTCTGCAGCTTCCGGAACAAATCTGGGCCGTGGCTTTTGTTGAGTAGAACTCTCCCCCGCAAACCTTACAGACACATCTCTTCAAACCTGACCCTGCCAAATTGGGGCTATCGGGTGGTGTCTGGGGCTGTGCTGGCTCGTCTTGAGCGTGGTCTCTGTGACTGTGGCGCGGTCTCCGTTGGCTCTGTGGACTCGTGACGGGTGTGCGTCACTCATAGCTTTTTGTACGGCTTTCCTCTGACAGTCCGGACTACTGCACACTTTTCGGTAATTGAAAAAGGTTTCAAACTCTGCTCCACAGTATTCACATTTTTTACGATGTTTTTCGTGGTTCGTGATTTTTCACCAATATGAAAAAAGGTTAAGAAGTACTTAAATTATAAACATCTTATTATAATATTTAACTGTTGAATGTCCCGATGTGGCAACAAAAACGTTATTGGATGCCTGTGGTGGTGGTCACCTCATCCCTATCTCCTCCCCGGACTTTCCGCCACACGCGGATATCCGCTTTGTATATGATCGGGGCAGGGACGTGGGATAAGGTGAAGGAAAAACAGGACTTATAGGATTTATATAGATCAGGCGATTTTCAAGGGAATTTCTGACTTATTGGATCACTGGGCTTTAGGTCGAATTTCGTTATCTGGTTTTGACGTAGGTTCTGACTGACTATGTTTAGATTTAGAAATTAACGTGGATTCAAGCGCACTTGCTATTGCAAACCCAAAAAATAATATAAAATATGAAATTGTGAGTTTCATTTGATCTGTTTTGAATAGTATCGCCGGGATGGTTGCAGTGATGCCTGCAATCCCCCCGGTTAGCCAGTAATATGAATGATCCAACCGCACGTCAGATTTTTCATCGGGTTTTAGATGTGCTACCATTGCTGTAAATGCAGACATTATCAAGCAACATATAGCTATTAAAAAACTCACGAGAAAAAAAACAAGATTTGATGTCCCATATTCATCTAATTCAATTGCGCCGAGAGCATTTACTAAAATGCCTAATAATAATCCTACAAAACCAAGCATTGTAGCTGCCTTATTTTGAGTTTCATTCTGAGTCTTCATCCTTTCATTGTATCTGTGTTTGTTTACTTATAATGTGTGTACCTAGACACCTTTCGCAGACAGACAGAACCTTCGTTCGCCCCTCCAAGCCGTTCCCTGTTCCCCTCGCCCTTCGTCGTCATCACCCCCTACCCAGCCCCATAGTTCTAAAAAGCCAGGTGCAAGATAAACCAGCCGGCCTTCGGCACGCTGCGCTCGGCAGGATTATCCGCACCTTAGCTTACCGCACATCAAGGGCACCGGGGTCTGGTCTGGGGAAATGACTCCCTTCTCCTATCCAAACACACCCATTTAGAAGGGAATCTCATTTTCTCCCCACACCGTCGCCCCCCTGCCTGTGATGCCACTCTAAGCGGGTGTCTGGATAATGCCACCACTGAAAGGAAGCTCCGAAGGAGCCGGGGGCTTTATCGCAGATAACCGCTTTTGTGGCTCTTTGGCGGGGGGAGTGAGGGGATGACCGATCACCACCAACCACCAACCAACCACACGACGATATCAGTATGAATATTTCCAGATAGATAAACCAAATACCCAATGGTACATTTCCGTACCAAACCCTGTACCAAACACAAAAAAAACGTAAAAATCAATATCAGTATAACCGTACCAAAAATACCAATGAAAATTTTGTTAAAAAAAATTCCTATAAAATGAAAAAATGAAGAAATGAAAAAGACGTATTATAGAAAAAAGTTATAGGGGGGTCTGGTACGGTGGAAAAAATGACATAAAACAGC
The DNA here is from genome assembly GCF_000970085.1 of Methanosarcina siciliae T4/M. Lineage (NCBI taxonomy): Archaea > Methanobacteriati > Methanobacteriota > Methanomicrobia > Methanosarcinales > Methanosarcinaceae > Methanosarcina > Methanosarcina siciliae. The sequence continues at coordinate 1,487,066 of NZ_CP009506.1, read as the reverse complement.
ATCATTAGACGGTTACAAGTGTACCAAAAAAAATTCGAACTTCCTAAACGTTAACCGATGTCGAAAAAAAACGGTAAAAGTATCTTATATTTCTGGTATTTGGCGGTTTTTTTTGGTACAGTGTTTAGACAGTTGCGGAGTTTTCAGGTTCTTCATCAAATTTTTCAGGTTCTTCATCAAATAATGTTATTTCATCGGAGTCAAGAGATTCTGTCCCGCACAGCTTGAGTCCTTTAAAATATTCATACCATGGGCGTGGTTTTCCGTCCTCATCTTTCTCGTATCTATCACGTGTGATTAGGTAGGCATATTCAAGTCTGATGCATTCATCGGTTACACACTTGATTATATCGGCCTGTTTCGGGATAGGAAGTGCTTGTTTTTTGGCGTATTTCACGTATGCCTCATAGATCTCTGCAAATGTCAACCTTGACTTTTCGAACACTATTTTCCATCCGTAATCACTGTATTCTATTTTTCCGGTCTTTTCGTTCAAGTATCCACGGTCTATTTCATCAATGTGGGCTTCCACGAAACATTTTACGGGCCCACTGATCTTTTCGTATCTATTCGTTATTTGCGCTTCCGTCCTTGGATCGGAGAATTTTCCGTTTTCGATTAATCTGTGAAGACCCGTGAGTGCCCAATTGAGAACCCCAGTAAGTGACTCAGGCGTGAATAGCTTATCTTCAAGATTTTCATCCGCGTTGATGCCAAGATTGAATTCATTCGGGAATGTTATAATCACAAGTCTTCGTTTTGCACCTTTGATGCCGTCTTTTATTGTCGGGGGGTTGTTCATCGATACGATGATCTTAGCAAAGTTGTAGAATTCGATCCACGATTTGTAAAGGTCTCTCGATCTGATGAGGTCTCTACCTGTAACTTTTTTGAGTTTTCCAAGGTTCTTGATATCCGCGTCCCCGGTTTCCCCACATAGGTTAGCAAGTTTTCCGTGAAGAGATTTGAGTGAATGGATGTCCTTGGGGTAACATATTTCGTGGATATCCATAGCTGAAATATTTTCTTGTCCGAGTAATCTGGTTATAAGGTTTATCATCACCGATTTTCCATTAGAACCATTACCAACTAGGAAGAAAAATTTCTCTATAAAGTATTTTTTATATAGACAATAACCTATCATTTCTTGTATAATCGGTATCTGCCATTCTACGCCTTTGAATGTCGATGTAAGGTATTTCTCGAACGTGTCTGGTATTTCCACATCTGGGTCATAATTGACGTTGATTCTCATTGTATACATTTCAGCCGGGGTATGGTCAGCAAGGTCACCGGTCAACACATCAAGAATCCCATTATTGACTATAAGTCTCTCTGGGCTTTTGTTGAGATATGTAGACGGAATTGCAGTGAAATCCATACGTCTTCGGTTAAGTGATGAATCATGACAAATTGCCTCCATTCCCACAACAGTTATCAAACATTTTTCCAGATTGGAGGTTGGAACTGAGTATCGATTCCATGTAAAAAGGCCAAAATTTAAGGCCGCTTCTGGTGCAAAATCGATAGCTTTCAGGCAAGAAAATTCCTTAACCGATGACGCATGCAGTGAAATCTGATATTCGCCTTACAACCTTCGTTACGTTCGTCGGCGAAATATCAATAGAGTGCTGATTTGCAAGGCCGTATATGAATCTCCTTATCTCTTCCTCAGTTGTTTCGCCGGCTATGTAAACCCCGTTTTTGTATATATACAAGGTTTTTCCAATCGTCAAAATTGGGTCATACTGCTTCATGAAGTCATTAGCCAAGACTGCCGCGGCATATGCAGCTTTGTCCTCATTGAATCCGAAAGTAATCTCTGAGTGCGTCTCCTCGGTTTGTTGCACCTGATCAATCATGGGTATTATGTCGCGCGGCCATGCTTCCAAGACTCGGTCATTTTTGAAATAGGTCGTGAGTATTCGCAGAATTTCGTCCTTGTTGAACTCTTCAGCTAATGCCACGGCCAGCTTTTTGTAGAAACCAAGTCCTCGCTCGTTGACATCAGAATTGAGTAATTGCTGTATATGATCCGATCCGGAAACAGTCCGTTTTAGTCTCTCGTCAATATCTGGAAGTTGACCGAAATTTTCATGTGGGTTGGAGTCGTTGTTGTTGTCATCAGTACGCATCTCTTTTTCTGGCCCGGGAGCGGGGGTGGTGACCCCTATTCCCTTTTCGTTTTTCGGCATGATCAGGTATCCCCGAAGATTGAATAAAGGGTCTCGTCGTCGAATCTTTCGGAAAGTTGTTTTCTATATTTCCTAAGCCGATAATGCATTTCCGAAACCATACTCAGCGGTGCATCTTCGGCGTTCCACTTACCGAGAATTTTCGGAAACCATGCAGCTTCGGGCGCATTGTAACCTACATAATCTTTTTTAATAGCACCGTCACATCTCGATTTTATGAACATCGCCATGGCGAAAATGGTTGCAGGATCGGGTTGGGTCATATTTCTACCCCGGCAACTTGGTAAACGGTTTTTGCAAGAGCTCTTTTGAATGGGTCTGCGCTATTCTCCCAGATCTTCAAACCTGCTTTCGGCAGGTAAACCTATAGTTTAATATCATTAATTTTATATCTCTTTCCTGATCTTTCCATGGCAGAAAAAAACAGCAGTAGAAGAGTTGAATCCTCCTTAAAACGTACAAAGTTCTTAGGTCACCTTGGTCTTATGGCTGGAGTTTTCCGAGAACTTGAAGTTGACAAACTTATTGATGAGAAACTTCCTAAAGAACGTACTCATAATGTTCCTCATTCTGTTTGTATCCTTGCCATGGTACTCAATGGTCTTGGTTTCGTAGGGCAACGTCTGTACCTGTTTCCTGATTTTTTCAAAAACATTTCTACTGAAAGGCTCTTTGGAGACGGTATAACAAAAGAAGACCTGAATCAATATGCTATCGGAGAGACTCTTGACAGAATCGTAAAATATGGTCCTACAAAACTGTTTACTGAAATTACTCTTCACATTATGACTCGTCTACCTATTCCTGTTCACTGTTTACACGCTGACACTACAAGTGTCAGCGTTTATGGGAATTATGAAGACGAAGAAACTGAATCTATTGACATTACTTTTGGTATTCCCAAAAACGGACGATGGGACCTCAAACAATTTGTACTGAGCTTGATTGTTAATCAACATGGGATACCTCTTTTCATGAATACACATTCAGGAAATGCTTCAGACAAAAACACAATTCTGGAAGCAATCAAATCTCTTAAATCAGTTTTAAGACCTGAAAGCAAAGTGTACTATGTCGCTGATAGTTCCTTTTATACAGACAATAATATCCAGAACATAGGAAGGTCGTTCTGGATCAGTCGCGTTCCTGCAACAATTACCGAGGCAAAGGAACTGCTAGCTGCGAATCTGAACCTTCAAACGCTAAAAAGTGATGAGAGATACTCATTCTATCAAACCTTTATGGAATATGGCGGAATCAAGCAAAAATGGGTTTTGTTGCTTTCTCACAAGATGAAAGAGAAGAAAGAGCAAACTCTCAGGACGAAGCTTGACAAAGAGGTTGAAAAAGCAGAGAAGTCTTTTAAAAAGCTGAAAGGAGAGGACTTCTTCTGCGAAGAGGATGCATTAAAAGCCGCAGAGAAATGGATTGCAGATTTCCCTTTTGTCTCACTTGAAAAGGTAGATGTGAAATCCATTAAAAAGCGTGAATCAGGTAAAAGAGGAAGACCTTCGAAAGATGAGGAATTAAAGACTTATTACAGGATTAATGGCAGTATAAAGGTTAACAATACTTTTGTTTTGAAAGAAATGGAGAAAATGGGACTTTTCATTCTTGCGAGTAATGATATCAGTCTTTCTCCTGAAGAGATGCTGAAGTATTACAAAGGACAGGACAATGTGGAAAAAGGATTCAGATTCTTGAAAAGTGATACATTTAGCATATCGAAAGTTTACCTTAAGAACAAAAAGAGAATGGAAGCGCTGACTATGATAATGGTTCTCTGCTTAATGATTTATTCAATTGCAGAATGGAAATTAAGGACAAAATTAGAAGAAGAAAATGAAACGGTTCCAGATCAAAAAGGAAAAACAACAAAAAGACCTACAATGAGATGGATATTTTTTAATTTCCAGGGAATTACAGAACTTATTTCTCAGAAAGAAGGACAAATGAAGTCAGAAATATTGAATATGGAGGAGATTCACTGGAAGATATTGGGGCTAATGGGAGAGAAATATGAAAATATCTATCTCTAATAACGTTAACCTGCCGAATGTAGGTTCAAAATCTCGCTGTGCTTGTTTTGCAGAGCTTTCGCTCGGGTAATTGTATCAGTATCCATGTTTTTGAACCCCTGAATCGGAGCCCGTAAAATGCAAAAAAAGCAGGAAAAAAAGGTTTAAATATTATCTTAACTTAAGATAATTTGGTGTATTTGTGCCTGTTCCTGCTTCATGACGTTGGCGCGTCTCTGCATTAACAGGCATTCGCATTCACAATTTCATTTATTTTTTCGCCTAAAAAGGCACTTCTTGGCTCTTTTCCTCGCATCTCTTCGATACGTTCGAACGTTTCTGGGTCAATGTATGCAACGACTTGCATCCTTTTTCCAATTTGGGTTGGCATGTTTTTTCACCTCTGTTTATATTATGTGTGTTGAGGTATATAAGCGAACCATTGTCGGTATGTGGCTAAAGGGTAACCGATGTTACTTTTGCATCTGCTTCTATATCCTCATGTGTTACCATATTTTAAGTAACTACGTTAAATATACTAAGCCAAAGATATATATAACCTATTTTACGCGCATGTCTGTATACAAAGGTGATCGCTGTTACTTTTGCATTTCCTGCTTTAACTTTTCAGTCAAGATGGCCAGCAATTCAGGGTTTCCGAGTATTAATTGTGTTATATCGCTTGTGGCGGTTTCCTCTTCTTTGATGCTTTCCTGTGTTAGCGGTAGCCCACACTTAAAGCAAAACTGTTTTTTCCCGACCTCCCCCCGCGCCTCTGCCCCGATCAGGCATAAGCACCGGGTTCTGATGATGGTTTAGCGTAGCGACGGCGAAGCCGGAAACCTTCATCTTGAACTCGTGCCCCTGATTTAAGGGGCTGAGGGAAGGGGGTGACCACCGTTTAGAAATGGTTGGAAAAGTTAGGTTAGCCTAAGAACGATATAAGAAAAAACGGATGAGTAGACTACGACTTAATATGACGTGCTTTTCTATGTTCCAGTGCAATAGTTGTAAATCTCAATTATGCTAGCAATCCCGGTTACTAATCCAACTACGACCCCAAATAAACGAAGTGTTTTGTTTTCCTTAATTGTTTTTATGATTTTTGCATTATTACCGATTATACTGTCATTTTTCATTTTGATGTCGCAGTTATTAACATTTGTACTTGCATCCAAATTTAAATTTAATACAGTTGGTTGTAGATATCGTTCCCCGCTGTGATCAATTTCAATGTCATACATAATTTTATCTAATCTGTAATTTATTTCCCTTGCTAACGGTTTCACGATAGTTTTATTGAATCTACTTATTGCCACAGTCTTATCTGGGGCCCCGAGAAACTTTCTTGAAAAGTCAAAGTAATGAGGGTCTTTCTTGTTAACTTTCAGGCATATTTGATATAAGATGGCATAGCTTTTAGTTTCATCCGAGGGTAGATCAAAAACGCTTCTTTCGCTGGTATGCTTAAGTTTTTTACACCATTCATCATATTCAATGTCTACACTTTTTAACTGATTGCAAATGTATGACATTACTGGATCGTTTTCACAGTACTGAATAAAACGATTAAATGTTGTATCAAATACATAATAATCTGATGATAATACGTCATCCGCGTAACCATTGAACTTTTTAAAACTCAGCTCGATTTGTTTTCTTTCGAACTTTTCAGGCATGTTTGATTTCCTTCGGTTAGACCGTTTTGGGCCGGTCTTTCCGAGTTATACTTTCGTTCGTTTTTTACATTTATTCTTGATGCACGGTTAGTATATAAAATCTTTCTTCATAATGTCGTCACCCGCTTTCGATTAAATCTTATTTTATTTAAAGAAAAAACATATTATATTTATAGAATGAGTTTTATTCGTTTCGTGTGTTTTGTCGATACTGTTTTTTTAATGGTGAAAATATGACATTTTATAATATTGAACCTGTTTTAGATCGAACACCGTAATATGTAGCTATTCACTTTCACAAATCGAAAAGCATATTATTAATTTTTACATTTAAAAATAATATGGGTCAACAGGAAAAACCGAAATTAGTATATAAGTATGAAACCGTTAACGAGCACTTGTTTGAAAACTTGGAGAAAAACCAATTATACTTTCAAGATCCGCGTAATTTCAATGATCCGTTTGACAGTGATGTAAATGGGTGTATGGAATACACGGAGCGGCAATGGTATGAAAAATTTTATAGAGGGTATCCAGCACATGCGACTCCAATGAATGCGCGGGTGCAGCTAAACTACTTGATAAATACTGGTGTACTTAAACAAGATCCAAAAACAAGAATAGTAACTGAAGATATGCGGGATTATCTATCCCCTTTGACGTGCTGTTTTTCGGAAAAACGAAATAATATTCTAATGTGGAGCCACTATGCAAATAAACATAAGGGTATGTGTCTAAGTTACAAAACCATCGAAGTGCCGAAGACACCAAACTGCAGCTATACAACCACGTTTCGATTAACAGTTGACTTGAAAACCGTGCCGCTATTTGAAGTGAGATACCGAGCAAAAAAACCGCCTTATAAAAATTATGCCGGTGTAATTATGCGAAATGATCATGAATCACTTTTTGAGAATCTACTAACAAAATCGACTTGTTGGAGGTATGAAAAGGAACGGCGAATGTTATCAATTGAGCGAAAAAATATTCAAAATTTCAAAAAAGATGAGCTCGAAGGGGTTATTTTTGGATTAAAAACAAAGCATTATGATGCTTACAGGGTTTATAAAATAATTGAAAAGTATTACATCAATAAAGGTATCCCTATTAACTTTTACAAAGCCACGATGAATAAAAATTACTACAAATTGAATATAAGCAAGATAAAAGAGAGTGGGGTGGATGATTACATCGAATCATTAACATAAATCTTCAGTTGTGAATCGTTTATCGAATAAAATGTCCCTGTATCAGTTAGAAGCGCCCGGTATAAGGGGCTGTGGGAAGGGGGACGAACCCCGATTATTTTCCCGATTTAAAGTTTATCCAACAGTGTGTTTAAAGTCTCCCGTTTCTTGTTTTTGAGTTTCTGGAACTCGTTATAACTTGTCGCTTTTCGCCATCTCTCGCGGTAATCCTGATCAGTCTTCAACCGTCTATTGTGCTCCTTCATCTGTTCACTGTCTGGGGGTATTATTGCACCAACATCAAACTTTTCCACTGCGGTTGTGAAGTCTACACCGGTTGTATTTTCCACGGCGTTTATCTGTGCCTCGTTTTCGTCTATTATGGGTGCAAACTCATTTCGCAATTTTTCTCTCTCTGTGGTCGCCTGTTTCAATTTCTCAATTTCATCAAGGACAGTTTTCAGCGCTTCTCTTTCTGCCTGGCGTTCACGGTTCATGATTTCATTCGATGCTTTGAGAGCTTCGTTTTCCTGCTTCATCAAGTTGTATATCGGATGCTCTGTTGGGTCTATGGTCTCCTCTATGGTCAAGTGAGTCGATGTGTTTGGCATACTCCGCTTTCAGAGCTTTAGGATCGGCTCTAAAATATGCGTCTCTTGTGGAGTCTATTTGGTGTCCCATAAAGAAGTCGACGAGATATAATTCAGCTTTATTTGCTAGGAGTGTGCTATTAAAAAACTTCCTGATATTATGGGATCTTACTAGATTTCATTCTCCGGTGGGGTTAGCTTTGCTGGCTCTTTCGTTTAGTTCACAGTAAATCTTTTGTATCGCCTTTGTGCTGAGTTGTCTGAGGTCTTCGTCTTTGGTTTGCAGATATGCTTTCGGGATATATCGACCAATGAATAGGTAACCGATTGCTTTACATCTGGAATCATATTCTACCTTCTGTTTTTGCAAGTGTTCTTGCCTGGGTAGGTCTTTTGTATCTGATGTGCGATTTCTCCACTGTATGTAGTCCAATATTGCACGCGAGCACTCCGGCGATAGGAAGGTGTAAAACTCATAGCCCACTTTTGCCCGGATCAGGTGTAGGGTCGTTATTTGCGTTTCAGGGTCGTAACCGTCAAGGAAGTCTTGTGCTTTCAGGTTTGAAATTTCATTAACCAACAGCCCACTTGAAACACCGGTTAAAACTATTGCTCTTTCGAGTTGATCTGCGACATTGAGTATATCCCTGATGCCTTTCTTATTGGGGATATCCCGGTGTTTTAGTAGTGGTCTTGCTGTGGTCGTGGATCTGGGTAGGACCGGGAGTTGAATATTGTAAAACCTGTAAAAGCTCCGAATTCCGGATAATCTGCCTTTGATAGACATTGGAGCACTGCCGGACTCTTCCAGCTTCTCCCTGAACTTTGTAAGCTCGCTCGATATTTTACGTTCACGCATTAGCAGACCGTTTTTTATGTCGTCTTCGGATTCTAGTATAATGGTTTCCGGTGTCTTTTCTAAGAAGTCGGTGTATGCCCGAATCGAGTCCGTATAAATTTCTCTTGTGTTAGTTTTTGCACCAATTCCAGACAGCCACGCCTTAATATATTTATCCTCTTTTAATTCCGCATACTTCATCCGATCACTTTTCCTGCAATCCCATAATTTTATTAATAGGGTTACAATTATGCAAATATCCTTGTAAACAAGGTAACTATCAAGAATGTGGCACAGGCTTCCCTGATGTTCGGACCTGCCCAGGCTGCGGTTGCAAAAGCTGTTATGGACTCGGTAGCTGCCGGAATACTCCCTGAAGAGCAGGCAAATGACATTTTTATCATCGTTTCGGTCTTTATCGAATGGGATGCAAAAGACAAGGATAAAGTCTACGAATACAACTATGAAGCAACCAAACTTGCAATAGTCCGTGCAATGGGGAGCAAACCGACCGTTAAAGAAGCACTGGCCAAAAAGGATTCCGCAAAACATCCGTTCGCATAAAAAAACCTGTCAGGGTTTTTGAAAGGTTTGAGTAAAGAAGAAACGCCAAAAGGAGCTTCTTCCGCACCGAACCTTTCTGCAGGCTTAAAGTTGTAAGGGAGCGTGCTTTGGAAGCTTTTGGTTTGCGGAAGCTGAAAGGTTTCGGGCCTCAATTCTTCATTTTTGCACAGCCTGTACATGAAAGTTGTCTTACCTAAGTTATCTCACCTCAAAAGTTGTCTCACCTTCTGTCCTGGAGATGTCCGAGACAAGGGAAAAAAGAAGAGAAGGTAATTCATCTAAAGGACAAAAAATAAAAGTGGGATAATAAGAGTGGAATAATAAGAGTGGAATAATAAGAGTGGAATAATAAGAGTGGAATAATAAGAGTGGAATAATAAGAGTGGAATAATAAGCGTGGAGTGGTAATGAAAAATTCAAATATTATTGAAAATGTGCTTGAAAAAGCAGGCAACAAAAACCTGATAAATGAACTTACAAATAGGCTTTCCCAATCAGAAATTACCACATTTCTGCTCGCCCTTTCAAAAGAGATGGCAAACAGAAATACTCCGAATGGTCTTTTGAGCAGGTACGAGGCCAACAGGTTTGTAAAGCCTTCCGGACTTAACCCCATTCAGGTCAAGCAAGCAGAACTATTAATGCTCGAAATGGCTGAAGCTTCGGGTTTTTCGCCTGTTTTACTCTCTCCTGCAGGCCTGTTAGGAAGCTGCTCTGTCATAGCAAAGGTTGACCAGAACAACGTGATCTCCGCAACAAGAGGGTTGGAACTCATTGCAGACAGCACCAATATGCTCGCCATCTACCTTGCTGATGGAATAAAAAAGAAGACCATTGATAACACAAAAAGCCCGGTTCATTTATCCGCGACCTGCAGGGTTACTCGCGGGCAAATGTTTCAGAGTATGGAATTCGTACCTCATTTTAGCCTGTTTACTCTTGCCAGTTCCGGCAAAGACAGAGGTTCTTATGGGTTCGAAAAGAACGCAATAGCCAGGCATATGGAGTTTTATATAAGCTATTTCGGAGAGAAATTGGGGCATAAGTTCCGAGTTTCCCTTAACATAAGAAATGGATATGCCGATAAAACGGGCTTCATCGAGAGAATCCACCTCCACCTTCGGGAAAGGTATCCCAATATTGATTTTACAGTGAACCTGGAAGAAACCGACAACAGTTATTATCAGGGAATTAATTTCAAGCTCAGCGTTAATGATGTGGAAATTGTGGACGGCGGCTTTGTTGACTGGACACAGAAGTTGCTTGGCAACAAAAAAGAGCGCTTATTAATTAGTGGAGCGGGAGTGGATTTGCAGCTTATCACAGGGATGCCGGATAAGAAGATTTGAGGTATGGATAAGAAGATTTGAGGGTTTGACGACTAATTAACAGAAGAAAAAGAGAAATTTTGCTGGGATCACAAACAGATCAGGGCCCACCGGAGAACCTTTTTCTTGCAATTTCGGGAAAACGGAGCTTGCAACAGATTTCATTTAACGGGATAAGATAAGTAAGATAAATCGTTTAACTTTCGTATAATTCTTACCCCTTTATCATTTTCATTTAAAACTGAGACTCCTCCGGGTAGACCCCGAAATTCCGTATTTTCCAGATTATTGATATCGTGGTTATGCCACATGTAAAATAGCATACTTAATGTGCCGCCGTGCGAGACTATTATAATGTTTTCTTCCCGGGAATTTTGCATTTCATGCAAAAAAGGAAGCAGTCGATAATATAGATCTCGTTTTGATTCTGCGTCTGGCAGGAGTTTATAGTCCAGAGAAGATGTACGCATATCCTGCTTAACCTGATTTTTATGTAACCACTCAACTGATTTCCCTGTAGCACTTCCTAAATTAAGTTCTCGAAGTTCTTTTTTATAAATCGGCACAATTTCCAGTGAGGAAGCTACGATATCTGCGGTTTGTCTGGTCCGCAATAAATCGGATGCATACATTACATAGTGTTGATCCGCTACTTCTTTTCTCAACGCTTCACCGATATTAAATGCCTGCTGCTTTCCCAGAGCAGTTAATTCCCAGTCAGTCCAGGCCCCTATCATTCCATTCGTATGATGGACAGATTGTGTGTGCTGAATCGTAATAATATTTTTCAATTTTCTACTTCCCTTAAATTGTTCCAATAAAGACTTAAGCATTTGGACTGAGAAACCGGATTTCAATCAAATTGCGGGCGGCACGCAGTAAAAAATGACATAGATTTAATGAGGTCGGTCTGATTTTTCAAAAAAATTCCGAAAAGGCACTAATTGTCGGAATAAAGTTCAATTCTCCGGTCTCCAAAAATAGGAATAACCTTTCGAATTTCTTCTTTTCCTGCAAGGTCAAGGTCGCAGACAATTGCGCACTCCTTACTGCCTGCTTCAGCTTTTACCTCACCCCAGGCATCAATAATCATCGAATTTCCGAAGTACGTACAGTCAGGAGCAGAGCCTACCCTGTTGCATGCGACGTGCGGGATCTGATTTTCGATCGCTCTTGCCTTTGCAAGAGTTTTCCAGTGATCAGCCCTGGGATTTGGAAAAGCGGCTGTGGTCACAAGCAGGTCAGCCCCGGAAAGGGAAAGTTTTCTTGCAACCTCGGGAAAACGGAGTTCATAGCAAATTTCAAACCCGATTTTAAGGTTCTGTTTCTTAAGGGAAATGGGCTCTATGGAGCTTCCTTTTGAGAAATAATCGTTTTCGGCTTTAAAAGGGTGGGTTTTCCGGTAGGTACCTGCAAAGGCTCCGGACTCAAAACAAAAGCCAAGGTTGTAGTAGAGAGTGGAATTTTTCCTTTCCGTAAAAACTTTACTCTCCGGAATTTCCGTTTCTTTTCCGGAAAAACCCTTTTCTCCTTTTTTAGAACCTTTTTTTCCACCATCTCTACCCTTATCTTTACCGCCGTCTCCATCACTTTCCGTGCAGGTTTCTCTGTTATCTTTCTGAATAAATGAGCCCAGGATAATGCAATCATTTGCTTCGGAAAAACATGCAAGGTTCTCAAGAGTGGGAGAGGGGAGACTTTCGGCTGCATGGTTAAGATCTTCGTAGCAAAAGCCTGTGGAAAAGACCTCGGGAAAAACAATTAACTCGGCTCCTTTCTTTACAGCTTTGAGACCCAGGTAAAGGGCTTTTTCGAGGTTTTCTTGCTTCTTGCATTGAAGCACGTCCATCTGGATACAGGCAACTTTCATATTCGGACCAGCATATCTGCTTTTTTATTCTGGATTGGATTCCGACTTGTGTAAAGGTTTTCAGGAAAAAGAAAAGTTTTTCAGGGCACCAGAGTGGTTTGTTTGCTTTTTGCTACCAGCCCTTCCAGGTCCATTCTGTGCCGAATCATCCCTGCAAGCACTTCATTTGCAAGCCGGGTTAATTCGTCCCTGTTTTCCCTGACTTCGTATGCAGGATCATCTGTAGGGATCTCAATTTTCGTAATTTCTCCTCTGGCTTTTTTCAGGGAGGAGTCCGAAACTTCACAAACCATGGCGGATTTTTCCATGTACTGGTCGAGGTGTTTCTGGGTAATTCCTGCAAGTTTCAACTCCCTGCGAAAACAGGGTCTTTCAAACAGCCTGGAAATTACATAAACGCCAACCGGAATCCGGAAGTCAAGGTCGATTTTCAAGAGTTGGGTCCTGAAAATGAGGTAAATGTCTTCAGAATCGGAGAGGACTGCCGGCTCTGATTCACTGCCTTTTTCAGGCAGAGCCTCCCTGTCCTTTTCGGGCAGAGCATAGATCTTGGAAGGGGGAACTTCACTTTCCTCCAGAAGTTCCAGGTCCCGGAGTGCCCTGAGGTAACCTGTCAGGACCAGCCTGTGTTCTTCTATCCCCTCGGCTTTCAGTTCCCGCGAAAGTCCGCTGATTGAGAGCTGCTTGCCGTCAAGCAGTTCCATAACTTTAAGGTTGAGTTTCTCGGCCATTGTCTCTGCCTTTATATTAACATCAGGGTTAATTAATGGTAGTTCGCTCTTCAGGCCCGGGGCCAGAAAAACACAGTCTCCTGCTCCAATAACACATAATCAGGTCCGCATTTCCGGGGGATACCGGAAAAAACTGAATTTTTCCTGTCATTAAAAGGCTGAACAGGAAAATTGTAAGGAGTAACACACGATGTAATTATCCGGCATGATATAAAGCTTATGAGAGTTTTGCACAGAGGCCGGGAAAATTGAAGTATTTCGGCAAAGAACGGAAACTAAGGCTTACAAGAAGGAATAAAGTACAAAATTAAAAGAATTTTTTGAGGTAACATATCCATTTTGAAAAAAAGGAATTGTAGACCAAATTGAATAAGAGTAAAAGAACTTCGGATTGCAAAAATATACATAAAAACTCCCGAATAAAACACGTTTAAATATAAAAGTATAGATATGAACTCCTGCACTCCGCTAATGCCTGAAGAAACAGCAATAGGACTTTTTTCCAGCGAAATTGAAGGGCAACGCTTAAAAATGATAATTGCCATTTCAATTAAGTTCAAATTGATGGCCTCGCAAGGAAGTAAAGATGATCACAAAGTTAATTCCTAGAAAAGTATTCTTTACAAGTGGAGTTGGTTCGCACTCCGAAAAACTTGAATCATTTGAGGTTTCACTCCGGGACGCAGGTATTGAAAAATTTAACCTTGTAACCGTAAGTTCGATCCTGCCTCCAAACTGTGAAATTGTGACAAAGGAAGATGGCCTGAAAGAACTTAGTCCTGGAGAGGTAGTTTTCTGTGTAATGTCCAGAATCTCTTCCAATGAACCTGGAAAGACCTTAAGCACCTCCGTAGGATGCGCACTTCCCAGAGACATAAGCAAACACGGCTATATTTCCGAGTACCATGCTTACGAAGAAAGCGCACATGAAGTGGGAGAACATGCCATAAAACTTGCAGGAAGCATGTACAGCACCTGGATAAATGAACCCCCTCTCAAAACCTTCAGCATCCCAAAGTCGTCTTCAGTACAGGAAAGTGGAGACTGGATGACTGTAATATCCGCAGCAGTTTTTATAATTTAAAAAGGAACTTCATACTGAAACTCCGTCATACTGAAACTGCGCCGGAACTGCGGTTAATGCTGTTGTTTAATATACATTACAGTACTATTACAGATATTAATTACATACTTTGCCTGTTTACAGACATTACATATTTTACTGCAATACATCTATTTACACATCTATTTCCCTATACTATCTCTAATACTCTATCCAGATCACAATTATTAGCATCCAATCACCAGGTCAATCATCAACTCAGCATTGATAATCAAACCAATCGTTAACTCAGCATTAATTATCAATCCGTCAATCCGGCACCTGATCGACAATCAACACAGTAAAAAAGTCCCCTTCGGAGAAGCCTGTCTCTATAAAGAAGTTTCAGGATAGAGAGTCTGCATATATTGATATTTAATAAAAAATATATAATCCCTTAACGTTATTTGTGTCTCCTACCTTTATTGCCGGGTACCTGCCAGACAAGATTCCGAGGGCACAGGCAAACCTACCTCTATCTGCTTATTATGGAGAATGGCATGCATCACAATGTATTTACGAACAACCCGACCGTTCCTATTGATGTAAAAGACAGGTCCGTAAGTGAATTGATGGACGGAATGCTCAGGACCGGCTTTCAGGGAAGGAAGCTGGCAGAGTCAGTCCAGGCCTGGTATAACATGCTTAAAGAGAAGAATACGACTGTGTTTATGGGTTTATCCGGAGCCATGGTCCCTGCCGGGATGCGCAGGGTTATTTCCCATATGATCCGGGAAAGAATGATCGATTGCCTTGTAAGCACAGGAGCAAACCTGTTCCATGACTGTCACGAAGCCCTCGGCAGGAAACACTATGTGGGTTCACATCTGGCTGATGATGAAAAACTCTTCGAACAGGGAGTGGACAGGATTTATGACGTCTTTGCAGTGGAAGAAGAGTTCAGGACCGCAGACAACCTGATTGCGGATTTTGCGCCGGAGATCGGGGAAATTACCTGTTCTTCCAGAGAATTCATGTACCTGCTCGGAAAGGAGCTTGTCAGGAGAGGAGCTGCCGAAGACTCGATAGTTGTAAGCGCATACAGGTACAATGTCCCGATTTTTGTACCTGCACTGTCAGACAGTTCCATAGGAATAGGGCTTACCATTGCAAGGAGGAAAGGGCTGAAACTTGAAATAGACCAGATAAAAGACGTGGATGAGATCACACAGATCGTGGAAAAATCCGAACGTACAGGTGTTGTTTATGTAGGAGGCGGAGTTCCGAAAAACTTTATCCAGCAGACCGAAGTAATAGCTTCTATTCTCGGGATGGATATTGGCGGACATGACTACGCGATCCAGTATACTTCCGATTCCCCACACTGGGGAGGTCTCTCAGGCTGCACTTTTGATGAAGCTGTCTCTTGGGGAAAGATCGCCCCTCAGGCAAAGAAAGTACAGGTTTTTGTGGACGCTACCATTGCTCTTCCGATTGTTGCCCACGCCCTGCATGAAAAAACCCATAATCTGAAGCGCATTGCTCCTGTTTTTTCCTGGGACGGGCCCGAAGGGCTTGATATCGATTACAAAGAAGCTTGATGTCGATTACAAAGAATTATCATATCACAAATCTTTATCATATTTGAAAGCTGATAATATAAGGCGAGAAGGAGAGGACATAAATGGGTAAACGAACTCGAATAATTAACGATCCTTCCTATTTAGTACCATTACTCAGGACATTTGGATCAAGAACCCATAAAAAAATATTCGATGCACTTTCTAGCAAATGGATGACAAGAGCAGAAATTGATGAGTTCATAGGTTCGGACTCATCAAGAAGCCTTCATATTCTGAAAAAAGCCGGGCTCCTCGAGAGCCAGTGGAGAGTCCCTGAAGCAGGACAAAAACCCTCAAAAGAATACCACAGTTCTTATTCAAAGGTTCAGGTGAACTTTCAGTGTTCCTTTGAAGACCTCAGTGACATCATAATGCTGACCTTCAAACCGTATGAGGAGGTAAAGGATGCAATGGATGAACTGGAAAGACTGGTAGAAGAGGGTAATACCTCGATGAGCAACCTCACACGGACTCTTAACAAAAATCCGTTTTATATCTGCGCCGTTGCCCGCAGGTCCGAGAGGCTTTCAGTAATGGGGCAGAGATTAAAAATAATTGAAGATGTTGAGGAGAATTACGATTGATGATTAAGATCCTCCAGACCAAGAGCGGCGTCACCAAATTTCAGGTCCTTATTGAGATTGCTGCCCACCAGCCCAATGTCAGGCAAAAGGAGATTGCCGCAAAGATAGGAATAACCCCTCAGGCTGTTTCCGAATACATCAAGGAGCTTGTAAACGACGGGCTCATTGTAACCGAGGGCCGCGTCCGGTACAGGATTACAAAAGAGGGCGTGGAATGGGTCCTTGAAAACGCTGCTGAAATGAAACAGTACGCCCGCTTTGTCATGGAGGACATCATCAGCCATGTCTCTACCTGGACAGCCATCACAAAAGAGGACCTCAAAGAAGGCCAGCAGGTTTACTTGAAAATGGAAAACGGACTTCTCTATGTAAGCAGCACGGAAAAAACAGGAGCTTCAGGCACTGTCATATCCAATGCAGCCGAGGGAGAAGATGTGGGAGTAACAACCCTCAAAGGTCTCATAGACCTGGAAAATGCTACCATCACAATCTGCAAGGTTCCCAGAGTCGAACGCGGTGGATCAAGAAAAGTTGACCTCGACCGCCTGAAAGCACTGGCAGGCTCAAAACCCTATATAGCAGCAATCGGGGTGGAATCGTTAATTGCCCTTCGCAAGATCGGCATAAGTCCCAATGTCATGTTCGGTACAAACGAATCCGTAATCGAAGCTGCATACCACGGTCTTTCATCCCTGGTCGTGTCGGTGGACGAACAGGTCTCTGCGCTCCTGAGCAGGTTAGAAACCGAGAACCTTGAATACGAACTTGTTGACCTGACAGTCGAATAAGTTTCCTGACTTTTATCTTTCAGTTCGAATTATTCCGGACTCACGGGTCTGGAATCCGAACCACCTGTTTTTCTGCAATACTGCATAATCATCTACCCGGAGGTTTTCCATGAAGCTGATCGCAATTTCCGATACCCACCTCAAGACCGGCGAAGTCCCCCCTCAACTTCAAAATATCCTCAAGGACTGCGACCTGATCGTCCATGCAGGGGACTTCAGTACTGTAGAAGCATATCAGGCGTTCAATGCAAGTGGCAAGCTGAAAGCCGTTGCCGGAAATGCCGATACCTTCGAACTCCGACAGCTCCTTCCCGAAAAGCTGAAATTTGATGTTGAAGGGATCAGAATAGGGGTGGTGCATGAAGGAGGGCTGTCCGTGATAGATACAACTGCTCAGGGTTACCTTGCCAGGGAAATGGGAGTGGATGTCCTGATTTTCGGACATCTTCATCGCCCTTTGATTGAGAAAAAAGAGGTCATACTTGTCTGCCCGGGTTCCCCGACAAAACCCAGGATGTCAAAACCGAGTGCTGTGGAACTGATAATTGAAAAAGGAAGTATTAAAGGTCGGATTCTTACCCTTGAAGGAGATAGCTGTGAATATATCAGGTTTCAGGATGCCCTGAAAAAACAAAAAGAGGAAGAGAACAGGAAATAAAAGAAGTCTGATCACCTGAGCCTGCAGGAAGGACCTGAAAAAGGTAGCATAGGAATATACTAAGGATTTTTATTGTCAGAATTCGGGCACATGCCCCGCTAGGCAAGGTCTCTGGAACTTACGTATCTGACAAACTCCTGTCAGTTCACATAGTCTCCAGTTTGAACATTACCCCCGTCCCCTGAAGGCTCAGGTAGACTTTGTCTCCAAACTCGAGAATTCTCTCGACGTCAACATTGCTGTTCCAATTATATACGAAATCGTAGCTTCCCTGCATGGGCTCGAAACCCAGGGACAGGAGCCTCTGGTTGACCTCAGACGGGCGAACTCCCTCACTACTGAACCAGACCACAAGATAGGTTTTCACAGGATCATCTCATATACCAATTCATTAACTTATTTTAGCGCTAACTCTTATTCAAACACTTATTGCTTATTTCATATCATGTTTCGTTTATTTATCTATATTTTGCCTTTTAACGCTGCCAGAACCTAAAAAATAAAAAAACAGAGCCAGTACGTAAAAGATTGGAAGAAAACTATCCGAAAAATGAAGAGAATAAAGGAAAAAGCAAAATAAAAGGAAAAACAAAATGAAAATAAAGTAAAAATCAAGGGTAAAGAAAAGAATTAACAGAAAATTAAAAACACAAAGATCTTCCTGGTTTAAAAACGTGGATTCAGGGCAAAAGCCCCTGAATTTCACGATTACTTATCATTACTGCTTTTTATGATTCTCGGGGATTATTTCCAGGGCATTAGATCTCAGAAATTATCTTTAAGGGACTCAAGAGCTTTTTTCACCATTTCACAGTAAATCGCAATATCGGTAGAGTAGTGCTCCCTTGCAAGCTTTGAGTTAGGGTCTTCCTGTGCCTCAACTGCCTTTATTCTCTCAAGAGTCTGCTTTGCAGTATCGAGCACCCACAGATTTCTTGTCAGTTCATCCACCTGCTGGATAGATTCCGGACGGATAGAGGTCAGGACATTTCCGTCGTCTGTGGTATAGGTGCTGGTTTTGCCAATGACCGCTACGAAAGCAGGCAGTTCGCACTCCTCAAGGAACTGTGCGGCTTCGGGCTGGTACTGCCCTGCATAAACAAGGAAGGAACCTGTAGGGTCGGAAACCCTGCCTCTCCAGTACTCGGAGTCGGTACCTATATCCTCCTTTTCGATAAGAGTTCCCACAATGAAAATACGGTTCACCTTCGTTCCCGTAGGTGTAAGGAGATACTGAGGAGCATACTGGTCGGTTTCATCCCGGGATGTGAGGTTTGAGTCTTTTAATTCCTGGGCGAAAACCCTGCGCGACACTTCTCTAAAGAAGCCTGCCATTTACTCCACCCCCAGTTCAGCAAACATTTCATTAAGTAGTTCCCTGTCCAGAGAAGTCCTCGGAGTGATCGATTCCACAAGGATATAGCGGTCAAGCCTGTGCCCACTGACTGTGTAATACCTGCCGACAAGCTCATGTTTCAATTTATCCAGCACAACCCCGGGGTCAAGGGCATCCGCAGCCATTGCAATGGCGCTATCAAGAGAGATTCCTGCAAGCTCTTCGGTGAGCTCCCGGTTAATCAGGGCATCCTGTGTGGAAGTTCCGGAATCAAGGACTGCCTTTATCCTGAGGTCATATTCTCCTTTGACCTTTCCATGCTCTGCACAAGCACCTTTAACCAGGGCCCTTTTGCATTCAGGGCACCGCTTTATAAGCCCTGACCCGGTCTGAATGTCAATCATTGCCCCGAAATATGTAAAAGAGGAAGTCCCCACCTCGATATCTTCATCGAGTATTTCTATGGAACTTGATTTATTAAGCTGGATCTGGATCTTGCCGTTCCACTCGTTAACGACCACATTTTTAAGCATGTAACTTTTGCCTTCCTCCATATCAGGAAGTTCGGAGCTTGCCCAGTTGGTGAATTTAATAACACCGGTTTCGTCTCCTATAAGCCCTGCCTGTTCGATTGACTCATGGGAATTTTCCCAGAGCTGGACCACTTTTCCTCTTACTGTAGCCCACTGGTTCCCCACCAGGTCGACAATATTCCGGAGTTCGGCTTCTCTTGCTGCGGGAGTGAAATCGCCTCCCCCTACTTCAACGGGATCGGAAAGCTTCTCTACGGAACTGTTTTTATTAAACTGGACCTGGAATCTACCGTTGTATTCTCCTACAACAACGCTCCGGAGAAGGTAGCTCTCTCCCTGTTCAAGAGGAGGAAGTTCGGCATTTTTCCAGATGGTAAACTTTATGATCCCGGTCTCATCTCCGAGGAGCCCAACCTGGGAGATGGATTCATGGGTATTTTCCCAGAGCTGAACAACCTTTGCCTTAAGATTTGCCCACTGTCCGTTCTCAGTAATATCCACAATTTTAGTGAGCTGGGGTTCAGCCTGCCGGACATAAAACTCATTTTTAGGAATGGAATATTTCTTCAAAAAATAGTTTATTACGCTGCGCTGTGCCTCGTTTGAAGGCACTTTGAACTTCGTGATCAACTCGTCAAGCCTGCTTTCGATGTCCTCAACAGGCACATCGATGCCAAGTTTCATAAACCGGTCTCTAATGGATTCTGCAATCTGTTTCATCTTTAATCTACCTCAAGCCTCATGGTTATTTTCATCAAATTGTGAGGCACTCTAAAGTACCGCAGCAGAGAATATAAAGCTAAGTGAGGCGGGGTGAAAGTATTCGGTCACAGGTGAAAATATTCGGTTGCGGATAAAAATTTTCGGTTATGGTTGAAAACATTTGATATAAAACATTCAGATATTATGCATTTATGCATTCCGCACTTCCCATCAAGGGAAAGTCCGGGAGAAGGAATAGGAGTGCATACCATTTCAGTGCATGTTTTCCACACAGAGAAAAGATTTATCTTCCTTTCCAGGTCTGAATCCATGATACAAAATCACTTTCTCTGAGACTTCCTCTGATATTCGATTTTCAGCATGTGTTTATCAAATTACCAGGGAGTATACTCCGCAATATATTAAAAGTTATTTGTGAAGTATGGACGCGGTCTGCTTGGCTGCATCTCCTTCTCCGATAACGGTTACGATATCTTCATATTCAAGCACGAGGTTTCCATGGGCGATAATAGAATCACTTCCCCGCTGAACCATAACCAGAAGGCTCTTTTCAGGGAACTGGATATCCTTGATGGCTTGCCCGATCACCCTGGGGTTCGTAACCTTGACTTCCATCATATCCCCTTCACCTCCCACCTCACACATTGAGAAAAGATGGGGTCTTCCGATCATGTTGTCCAGCACAACTGCAGTGGTCATGGCCGGGCTCATGGAGCGGATCCCCAGGTTCCAGAAAGCCTGCAGGTTTTCGATTTCGTTTACCCTGGCTACCAGCTGGTCACCCCTGAATCCGAAAGAAGCTTTAGCGAGCTGGCAGAAGAGAAGGTTCGTATTATCCTGATTAGTTGTAGCAACCACATATTTGGCATTCTCTATTCCTGCCTTTTTCAGGACATTCACGTCTCCAGCATCTCCCTGGACAGTACGGATTCCGAGTTCCATGCATTTCTTGCAGTTGTCCTCGGAAATATCCACAACAACTACATTTTCTCCTCTTTTGTCAAAACGTTCGGCAAGAATCCTGCCTACCTTTCCTCCACCAATAATAAGGATTTCCATAGGGATTACCTCCAGCACCTCTGCCACTTTTTTTGACAGGCTGCCACTCATGAAGACCGTGATAATAACCGTAAGGAAGACAAGCCCCACGAGGGTCTGTCCTCCGGGAATGCCCATTGAATCAAGCTTGATTGCAAAATAGGTCGCAACCGCAGTCGGCACAACGCCCCTGGGCCCGACAAAGGAAATAAAAAGTTTCTCATTCGTGCCGATCTGCGAGTTCCACATAGAAACAAAGACTGCAAAAGGACGGATCACGAATATGAGAAGCATTACAAGGGCTATTCCGCTTGCCCCTATTCTCAGAATATATTCGAATTTAATCATTGCAGCAAGCAGGATAAAAATCAGGGAAAGCATAACAATCACAATGTCGCTCTTGAATTCCTTGATAGTATCCTTATAAGGGAATTCCGAAGTTCCGAGGATGATCCCGAAGATGGCTACCGCCAGAATTCCGGACTCGTTGCCCAGGTATTCCGAAAGGACGAAGCAGGAAAATACCGCGGTAAGGGAGACCAGCCTTGCAGTCCGATTGCTGATCGCCTTTCCCCGTGTAAAAAACCAGCGGAGAGCAAACCCACTCAAGGACCCCAGTGCAATTCCGATCCCCAGCCTGTAAAGGATAAAGACTACAGCATCAGTCCCGGAAAGTTCTGCTGCTACCCATTCGAAGACCATGGCCGCAAGGATCACACTGGCAGCATCATTCAGGACCCCCTCAAGCTCCAGGATCTTGCCAAGCTTGTGGCTGACCTGGATATTTCTCACAATTGGGGTTATCACTGTCGGGCCCGTTGCCGTTACAAGGGCTCCGAAAAGGGCAGCTAGTTCGAGTGGGAGCCCTATCAGGCAGCTGGTCAGAACCGTGGTGCCAAGAAAAGTCACAAAGACCCCTATTGTTGTCAGCTTCAGGACACTTTCCTGAACCATCCTTATGTGCTTCAGGTCGATATGGAGCCCGCCGTCAAAAACAATAACGGATACCGAGATTGCCACGATAGTGCTCAGCCCGTCGACATATAGGGCCGGGTTCACCAGGTTAAGGACCTCGGGCCCTGCGATGATTCCTTCGATCAACAGGAAAATGATAAAAGGAATCCGGAAATAGAAGCTAAGTGCCTGTGCGACAAGAGACATTACAAGCACGGCAACCACGAGCCCTAGTAGGAGTATTGGATCAAGCATGAGATTCCCTGTAATGATGCATTAACTTACCAAAAATATTTGACAAATATCCGAGATAGTGAACGGAAAGATATCTAAAGGTTGTATTGCCTAAAGGTTGTATTGCCAAAAAAGCACATAACACTTGAAGATGCATACATTATCATACAATTGTTTTATATAAACTTGACTCTGTTGTTAACCCCCTTAAAGCGAAAGAATAGTTTTTTACAACATCTACAATCCATGGAAACTGGAAAAAACAAGAGCGTTTGAGTTATATTCCTTGTCCTCTTTAAAGGACTCCATGGAGTTGCTTTTGATCTTTCTCTTTCTGCTCAGCCTTGCCATGATAAGCAAAGGTTCGGACTGGTTTATTGAAGCTGCGGTTGCAATCTCAAACAAAAGCGGGATCCCGAAAATGCTTATAGGGGCTACGATCGTAAGTTTTGCAACCACAGCTCCGGAGTTTGCAGTTTCTGCAACAGCAGCTTATCTCGGGCATACGGATGTAACAATAGGAAATGCAGTCGGCTCGGTCATATGCAACACCGGGTTTGTACTGGGTTCGATTATCACTGTAAAAGCAATCCCCGTGAAGGACGATACCTTTCCCATTAAAAGCGGGCTTATGCTCCTTTCAGGAATTGTCCTCATCATAGTCAGCCGCGACGGAAATGTGAACCATCTCGACGGAATAATACTTCTGCTTGTGTTTTTTGCCTTCCTATTCCACGCTTCAAAGACCCAGCGTGTGTTATTCGAAGATGACGAGCCCGGAAGAGAAAAGATAAAGATCAAAGATATCCGGAAGGACATAGCTTTCTTCGTTCTCGGTTCCTTTTCCGTAGTTATAGGAAGCAGGATCCTGGTAGATTCCGGAATAAAGATAGCCGAATGGATAGGCATACCCGAAGTAATAATAGCCCTGACGGCGGTTGCAATAGGAACCTCCCTTCCCGAACTTGCAACTGCAATTGCCTCTCTCAGGAAAGGGCACCAGGACCTCTCCATAGGAAACATCCTTGGGGCAAACACAATGGACGTGGCCATGGTCCTCGGGGTGTCCTCCCAGATTCGCGTACTTCCTGTCTCGGAACAGCTTGCAAAATACGATTTTCCATTCATGTTCTTTATAACTCTCGCCCTTGTAGTCTTCGGAATAACGGGAAAAAAACTAGAAAGGTGGGAAGGAGGCGCGATTCTAGGAGCGTATCTGTTTTATGTAGCAGGGCTTTTTATCTTATACGGATAAAACCTGCATTTCAGTTTTGAGAAAATTAGAATGTTCATCACTCTTAAAACCGGAGAGTGACAACTTCTTATATATAATTTTCCCTTTAAATAGACCAGTAACTCATTTTAATATTTTACATAATGTATTTGAGTCTTTGAATTAAATAAACTTATTAATATATTTAAATGAGATCGCATTTGAAGGTAATGTATAAATTCTAAAAAAAAGTTCTTTAACTCTATGAAAGCTATTATCCTTGCAGCAGGGGAAGGACTGCGCTGCAGGCCTCTTACGCTTACTCGTTCCAAAGTAATGCTTCCTGTGGCCAACAGACCCATTCTGGAACACGTCATATCTTCGCTTGAGAAAAATGGAATAAAAGAGATCATCCTTATTGTTGGATATGAAAAAGAACGCATAATGAACTATTTTGAAGACGGGCTGAATTTCGGGGTCAATATAACATATGTTGAGCAAAAAGCCCAGCTTGGGACAGCACATGCAATTGAACAGGCAAAAAAACAAATAAGTCCCGAAGATTCCGAATTCCTCGTCCTTAACGGAGACAACCTGGTAGAATCTAAAACCATTGCAGATCTTCTTAACAACTATGAGGGAGATGCAAGCCTTTTAACCGTGAGAATGGAGGAAACAGCAGGGTATGGAGTAGTATTGAAAGAAAATAAACGAGTTACCCGAATTCTGGAAAAAAGGCCCGGGGACCTGAGCCATATCGTAAATACGGGAATTTATATTTTTACTCCGCAGGTCTTTGAAACAATAGAAAAAACTCCGATATCCGAAAATGGAGAATACGCAATAACCGATACTCTCCAGCTTATGATTGACGAAGGAAAAGTCGTCACTTCAATCCCGACCGAATCCAAATGGCTGGATGCGGTTCATGCCTGGGACCTCCTGAAAGCAAACTCGACTGTATTAAACTCCTCCAGGAACCTTAAGCAAGAAGGAGAAATTGAAGAAGGGGTAATAATTCGCGGGAAGGTTGCAATCGGGAAAAACTCAAGAATCCGTGCCGGAACCTATATAGTAGGCCCGGTAGTTATCGGGGAAAACTGTGATATAGGACCTAATGTAGTAATTCTGCCCTCTACCACAATAGGAGACAATGTGTCCATAAGGTCCTTTACCGAAATCCAGAACAGCATCATAATGAACGACTGCAGGATTTCTTCCCACGGACAGATTTCTAATTGCATAATCGGTAGCAACAATACCCTTGGCCCGGGCTTTACTGCAGAGGAAAAAGAAAACCTTGAGATAAACATAAACTGCAAGATTCACACTGCTCCGAAGCTCGGTACCATACTTGGAGACGATAACCGGATAGGAGACAGGGTGCTTGTGAAAGCCGGCGTAATGATTGCTGTCAACTGTCAGGTAGAGTCTGGAAACACCATTTACAGAGACCTCCCCCGTGATTCGGTGGTCCTCTGAGCTCTTAAAAAGGAGATTAAAAATGTGTGGAATTGTCGGATATGCAGGGCGAAATGCTGCTGCACCGGTCATTATAGAGTCCCTGAAAAAACTTGAATATAGAGGATACGACTCCGCAGGGATTACCGTTCTTGGTAAAGAAATTGAAACTTACAAGGCAGTCGGGAAAATCGTAAATCTCGAAGCCGAAATTCCGAAGAACCTCGGAGGAAGCGTAGGAATAGGACACACACGCTGGGCAACCCACGGCCGTCCAAGCACGAAAAATGCCCACCCTCATAACTCAGGAGGTAACCCGGGAAAAATTTCGCTGGTACATAACGGGATTATAGAAAATTACATGGCACTGAAAGAACAGCTCACCGGAGAAGGCTATGTCTTCAACTCCGAAACCGACACCGAAGTGGTCGCACACCTCCTCCACAAACACATCTATGGAAAACCGGATGGAAAAGAAGCTAAATGCGAACTCCTTGTCGGACTCAGAGAATCCTTAAAAGAGATTGAAGGGTCCTATGCCCTTGCAATCCTCTCTGCTGATGAACCCGGGAAACTCGTGCTCGCCCGCAAGGACAGCCCTCTCGTCATCGGGCTTGGGAAAGGGGAAAACTTTGCTGCATCCGATGTAACTGCTTTTCTGAGCCACACCAGAGATGTTGTCTTCGTAAACGACTTTGAGACGGCAGTCCTGAGTCCTGCAGGCGTGGAGATCTTTGACAGGGAAGGAAAACCCAGGGAAAAGAAGATCGAAAAGATAGAATGGGACTTTGAGGCTGCGGAAAAAGCAGGTTACGAACATTTCATGCTGAAAGAGATTCACGAACAGGTCACTGCAATTCATAACACCCTGGCAGGCAAAGTCTCTGAACTGGAAGGAGATATTTACTTAAAAGAACTGAACCTCAGTGAGGACGAAATCAGGGAACTTGTAAGGGTTCAGATTCTCGCCTGCGGAACCTCCTGGCACGCAGGCCTGCTCGGGAAATACCTGTTTGAACAGCTTGCAGGAATTCACTGCGACATTGACATCTGCTCTGAATACAGGTACAGAAATCCTGTTATGAATGAAGGGACCCTTGCCATTGCGATTACTCAATCAGGAGAAACTGCCGATACCCTTGCAGCCGTGCGGGAGATTATGTCTTACAATTGCCCTACACTTGCGATTACAAATGTTGTGGGAAGCACGATTACAAGGGAAGCAAACAGTGTGCTCTATACACGTGCAGGGCCCGAAATCGGAGTTGCTGCCACAAAGACCTTCACCACCCAGCTTACCCTTCTATATCTCCTCGCCGTAAAATTCGCTCTTGTAAGGGACAGGCTTAGTCCGGATTATGTAAAAAGTTTCATTACGGACCTCAGGAAAGTCCCCGGACAGATCCAGCAGATCCTAAACCAGAAGGAAATAATAAAGGAATGTGCCGATGGCTTTGCTCGCTCAAAAAGCTACTTCTTCCTTGGCAGGCATCTTAACTATCCCATAGCTCTAGAAGGAGCCCTGAAACTCAAAGAAATTTCCTACGTGCATGCCGAAGGCTTCGCTGCAGGAGAACTGAAACACGGTCCGATTGCCCTGCTTGATGAGGGAACCCCGGTAGTTGCGATTGCCACCAGAGGGCATACTTATGAAAAGATGCTCAGCAACATAAAGGAAGTAAAAGCCAGGGATGCTTTTGTAATAGCAGTTGCCGACAACAAGGACACAGAGATCACGAAGTATGTAGATGTTGTCCTCAGAGTACCCCAGAGCGACGAACTGCTGTCTCCCCTGCTGAGTATTGTCGTACTTCAGCTGCTTGCCTATTATACGGCTCTTGCCAGGAACTGCTCCATTGACAAACCCCGCAACCTTGCAAAGAGTGTTACTGTCGAATGATTGTACGGACTGAGAATTTCGGATCAGGACCGGATTTTCAGGATTATAAATCTAACAACAGAATATGGGACTTCAGAACAAAAAGGGACCTCACGAAATATGGAGTGGGATTTATGAAACTCTTCGGATCTTCAGGAATTAGAGGCATAGTCAATAAAGAAGTTACACCCGAACTTGCACTACAGATAGGGCTTGTTCTGGGAAGCCGAAAAAAGACCGCGGTTATCGGGAGGGACCCCAGAGTTTCGGCGCCTATGATAGAGCACGCCCTGGTTGCCGGGCTGACTGCAGCAGGCTGTGATGTTACAAAGGTGGGAATGGTAACCACCCCTACCCTGGCATACGCAGCCAGAGAATATGAGTGCGGAGTAATGGTTACGGCTTCACACAACCCCTCAGAGTATGTGGGGATAAAGTTGTGGAACCCTGACGGCATGGCTTTTGATTCGGCCCAGCAGGAAGAAATTGAGGATGCTATCGAAAACGGAAATTTTTTGCGAGTTACCTGGGACCTCATTGGAAATGTTGCCGAGGACGAAAACGCCATTCGGAGCCACATAGATCTGATCGAGAGGCTCGTAGGGAATTCAAAACTGCGCGTAGTTCTTGACTGCGGATGCGGAGCCGGAAGTACAATCACTCCATATCTCCTGCAGGAACTCGGCTGCCAGGTAATAACCCTGAACTCCCAGCCTGACGGGCACTTCCCTGCAAGGAACCCCGAACCTAACGACCAGAACCTTTCCCTGCTCAAAAAAGCCGTTGTGGCGTTCGAAGCCGACCTCGGAATAGCCCATGATGGGGACGCGGACAGGATGATGGCAGTCGACGAAAAAGGCAACTTCATCTCCGGAGATGAACTGCTCGCAATCTTCGGGCGTTTTGAGTGCGGAGGCGAAAAAGAAGCTGTAGTCGTGCCTGTGGACACCTCTATGATGGTTGACGATTATCTTGAAGGTTCGGAAATCATAAGGACCAGGGTTGGGGATGTTTACGTTGCAGAGGGCATAAAGCAGTATGGGGCCATCTACGGCGGAGAGCCATCAGGAAGCTGGATTTTCCCCAGGATTTCCTACTGCCCTGACGGGATCTATGCTGCTGCGAAGCTTGTTGAGATTGTCAGGAAAAAGAAATTAAGCGAACTCAGGGCAGAACTTCCTGTCTATGCCACAAAAAGGGGAGCTCTTCCGTGTGCAAACGAAAAGAAAGCCGAGTTAATGGAAAAGGTAAAAACAAAGCTTGAACCCCTCGGAAAAGTCCTTGATATTGACGGCATCCGCGTGGAACTCGAAAACGGCTGGGTGCTTGTCCGCCCCTCGGGAACGGAAACAAAGGTCAGGATTACGGCAGAAGCCCGGGAAAACGTAGACGAAATCTATGGGATGGCAGAGAAAATCGTAAAGGAGGCACTTAAATGAAAGCAGTTGTCCTCGTGGCAGGCAAAGGCACAAGAATGGAGCCTCTTACCTCCGACTGCCCGAAAGTGATGCTTAAGGTTGCAAACAAACCGATACTTGAACATATCCTGAACTCAGCGATAGAAGCCGGTATCGAGGGCTTTGTCTTCATTACGGGATACCTTGAAGAGCAAATAAAAGCCCACTTCGGGGACGGAAGCAAATGGGGAGTGAGCATTGAGTACGTGCAGCAAAAAGAGCAGCTCGGAACTGCAAATGCGATAGGCTACGCCAGGGGACACGTTGAAGGGGCATTCCTTGTACTTAACGGGGACATGCTCATAGAACAGGAGGACTTAAAGGCCCTGGTCTCAAGGAAAGAAGAAGCTGTCATCTGCGTAAAAGAGGTAGAAAACCCCTCGAACTTCGGAGTGCTCGAGACCGAGAATAATAAAGTTGTCAGGATAATTGAAAAGCCGAAAACCCCCCCAACCAACCTTGCAAATGCCGGCATTTACCTTTTCAGGGAGTCCATTTTTGACTTTATTGACAAAACCCGGCCCTCCGTGAGAAGGGAACTTGAGATAACGGATTCCATCCAGATGCTGATCGACAGCGGGACACCTGTGGGTTACAGCCCCCTCGAAGGCAGGTGGATTGACATCGGATATCCCTGGGACCTCCTGAAAGCAAACGAACACCTTTTAAAAGACCACAAAGGCAGCTGCGAAGGTACCGTTGAGCCATACGCAGTCATAAAAGGAGAAGTTGCAATCGGAAAAGGTGCTATAATCCGAAGCGGGTCATATATCGAAGGGCCTGTGGTAATAGGTGAGAACTGTGACATAGGGCCCAACTGCTTTATCCGCCCTTCAACTGCAATAGGCAAGCGTGTCAGGGTAGGCAATGCCGTTGAAATAAAAAACACAATTGTTATGGAAGGCACTCATGTAGGGCACCTGAGCTACGTGGGAGACAGCGTAATAGGCCGCCGCTGCAATTTCGGGGCCGGGACAAAGGTTGCAAACCTCCGCCATGACGGGAAGAACATAAAGGTAATGTTGAGAGGCAGGATTCTTGACTCCGGCAGAAGGAAACTGGGCGTGATCATGGGAGATGATGTGCACACCGGCATCAATACGAGCATAAATATTGGCGTGGTAATGCACAAAGGAAGGGCCACACTTCCCGGAGAAATAGTCAAGCACTGAACCAAAGTAAGAAAAGAAAGCAGGATTCCCTTCCTTATGGGGTACAGGAGGGGAATCAAAAGGTTTTTTATACGAATCTTTATTCTGAAAGGACATTTTTAAAGGGTTCAGGAATACAGCTGCTTTATGCTCCAGAGCACCGTTTTTCGGAAGAAACCTTCTACTGTCACATTTAGAGAACCATCATTCATCTGTTCTACAGCCTTCCTTAAAGGATCATCCGAATCAAGTGTCTCTCTTACGGTTTCTTCATCGGATTCCACGATTATGGTGGGGCCTAACTGTGAATTGGGATCATTGGGAGTGTCGTATTTGTAAAACTCGCCTACTTTCCCACCCCTCATAAGTGCGGTTACGTAGAGCATCTCACCATTCTCAAGTTCAATTGTTCCTGCAATCTCTTCACTTGCCACAAGTCTTTTGACGAGTGAAGGCACATTATCAAAGTTATTGTTATAAAGCTCCGCTTGTGCACTTAATTCCGAAAAAAGATCGTTCTCCGTACTGGAATTAATAGAAGTTGTAAAGGTTTCAGCTGCTGTAATGTTACCCGCACCGGAAGCCGCACCTGCGGAACTAACAAGCAAAAGCATAACCAGAAGGGAAACCATAGCCCTATTTTTCAAATAATTCATGATTGAGAATAAGAGGCAGGGATATAAAAAAGTTCTCAATACTAATGTTGTATCCTGAATTGGTACTGCGAATGATCATGTAAAATGAAACAAATTTGAGCGTCAGGATCTTTGATATAACCTGATTGAGGATATTTTACCAAAAAATCACCAAAGTAATGGATACATAGTTTTTATTTAAATAGGTGCATTTTGAGTATTTTTGAACTAAAAAGCCCTATAACTATATCAAATCTTAAAAAATGCACAGTTTTTTAGAGTAAACATGTGCACCAATGTAACAGGAATGAATACAAAAGTGTGAGAAATAGCAATTGTTAGAGACTTTGGTCAGAACATTTATATTGAGTTAACAAATAGGAGTTTAGGGGATTAAAATTTTCTTCCTATTTTACAATCAGTTAAATAGAAAATATGTCAAATCGATAAGTTAAAAGAGAATATGTTATTTGGTGAGTGACCTGGCCATTTATTAAACAGTCATGTCCTTTATTTTTAGGAAGGAGTTGAAAATAATATGGAGCTTTCCAGAAAAAATACTTCGTTGATATTTCTTATTGCACTACTGATTGCTATAATTGCTATTGTATATTACCTCACTTCAGGACCACAAAGTTTCGCTTTTCGTGTGATTTATACGTAATATCGTTGCATTATCAGGAATTCTGCTAAAGTTTGGTATTATACCGAAAGAACTGATTCTTTGTTTCTACTTAAGCACAGGTTTTCGTATAAAAACTGTGCATGAATATGAAGGGTATGATTTCATTTATAGTGATGTCATGCGGTTGTTTATGGGAACAGTGACTTGCCCAGGAAGTTGCAGTATATTGAACACATCGAAAACAAGTTTGATGGGGAGACAGGGATTTTAAAGCGGAGAAAACTAAGTCTGATGGAGCAATTGTGAAAAGCCAGATGCAAACAAATATAGCAAAAGATTTTAATTTTGATGTGAAAGTGGAGTAATCTATATTTTCATTCATTGCAGAGACGGATTTATTTTGGAAGGGAGCAGAAAACGACAATGAACATCTCTATCAGATTAGAAGAAGAAAAGGACTTCAAAAGTGTAGAATACATGACAAGAGAAGCATTCTGGGATTTATACAAACCGGGATGTGATGAACATCTTATAGTGCATAAAATAAGAAAAGTACCTGCATTTGTAAAAGAGTTGGATTTCGTTGCATGTGATAAGGATACAATCGTCGGAAATATTATCTATTCAAAAGCTAAGGTCATAAATGAGGAAAATAAAAAGTTCGAAGTTTTATGTATGGGCCCGTTTGCAGTATTGCCGGCATATCAAAAGCAGGGGATCGGTTCTTTATTAATAAATTATTCTATCGAAAAGGCAAGGCAGCTGGGATATAAGGGTATTATTATTTTTGGAAATCCCGACTACTATCATCGTTTTGGTTTTGTCAATGCTAAAGAATATAATATTCGGTCATCCTGGGGTGATGATGTTGATGCATTTATGGCATTAGAACTCTACGATAACAGCTTGAATGGTGTTTCAGGAGAATTTTATGAGGACGAGATTTTTAAAATAGAAAAGGAGGAGCTGGAGGATTTTGAAAAGCAATTTCCCTACAAAGAGAAGCATGTTACGGGCACTCAATTAAAACTATAAATAAAGAAGGAACGCCGTGAATTCTTTTTTTGAGAAATTTATGGCAGGCTTGGAGCAGTTCCGGCAGCAAAAAAGGAAAGAAAACTCTTTGCGAAATAAAACGGAGTTAAAGTCGAATGATTAAAAAGGTTGCAAATTTTATAATACCATTTGTTATTACAACTATTATTTTACTGGTCTATTTTTATCTTGCACATGGTTTACCTGTTGCTCATGAACTGGAAAAAACGAATATCATATCTGTGCAAATTGTGCAGGGAAATGAAACCATTAATCTTACCGGCGATGAAGATATTGAGAAAGCCGTCAATGTTGCAAAAGTATTAAGTTTTCGATTTGGAGAAGCTAATGACAGACCTGCAGATACGACATGCACATTTTATCAGAGAGATGGTTCCAAAATCGAAATCGGAGCAAACAATGACACCATATTTAAGAATGGCAAGCAGTATGTTGGTGTGAATGAGTCATGTCGATTTTTTGGAAACGTAATTCAAGGCCTTTTCTTCTCGGAAACACTACAGGATGGGAAACTGTATAACTAACGAATGAGCTTATCCCAAAACTTGATCTAACCACATTACTTTTGGAGTAACCACATTACTTTTGGAGTGGGATCATTATAAAGAAAATTTCAATGCCATCAACTGTTTTTTAATTTTCCTTAATTCATCATCCTGAAAGGTGAGGCACTGATAATGAAGCATAGAATTAAGGAAAACAGAATGAATTATCATAGAGCTTCAAAATGTTGGACTGTTCGATCTTTATATTGTAAGAAAAGAATTTAACGTCCCCTGATACATTGAGCCAACCGCATTACTTTTATCTTAGGTTATCCCACCACTGTCTTTTTGAGTCCCGACTTCCATAATACTCGGAAAAACCACTTAAAGAAACGGTAATGTATGAGATCTGTCGAGAAAACAGGTCGTGAAACTAAAAGAAAATATATCGGAATGTGGATTGTATTGAACGAAGGCGTAAATATGGGAAACAGCTACCAGATAATAAATTTTGAAACATGGAAAAGAAAAGAATATTGTCAAATCTACAGGAATGCAGTGCAGCCTCAATATTGTGTGAGTTTTGAACTTGATGTGAAGAATTTTAAAAGGTACGTTAAAGAAAATAACTGGTCATTTACGATGGCGTTTATCTTTGCTGTTACGAAATGCGCAAATGAAATCGAGGAGTTTCGGTATCGTTTTCTTGATGGCGAAGTTGTGTTATATGATTCCGTTGACACCTCATTTACATATCTGGATAAAGAAACAGAATTATTTAAGGTAGTAAACGTGCCCATGCAGGCTACGATTGAGAAGTTTGTACAACTGGCAATCGTAACGGCAGAAAATCAAAAAGAACATTTTACAGGCCCTGTAGAAAACGATGTATATCAATTCTCTGCCCTTCCGTGGATAACGTTTACGCATATTTTGCACACGGATTTAGGAAACAGGGAAAAAGCGCAACCCATATTTGATTGGGGAAAATATCATGAAAGGGGTGGCAAATTAATGATGCCGTTTGCAGTCCAGGTTCATCATACATTTGTTGATGGTATTCATATTGGCAAACTTGCGGATAAGCTGCAGAGATATCTGGATGAAGTGTAGATACGCTCAGGGCTCCGATAAATTCAGTCATGTATGAAGTTTTATATTCATCATCGAGAAGTGACATGAACTAGTACCATGAAAACTTAATTATGGATCATCAATTTAGATCAAAACAATATCAGCTGATGGTAGTCACTAAAATGTATGTTCAACATTTAGGTCACGGTACTAGTTTACGGATGCTTTGCCCATATAGGAGATAAGTGAGAAAATGGAGAAAAGACATTTTTATATCTCAAATAATAAAACTCGTATTCCTGCCATCCTGTGGGGAAAGCAAGGTGAAAAGCTATTGATTGAAGTTCACGGCAACCTTTCTAATAAAGAGGACACCGTAATTTCCATGATGGCACAAAAGGCCGTTGCAAAAGGTTACCAGGCGTTAAGCTTTGACCTGCCAATGCACGGTGAGCATGTAGATGAGGAATATGCCTGTATTCCCGAAAATTGCATAAGTGATCTGGTTGCTGTTTATGAGCATGCAAAGTCGCTTGCGTCTGACATTCATTTGTTTGCATGTAGCATGGGCGCCTATTTCAGTCTGCTTGCCTATCATGACTTTGACATAAAGCAAAGTTTGTTTCTCTCGCCTGTTGTCAATATGGAACGCATTATACGCAATATGATGGAAGGTTTCCAGGTAAGTGAAGAGAGACTAAAAGCAGAGCATGAAATCCGATTGCCGATTGGACAGACATTGGAATGGGACTATTATTGCTATGTGAGAGAAAACCCTATCTGTTTTGAATGGAAAGTACCGACTGCCATTTTGTACGGCTCGGACGATAATCTGTCTGAATGGGACGAAATTTCAGCATTTGCAGCGAGGTATCAAGCAACAGTTAAAGTTCTTGAGCAAGGGGAGCATTACTTCCATACGGAAGAGCAATTGCAGGTATTTGATCTATGGGCAGATGAGAATCTGCTGTAAAGTAGCATAGAAAATGAGCAAAACCCCATAAGGGGGATATTAGAAGCAGACAGGAATAGCAGGTAAAATCACTCTTTTTTATTTGTATTCGTGGTCATGGTAAAACACTCCAAAGTTCTTTTTTACATCTGAGTCATTGAATACACATATTTAAGAATCCCGAGTAAGTAAAAAGCAGCAGGTTAAGGTTAAAACCTGTGCATATAGGAAAACTTTCTTTATATTTTGTATATTCAAAAATTTAACAGTAGATAATAGATAAGGGACAGAAGCAGATAGATAAGGGACAGAAGCAAAGGAACCTGGGTCATTCGGGAAGACTGAATATATAAAAAATAAAGATGTTTAAAACAGATAAGAAAAGAATGAGTACTATAATCTCCAGCTCTGTTGTAACTTCAACAGCTCATAATAAACTCATAATGTAATGATATATGGAATTAAAGAGAAGGTAATATTATTATCAGCATGTATGCCTAATTGGACGACTGAGAATTAATGCCCCGGAAAGCTTCATTTCTCAATTTCCAGCTTACTGAAGCGGATATTGAATTTTGTCCCTTTGTCTCTTTTAAGTTCGATGTAACCTCCTATCTGTTCAACAAAAATGTTTACGAGCTGCAACCCAAGGGAGTCCTTATTCTGAAGGTCCGTCAATTCCGGAATTCCCCGGCCGTTGTCTTCTACGGTCAGGATGAACTGCAAATTCTTTTCATTTGAGTAACCTGATACAATTCCTGAGCTCTTGGAGTTTTTAAATTCTTTTTTGCAATTCTTCATCCGGGAAAGATTTACTCGAATTTCTCCTTCTTTTCCAGGTAGAAAGGCATGCTTCAGGGCATTTGAAACCAGTTCGTTGACAATAATACCAAGGGGTACCGCGGTATCTGTTTCCATATAAACCTGTTCGAGGTCCAATCTCAAATTAATCCTTTCATTTCCTACCCGGTAGGAATTGAAAAGTTCTGCAGTGAGTTTCCGAAGATAGTCGGCAAAGTCAATTGTGTACGTTTCTCCGATGCAGAGTTCCTGATGGATAAGAGACATTGAGGCTATACGGTTCTGGCTTTCCCGAAACGCTTCAATAATTTCTGGATCGATAGATTTATCAGCTTCGAAACTGAGCAGGGATGAGATCACCTGAAGGTTATTTTTTATCCTGTGGTTAATTTCTTTTATGCGTGCGTTCCCAATTTTTTCCAGGGAAATCGCTGCCAGTTTACTTCCGGTGATATCACGAATAAATCCCTGTACTTCTCCGCGCTTTCCGGAAACTGACGGAGTTTTCTGAATAACCTGCCTGACCCACTTTATATC
This sequence comes from Methanosarcina siciliae T4/M, assembly GCF_000970085.1. Lineage (NCBI taxonomy): Archaea > Methanobacteriati > Methanobacteriota > Methanomicrobia > Methanosarcinales > Methanosarcinaceae > Methanosarcina > Methanosarcina siciliae. The sequence goes on along the minus strand of NZ_CP009506.1, from coordinate 1,451,228 downwards.
ATCATCCCTATTCCGTATCCGATACTCTATTTCGGTGGAAGCGGCCGGATTAGACAAAGCTGTTTTTACATTTTTAAAAATAAGAGGCAAGTCTTCGGATACGATTATTTCTAACCATCTTGCCCTGCTGGATAGAAAATCCTCTTTATTGTAACCGGTTACGCCTTTCACATCTCCATCAATAAATACCGGTTCAAAGTTCTCATCCGTCCTGAACCCTATAAAACCTTTAATATTCTGTACGAGTAAACGACAGTCATTTTCATCGGTCTGCAAACTCCTGCCCGAAAGTTCACTTTCGTTTTCTTCTCTCCATAAAAACACTGTTTTTTCCCAGGATACGGGTTTTGCTTCTGTTTTTTCTACCCCTCGATCCGTCAAAAGCAAAGGAGTTAACAGGAGGACTATACTTACTACATATCTCGCAGCTGTATGAAACATTATGTCGCAGGACTCTGCTATCACGTCTCTCTGTTTATCCAGCATTCTCCCTTCCTTTTCACATTCTTTTTCATTCATAATCGGTGTATTTATCATACATTGTTATTAACTATTCTTATAAATAACTTATTATCGGTTCTTTTTTCATACAATCGTTTATATTATAATCAGTGATATGATTTAGCGATGAAAGAACGGTTCACTATCTCAATGGATAATGATTTAGCATCATGGCTTGATAGATTGTATGATGAAAAAATATTCAGCAGTAGAAGTCATGGAATTGAATTTTGTGTCAGGCAAATCAAAAAAATGGATATCGAAAAGGTTGTACTTTTACACTGGGGGAAAGAGGAAGTAGAGCCGGTTTTCTTATCTAAAAAAAATGTTCAAATTCTTTCCAGGATATCTGAAAAATTCAATCTCAGTCTTGAAGACACTCTTGGTGTACTTTTATATAAGGAATTGGAGAATTTGAGTAAAAATATTGCGGAATCGGAAAAAGAGAAAGGAACTAAAGAGGAGAACCTTAGAAAAGTTTTTTTTGAATAAAGTATTATCCGCTTCAATAAAATTGGGGATCATACCTGCGAGTCCTGTTAAAGAAGCATAGTTTTTCTCTACCTGTACTGCAAGTTTGAAGATGATATCTTTTTTAGTTCTCAATAAAGAAACTTACCCCACATTCAAGTTTTTGATTACTTTCAGCATGCTTGATTAGCTCTTATATCTTTAGAGGTTATTTAATTCTCGGATGGGAGTTAATAATGTTTTTAAAAATACATTGTCCGGTTTGTGGTGCTGAAATGTACCATAACATCAGGTTATCTGCTCTGGAACATCTGCATTTCGAAGGGGAGAGGCAGGCTTGCAGGTATGTGGTTGAAAATATCGAGATACAGGATTCTCTAACTGAAGAAGAGCTCGTCAGAAGTATCCTGCAGGGCCTGCAAAAAGTTATCCATGATGGAATTGAGGTAGAAACCCTTATAGGGATTCTGGAAGAAAATTACGGAGTTACAGGGAGCTGCTGCATGGAGCTTATCGAGAAGATCAAGCTTGAACTTGATATGTATTGTCCGGATAGAAAAAGGCTCTATTTTGCTGATCTGGGAGAAACGGGGAGTTACGCGAAAAGAAAGACTCTTTATTTTTTGTCTGACTCATTTTCTCAGTTTCTCCAGCTATGAATTCATAACTCTTCGCCATCATAACCTTATCACCGGCGTATTTGACAGATTTGACATTTAAGAATTAATTGACAGCCTTTCCCCAGAGTTAGTAACTGAAATTGATAGAATTTACATTTCGACCCCCCTCTTAAAAATATGATGAATTTTTCAACAACTGATTCAACTTATTTAATCCGTTGAGAACACATAATCAATAAGTTTGATGAGTTTGGCTTGAATTCTACATAGTTCTAAAAAACCAAGTCTAAATTTGAGGGATCTACTGAAAAATAAAACAATAATTGCTAAAATTTTTCAAAATTATTCTTAAATGGATGAGTATAGGTATAATTAGCAATAAACATTATGAATAAAAAAATTAAGTTGGTTTTTTTGAGGGGGGTCGAAATGCAAAATAGAAATAAAATAGGTAAAGTATTGGATTCCAATGAGTAAAATCATTGAAGTCCTGAACTAATGGAAAAAAATGAGAAATACTACGCATGAAAGAATTGAGCGGGAAGTGACTGCAATTCTGAATTCCAGCAGATCTCCTACTCAATATTTTTAAATTAAAAATATTGTTAATAGTGGCTCTTTTCACCAGGCCATGGATATGTTTTTCAGTTTGCCATTTTTAACCAAAACCCGGCTCTGTTATGTATTTGCCATATTTCTCCAGACCCTTGATTTGTTTTTCAATAAGCGATGAATGTTCAAAGTATAAACTTCCAAACTCTTTCACAAATTTTATATATAATGGGGGTGTAAAAATGTTTGGCAAGTGTGCATAGCTTGACACGATGAGAACATGGGGGACGGATTGTATTCAATCCAGTCCCCCAACAACCACAAAATTTTAGTCGAGAGCCTTTCCCCTTAAGTCCATACGTTTCCTAATCCTTTATTTAACTTGTTCTCAGAGCTGGGAAAGTAAGTACTGTAAACAGGTCAAGCTGGTTTATAGCTGTTTTCTAACCCTACAGCTAAAATATTCTTTCTTGGAAAAGATTACATATTATGAAAGTTATCAGAAAACAACGGTGTATCTAACCTGAAAACAACGGTGTATCTAACCTGAAAACACAGGTATTAACCTGAAAACACAGGTATGAAAAAGTGGAGTTCCAGGTTGATCTGCTCTTAAAATTGAGATCAAAAACTTTACGTTTTCAATCTTCATTTTTCATAGCCACTCTTTCTAAGACCTGTAAAAATAGGAGATAAAAGATGGTAGAGACAAGCATTACGGAAACTTTGAAAGATATGGCTTTTAGATCAGGCGCTGATTTTATCGGCATGATCGATCCCTCTTGCTTTGAAAATTCTGAGTACACCGGGAATAAACCCCAGGATGTGATGACAGATCTCCAATCCGTTATAATTCTGGGTGTTTCCATACCAAGAGGAGCTTTTGATACACTACCCAATGGTAGAGCCGAATATACAAATACTCTTATGGCAGGTACAGCCACATTGAGAGTAATTGCTTTTCAAATCGCCAGATTTATTGAAAAGAAAGGATATAAGGCAACGATTGCTCCGAGTGAGGGGAGCGAGTTCGGCTACTGGTATGCTGACCGTAAGACCCTTAAAGCGGATTTCTCCTTCAAATATGCCGCATACCATGCAGGCCTGGGAAACTTCGGCCTGAACCATCTTCTCATCACAAAAGATTTTGGGCCTAAAGTCCGTATGACATCCATCCTGACAGATGCCCCGCTGGATGGAGAAAAAAATACCCGACTGCCTTTTATCAACGATGCATGCAGTACTTGCATGAAGTGTATCAAAGCATGTCCTGCAGGTGCCCTTTCCGCAGAAGGGGTGATTTACAAAGAGAAATGCGCTGAATACATGTTCAATGTTCTCGGCGGACTTCGATGTGGGCTCTGTATAAAAGTGTGCCCTCTGAACAGATTTTAATCATTTCTAACTCGAATAACGTGGTAAAAATAGAATAAAAAAAAGTACAAATAAAAAAGTTCAGGTTATTTCCAATCTCCGGACATTTTGTTATCTGGAGATCCGTTTTTCCGTTTTTCCGTTTTTCCAAGTTTTTATAAAACTTGTTATTTTCCTAATTATTTTTATATTACTTAATATTTTCTGGTAAAGTGTGGGCGGATAAGTTCTTTGAAACATGTATTATTCGGGTGTAAAAAAGATCGGATCCTAAATTGATTAAATGTTGGATTTAATGGTTACGGAAACCCTCGGATCCAGAAACAAAGACTCTCTCAATCCCGTATTGATCGAATTTTGATCCGTATCCTCACTATTTTAATTTGCTTCTATTAGTTTCCGGTTTAATCTTCTCCCATTTCCCTTCTAAATTCCACATAATCTCTCTCTACTTCTTCGAGTTTTACGGTTTTGAGTTCAATATCTTCAAGTTCGTATTCTATTTCACGTGCCCCCATATTCGAGACCTCCGATGTCTCCATTATTTTCTTTGTCTGCAAGCTAAATTAGTTCGTTTAAATTAGACTTTCCCATTATTTTAATGGAGATGGCAAACTTATATAAATTTTTCGGTTAACCTTGTATTCTGTTTGATATATCTACTAAGTTTACATTTTTACAGAAATGTGATAAGTTTGCTCCTTTTTATGAATATGAGAAAACTGCATTTCATTCCATTTAGTCTAACTATTTTTCTACGGAGTGAACCTTTTTCCCATACTATAATTTGCGGACCCGCTGAAAGCAGCAAAGATATTCTTAAATGAAAGTTAGAGCATTTTTCTCTCCCATGCATAAAAGTTCGGAACCGGAACTCATCCTTGGTGTCAGGAACCTTGCAGGGCTTGAGGCATGTTCCAGGTATGCTGATGCCGTCTATTTTTCTACGGACAGGCTCAGCCTGAGGGCAAAGGCAAAAGAGATTTTCCTTGAAACTCTGGAGGAGTTTGTCTCGGAGGTCAGGGCAAAGAGGCTGAAAGCTTATCTGGCCGTAAACTCTGCTGTGAATGAAACCAGGCTTGGGGAAGCCGAAGACGTGGTCACTGCAGCTGTAAAAGCCGGAGTTGACGCAGTTATCGCCTGGGACCCGGCGGTCATCCTCAGGGCCCGTAAAGCCGGGATCAGGGTCCATATCTCCACCCAGGCAAACGTTACGAACCACGAAACAGCTGAGTTTTACAGGAGCCTCGGAGCTGAACGGATCGTTTTTTCAAGGGAACTTTCCCTTGAGGAGATCCGGCAAATCAGGCAGCAGACGGAGGTCGAAATCGAAGCTTTTGTCCACGGGGCGATGTGCATGGCGGTTTCAGGCAGATGCCACCTTTCAGCATACGTCCTGGGAAAATCCGGGAACTGCGGGGAATGCACCCAGCCCTGCCGCTGGGAGTGGGAACTTCACGGGGAAAACGGGTTAGTTACGGAAAGCAGGGGAAAATACCTTCTCAGTGCAAAAGATTTATGTATGATAGGGCATGTGCCGGAACTTATTGGAGCAGGGATAAATGCGTTTAAGGTAGAAGGCAGGCTGCGTGACCCCGGATACCTGGAAGTGGTCTCTCGCTGCTACAGGGAAGCAATTGATGCCTTCAAAGCAGGGAGCTATACCCCTGAAAAAGTAGAGGCCTGGAGAACCGAATTGGCTTCGGTGTATAACAGAGGCTTTTCTACAGGTTTTTACTTCGGAGTTCCGGGCCTGGAAGGCTTTTCTACAGAAAAAGGCATGAACGCCTCGGAAAAGAAGCGCAGGGCTGCAGGAATCGTAGAGAATTATTATCCCAAACAGCAGGCTGCGGCAATAAAACTCCTTGAAGAAGGGCTTGTTATCGGGGATGAGATCCTGATCGAAGGCAGTACCACTTATCTGAAGCAGCAAGTTCGCTCGCTTATGAAAGAAGGCATGAGCCTGCAAAGTACTGAAAAAGGGGACGAAGTTGGGCTTGCCGTTGACGGAGTGGTCAGAAAAAACGACCGAATCTTTATAATCTGATCAATTGTATTATCTAAGTAAATTAGTATTATTCAATTAAAATATTATAACAGTATCTATATATTGGATTCTTCCTTATACGAATTACAGCTTACGGAAACAACTAAAAAGAGTTGGCTCAGTTATTAATATAGGGTAAATCTTTCAATATAGCTCAGTTGTTCAGAAACTTAGTTATTCAGTATAGATAGTTATTGACTATTTAGTGTAACTCGTTTACTCGGAGTAAGCCCAATATTCAATATAATGTTCATCTGGCAGGACTAACTTCCAGCCGGGCAAATTACGCCTCGATTGGTAGATGTCATCTGATAATGGTTTATAGCCAGCTCATGACATGTGCCAGCCTGTAGAAGATCGTGATAAACAATTTCGAGAATTAATTTCGATAAATAGTTCGATAAATAACTTAGACAAATAACTTCGATAAACAACTTCGATAAACAATTTTCTGACCGATAAGTAAGGTGATATTTTGATAAGTGTCAACGAAATGGGATCATACGTCATCGAAGAGATGCTCGACTGGAGTGAAGACCTGAAAACGGAAGTAACCAAGCTTGACAGCGGAGCCACAATCATTGACTGTGGAGTTAAAGCCGAAGGCGGATATGAAGCCGGAATGTACCTGGCAAGACTCTGCCTTGGTGACCTTGCTGACCTTAAATACAGCACCTTTGACCTGAACGGTGTCAAATGGCCTGCCATCCAGGTGGCAACCGACAATCCGGTAATTGCCTGCATGGCTTCCCAGTACGCAGGCTGGAGAATCTCTGTAGGAGATTACTTCGGAATGGGTTCCGGCCCTGCCCGCGCGCTCGGCCTGAAACCCAAAGAGCTCTACGAAGAAATCGGGTATGAGGATGATTTTGAAGTTGCGGTTCTTGTAATGGAGTCCGACAAGCTTCCTGATGAGAAAGTGGTCGAATATATTGCAAAGCACTGCGGCGTGGAGCCGGAAAACGTAATGATCGCCGTTGCCCCGACAGCTTCCATCGCAGGTTCTGTCCAGATCTCGGCCCGTGTTGTGGAAACCGGAATCCACAAGCTCGAATCCATCGGTTTCGATATCAACTGCATCAAGAGCGGGTACGGAATTGCCCCCATAGCCCCGGTTGTCGGAAACGATGTCCAGTGCATGGGTTCAACCAATGACTGTGTGATCTACTGCGGCGAAACCAACTATACAGTTCGCTTCGAAGGCGAGCTGGCCGAACTCGAAGATTTTGTAAAGAAAGTCCCCTCAACCACCTCCAGTGACTTCGGAAAACCCTTCTACCAGACCTTCAAAGCCGCAAACTTCGACTTCTTCAAAGTTGACGCAGGCATGTTCGCCCCTGCCAGAGTCACCGTAAACGATCTCAAGAGCTCGAAGACCATCTCAAGCGGCGGGCTTTATCCTGAAATTCTGCTTGAGTCTTTTGGAATCAGGAACGTTTAAAGGGCATTTGCTCTTTTTACTTTTCTTTTTTCTCTGATTTATTTCTCAGTTTTTTCTATTCTTTTCCTAATTTATCTGCTATTTTCCATGTTGTATTCCATCCCAAGACGCTTTGGTCCTTAACTCAACTTATTTATGGGAATGTATCCAATCTTATTGTGGAAGTAGATGATACCTTATTGTTGAAGTAGATGATACTGTAAAGAAAGTACCCTAAAAGCAGGCTTTTGTGAAGTATCAATTATCAATAAGAAGATTTTGGATAAAAAAGAAGAGTTTGGAGAAGAGTTTCATGCCGATAATAAACACCTCTCAGGGAGTAGGAGGCATCCTGAACAGCTTCAAGGGTCTCATGGATGGAGTAGAAAAAATTACATTTGTGGGAACTCCAGGATTCTGCACACCCTTTGCCGAACTTCTGGGTTTTGTGGTAAGGGACAAAAAACTTGCATTTATCCCTAACATGGACTTTAAAAAAGCCAGGTTGATCACTATGACCCCCGAAGGAATACAGCTTGGCGAACCTGTAGACGCTCATGCTGACGCTGTTGTCCTGCTCGGCGGGCTTGCGATGCCAAAGATCGGCGTCAGCCCGGAAAAAGCTAAAGACATCACTGAAAAGGTTCTTGAAGGATCAGCTAAAAGAAAAATCATCGGAGTCTGTTTCCAGTCAATGTTTACACAGCAAAAATGGGACGAGATTATCAACTTTGATTATATTATCAATGCTGACCTGGCTGTTGAAGTGCTTCAAACCTGAAACCAAAGCCACAAATTCAGGAAAAACAATAATCATACCGCTTAAAGCAGTATCGTAAACCGCCTTGAACAGTTTTCAACAAATTCTTTTTTCATCCTTTTTTATCGTACTTAGCGTATTACTCAAATCCTGTTCTACTTTCGTCATCCGGTGCTAACAGATAAACTACCCCTGCAATCAAAAGGGCAGGAGATGACATAAACCTCAATGACATACTTAAAAAAATTACCACAATTTTTAGATTTCCAGCGGATTCAGCCCACCCCCCGGTAGCTGGCCAAAGAGGAGTCATAGTATCGGTTGTATTTGTAAGAGTAGGGTCAAAATAGTAATAAACGTTAAGCGGAACTCCAAATGTCAATTCAATTATTAAAATAAATAATTCCGACGCAATGAAACTTAAAATAGCAAGTTTAGTTTTATACACATGAAAAATATTTGCACTATTAAGTATAAAAGTTTCCGGTGTTTTGGTGATTGTTAAAAATCGACACTGTTTGTAAATTTTACAGGCACTTTTCTCTTCATCCCATACCTTTTAATAGCCCCACCGCCGTAAATATGCAGAATTACATACTGTAAATTCATATTCAGGTGACTTTTCCAATGTATTCTGACCGCATAAACGCATTACCACCATATCTTTTTGCAGCGATTGATGAAGCTAAGGACGAAATGATTGCAAAGGGGGTAGACGTGATCGACCTTGGAGTGGGAGACCCTGACCTTCCGACCCACCCGCACATTGTGGAGGCCATGCGCGAGGCTGTTTGCGACCCCGGGACACACCAGTACCCTTCTTATGCCGGCATGCCGGAATTTCGGAAGGCTGCGGCTGAATGGTGTAAGAATTATAAGGGAATTGAGGTTGACCCTGCAACCGAAGTCCTTTCCCTGATAGGGTCAAAGGAAGCGGTTGCCCATATCCCGCTAGCCTTTGTCAACCCCGGAGATGTCGTGCTCTATACCGAGCCCGGATATCCGGTTTATAAGATCGGCACCCTTTTTGCAGGAGGAGAGCCGTATCCTCTGCCTCTGAAGGCCGAGAACAGCTTCCTGCCTGACCTGGACTCGATTCCGGCAGATGTCCTGAAAAGGGCGAAGCTCTTCTTCTTCAATTACCCGAACAACCCCACCTCGGCAACTGCGGACATGAAGTTCTTTGAAAAGGTTGTTGAGTTCTGCAAGAAAAACGACATCATTGCAGTGCACGACAATGCCTACTGCCAGATGGTCTACGACGGGTACGAGGCACCTTCCTTCCTTGCAGCAGAAGGGGCAATGGACATAGGGATGGAACTTTACTCCCACTCCAAGACCTACAACATGACCGGCTGGAGACTCGGGTTTGCAGTAGGAAACAAATCCCTTATAAAAGGGCTCGGGAAAGTTAAGTCCAACGTGGACTCCGGAGTCTTTGATGCAATCCAGATAGCAGGCATTGCAGCTCTTTCCTCTTCCCAGGCCTGCGTTGACGATACCAATAAAATCTATGAAGAAAGGCGTAACGCCCTGATTGAAGGGCTCACAGCTATGGGCCTTGAAGTCAAACCCCCAAAAGCAACCTTTTACGTCTGGGCTCCGGTCCCGAAAGGCTACACCTCAATCGAGTTTGCAAAAGTCCTCCTCGAAGAGGCCGGAATCGTCGCAACCCCCGGAGTAGGTTTCGGAGACGCTGGTGAAGGCTACATCAGGTTTGCCCTCACCAAGCCGGTCGAGAGGATCCAAGAAGCTGTAGAAAGGATGAAAAAACTGCAATTCTAAGCAATCGGGAAAATTCCTGAAACCGGACTCAAAGTAATTCAAATAACTCAAAACAATCAAAAATGGCGGCGTACCTGAAAAGCCGCCAAAAATCTCTTTTTTTCATCCTCCGGCAACCGGAGGGATCAGCACAATCACATCCCCGTCTTTTAATCCGGTCTCGAATCCGTCGAGAAAATCGGCATCCCTACCGTTAACCAGGAACCTTACTTTAGGAATCCCGCCTGCGGTTGTGCCTGTTGTTGCTTCCTTGAATACTGGCCCGTAGAGGGTTTGAAGGGCCTGCAGGAAGGTTCCCACGGTGTCGCCGGGATGGCCCTCAAGTTCGATTTCGGATTTGCCGGTAATTTCACGGATAGTTGCAAGGAACTTTACGTGGATTTTCAAGCCTATCTCTCCGGAATAAGGAAGAAAACGGTTTATATGAAGTTTATAAAAAAATAAAAAGGAGGAGCTCAGGCAATCCCGAGTTCCTTTAGCTTCTCTTTTGTGGGCTTTCCGTCAACCCAGCCCCGGAGGGCGTAATACTCGTTGATCATTTCCGGGACGTGGGAAACCTGGCCTTTTGCAGGCCCGGAAGGGACCGGTTCTTCGGTGAGACGCTTTGGAAGGACGTCTTCAGCCCTATCAAGCCCATACATATTGTTCATCAGCCGTTCGAGGTTTGTGATCCTTTCTCCAAGTTTAAGGAGCTTATCGGCGTCAAGATCAGAGCCCGTAATCGCTGCGAGCATTCCTGCATACTCGGGAAGGCCGAGGGCAAACGAGCTAAAGAGGCAGACAACCGAGGAGTTAATGGCAGAAGTCAGGTCCTGCAGGATGATGGTCCATCTGGGTTTGTCCTCTACTGCATAAGGGTCAAGTTTTTCGGGCAGCCCAAGGATTTCGGGTGAGATCATGTAGCCGTAGACGTGGTCCCCGCCGCGGTTTGCGGTTGCATAGTTCAGGCCTATTCCCTGGATCGGGCGAGGGTCGTAGGCGGGCAGTTCCATGCCTTTTACAGCCATGGAGAACTCCGGAGCCCCGTATTTTTCCGAAAGCTTTTTCGAACCCAGCGCAAGGTCAGCCCCGATCCCTGCACGGAAGGCGGTTCTCCAGATGCATTCAATCATTGAGCTTGCATCTCCGAAACGCAGGTTAAAGCCATGCAGCTTTTCCGGTGGGATTTTTCCTTTCTCCACAAGTTCCATGGCACAGGCAATCGTTCCACCCATGGAGATGGTGTCAAGCCCGAGTTCGTCGCAGAGGTGGTTGGCTTTTATCAGGGCATCGAGATCCTTTACCCCGCAGTCGGAACCAAAGGCAAAAATGGTCTCGTACTCAGGACCTTCCGTGTCCCGGACGCTGTAGGGCCCCTCAGGCACATCGGCTTTCCGCCCGCAGACAATCGGGCAGCCCCAGCAGCCTCCGCGACCTGTCAGGTATTTTTTGACAAGAGTCTCTCCGCTCTGTTCGTCAGCGTCAGGAAAATAGGCTTCCTGAAAGTTTCGTGTCGGGTAGGCTCCACTTTCATTAAGGATATTTACAAGAACTGCGGTCCCGTAGGTGTGAAGCCCTCCGTCGGGAGCTGTAACCGGATTTTCCTTTATCTTTTTCATGGCTTCCGCAACTCTCTCTTTCAGGAGTTCGGGGTTTGCGGGTTCAACTCTCTTGCTCCCGGAAACCACGATCGCCTTCAACTTCTTACTCCCCATGACAGCTCCAAGCCCGGTCCTCCCTGCAGTTCGGTACTTGTCGTTCATGATCCCGGAGAAGGGAACAAGGTTTTCTCCTGCAGGGCCTATACAGGCAACCGAGGTTCTCTTAGGGTTTCCTGTCCTTTCGGCAAGTTCGTCCGTGACTGCATGGACTGTCATGCCCCAGAGTTCCGGAGCTGGCACAAGCTCGGCTTCTCCTTCCACAATGCTCAGGTAGACAGGCTCCTTTGAGACTCCGCGCACAACGACTGCGTCATATCCTGCAAATTTCAGGAAGGGACCCCATTTTCCGCCGGAATTTCCGCTCCCTACGGTCCCTGTCTGCGGGGATTTGCTGCAGACAATATGGTAGCGCCCGCTCGTGGGAAGCTTTGCTCCGGTAGCCGGCCCGGTTGCAAACACAAGCAGGTTATCAGGGTCAAAGGGCTGCATATCCGCTCTGAACTCATCGTATACGAGCTTCAGGCCTAGCCCTTTGCCTCCCAGGTACATCTTTGCCATTTCTTCTTCAAGCGGCAGGTCTTTGAGCTCGCCGCTGTCAAGATTAACATCAAGAATTTTTCCGTTATAGCCCCCAGGCATGTAATTCCTCCAGTCTTATAAATTTAACATAAAGGATAAGCAGCTTTTCCGGCTCACTTTATCCGTTTCATTCATCCGTTCACTTATCCGGCCTGCTTTGCCAAAAGCTTCCTGTTCGACCATGTATTGCTGTTCAGAAAAAATCCCGTATAGATGGCCGAAGCTTCATTAACTATATCCTTTAAACATAGACGGATACATTTGAATATATTCCATTTTATATATGTCGAAGTTACTTAATAAAAGTGTTCTAGCCATCCCAACATCACGCTTTTGTGATAAACTCATGCCTGACCTCGGCTCGTGTGATTTTTGGCACTGTCCCCCACATTCCTATATACTCTCCCTGAATCACCAGTGCTCCTTTTATTCCAGGCACGGCCTTTACAACCTTGAATGAAGCCTCAACAGCTTCCTTTCCTATCCCAACCTCATTCCCCAGTGCCGTTGCAGCCGCATCCGCAAGGGAAACATCATCCGAAAAAATTGCCGCTGCGTCCGCCATCCCGAAACTGATCGAAGGTCCCACCGTCCCTGCCGAGGTGCAGATTCCCGTAATCGAGTCTCTGGGCTCAAAAATTAAGCCCAGATTTTTTATCGGAGACTGCCCTGCATAAATCCCGACCACAACCGGACGGTCATTGATAAGTGCAATATCCCCGCCGTTATCAACAATAGCATATTTTGCTCCGGCCTTTTCCATTGCTTCCACAGCAAGGGCTGAAATTGTGCCCGCAACCGCGCTCATGGGCCCGATTCCCATAGTGTTTCCGGCTTTTACCATCCTCCGAACCACTTCAGGGGCATTTTCCGGGCATTCGTAAGGTTCGAGGGTAAACTGAAAATAAGAGTCTGCAAGGATGTAGGTCTCAAGGGCTGCCCTGTGTACTCTGATGGCTTCTTTTGCGGCTTCGATATGGGCAGAGTCATCAGCCGCAATCGTGACAATGGTTTCCCTTAGCTGAAAATGCTCTTTGATCGAGGTTCTGGCAGGTTCTTTAGCGGGATCTTGCGTGGATTCTGGCATGCTGATTCACTTGGAATTTATTGCTTAAAAAAGAAATGCTTTTCTGAGCCGACTTCCGGGCATTGAAGCGGAAAAGGGAAATGGGGTTCGATGAAAACCGGAATTCTACGAAACCCGGGTTTTCCTGATAACGGTTGAACTATCCGGGTCCGGAAGGAATTTCCCAGTTTTTCTTTTCCTGGGCCTGATGGGGCTTTAACAGGTCTGGAATCATGAAAAAACGACTTACAGGTCTGTATTAGAATTAAGAAAGCAAATAAATTCAACAACTTTTCCTTGAACTGAGAGAATAAGCCAATCACATAACACGTATATATCAAAAGAAATAATTGCATACCGGATCCAAATTTTTGGAATTCTTAGCTGTTGAGAATGGGGAAATGGAATGAAAATTAAACATAAAATCCTAATTTGCATTAGTATATTCATTTTATTTTCGATTATAACTGCAGGCATTGTATCAGCTACTGATGTCCATGTTTATCCGGAAGACTCAATTCAGGATGCTGTCAAAAATGCTTCTTCTGGGGATACGATTATTGTGTCTCCGGGAACCTATGCAGAGAACATAGAAGTTAATAAGTCGGTAACTATAAAATCAAAATCCGGAAATCCCAATGACACGATTATCAGAGCTGCAAATCCGGGCAATCACATATTTCATGTAACTGCAAGCAATGTTGCTATCCTGGGTTTTACCATAACAGGTGCTTTTGAAGAACCAGAGAATCGTTATTTTCCGGATGCAGGCTTCAGTGTCAGTACTTTCAATGAAACAACAGGCAAAGACGAAGTTGTCTATTCATCTGAAGGACAATGGGCTCTTATACCAAAAAACTGGGCAGGAATTTATGTTGATAATACTGATAACAACATAATCAACAACAATATTTTTTTGGGGAACAATCGAGGTATTTTGCTTAATTCATCAAGTAATAATTTACTGGAAAATAATACTGCAATTGATAATGACGGTGCAATTTCAATCTGGGATTTTAGTAATTTCAACATTGTCAGGAATAATAACATAAGTGCGGATGAAAAATACAGGATGGATAAATACGGAATCAGTTTGAAAGAATCCGATGGCAATGAAGTTTATAATAATAATCTATTGCGGCTTGGTATAACACTGCTTCAATCAGACGCTAACAAACTAGTCAATAATACAATAAATCCTGGGGGAATAGGAATTACTCTCATCGAATCCAACAAGAATGAACTTAGCCTAAACTCCATATCCACATCCAGTACCGGCATATTTTTACGGGAAAATTCCAGTTTCAATAAATTAACTGATAATACCATATCTGACAACTTTATGGGGATCGAACTGCAAACATATAGCAACAACAACACAATTTCCAAAAACACATTAAATAATAATGAGGATATTTATTATTCGGATGACAGCAACAATAATGAAATTTCCGAAAACAATATAGACTACGGTAAATATCTTAAAAGAGCATACGATAAATATGTCATAGGGGTATACCGAGGATACATCGTTTTAATCTCCATATCTGTGTTCGGCATAATTTATTTATTCTTCTTTATGTTTCGAAAATGAGGACTTTTAAAAACCTTTCATAAATAACTAAAGGGTACCAGGATTTGGAGTTTTTCTATAAATCCCCAAATTTCGAATTACAGGCACAAAAAATGAAAGTCCTTTTCACTTACCTTTTTTGTATATTAACTCCATCATTCCCTTTGGATAGGAAGGTTGTTTTCTCTTTGGCTCTTCGAAGCCGTAAAGAAATTAACCATTGAATTGTCATCGAAGGCCAAAATGTGATTTTGATCACGGATACCAAATTGTCTTTTAGGTAATTCTACTATCTCTACTGTCCTTGAAATGATGGAGTAATGTAAATTGGCAGGAGAAATAAACAAATCTTGCGGTTTAGATATCCACAAACGTTTTTTGATTGCTACTATCCTCATTAGATCCGGTGAAAAACAGCTACAACATTTTGATAGAAATGAAGATGTAATTTTAAGCCTTAGAAATTGGGATGCATCAGAAAAATGTGACGTTGTTGCATGTGAATCAACAAGTGACTTTGGGGTTCCTATTCATGATTCCTTGATAAAACATCTGCCTTTTATCGTTGGAAATATCCGTGATTGAAGCATTTACACATAAAAAATTTGTCCCCTACTGATAACATAAAAAATTCCGATTTTTTAATAAAATACAGGGCAATTTAGATAATTTTATATCACATTGCCAATTTTATAAAATAAATCAGTCTTAAAAATCATAAAATCCGGCTCAAGATACTTTCGCTTTTTAATCGAGTATCGAAGCCCTAGAATGCATCTTATGAAGTTTAAAATGGGGATTGCAGTTACTTATTGATTAGGTTCTAGAACAGTGTGTAGGGGTTTTTCTTATGTGGAAAATGAACAAAGAGTTATCTAGTTTATTTATACTGATCTTTGCCCTTCAGGTTTTTGCCGGAAGTGCAGCAGCTACAACAATTTACGTTGATAGTGACGGGTCTGGAAATTACACGACAGTTCAGGATGCGTTAGATAATGCGGTTGACGGAAACACCATAATTGTGAGACCTGGAAATTATGATGAAGATCTTGCTGTTGATGTCTCTGTGACCCTTATAGGTTCATCCGGGTATCCCACCGTAGGCAAAATAGAAGTTAACCGGCAGTCGCAAATCTCCGGACTCACAATCACAGGGGGAGTCCGTTTTGAGCAGGCTGGCATGTCCTGTATAATAAGGAACAATAAATTCGATGAATGCGGCGTAAGTATAGGCAATAACTACGCTTGTGGGAATCAAACAATAATTGATAATCTTTTTACAGACAGCCCGATTGGTGTATTTACATATGACAGTATTGATAACAAAATTACCGGAAACACGTTTCAGAACTGCCACACAGGAATAGAACTTACGTACGGTATAGGCCGCCATGTTGTTAAAGATAACACTTTCCAGGACTGTGATGTAGGTATACGCTTAATCGAGGACTCTGCTACAATATATAATAATTATTTTAGTAGTGATATCAATCTGGTGCTGGAGGATGACGGAGATGCCCGGTTAAATACTACTAAGACCGCAGGTACGAACATTATAGACGGCCCGTACATAGGAGGGAATTTCTGGGGTTCTCCCTCAGGAGACGGTTTCTCTCAAACCCACCCGGACACAAACGGCGACGGGATTGCAGAAGAGGAATACCAGGTCGATGAAGGTGTAATTGACTACCTGCCTCTGGTAACTCCCCGAACGGAACCTGAACCGGTTCTTCCGATCGCAAATTTCAGGGCAAATACGACTCACGGTAACGCCCCTCTTTCTGTCCTCTTCACCGACACTTCACAGAATGCAACCGGATTGAGCTGGGATGTTAATGGTGACGGGGTCGAAGACTCTAATGCGGCAAGCTTTGCTTATACATACACTTCCAGAGGGACTTATGAAGCAAAACTGACCGTGAGCAATGCAAACGGCACGGATACCGAAACTGCTGTGATTACCGTGATGGAAGAAGAAATTCCTATTCTTCCCGTAGCAAACTTCACAGTGAATAAAACCAGCGGGTATTACCCCCTTAATGTCCTCTTCACCGACACTTCGCAGAATGCAACCGGATTGAGCTGGGATGTTAATGGTGACGGGGTCGAAGACTCTAATGCGGCAAGCTTTGCTTACACATACACTTCCAGAGGGACTTATGAAGCCAAACTGACCGTGAGCAATGCAAACGGCACGGATACCGAAACTGCTGTGATTACCGTGATGGAAGAAGAAATTCCTATTCTTCCCGTAGCAAACTTCACAGTGAATAAAACCAGCGGGTATTACCCTCTTACTATCCTCTTCACCGACACTTCACAGAATGCAACCGGATTGAGCTGGGATGTTAATGGTGACGGGGTCGAAGACTCTAATGCGGCAAGCTTTGCTTACACATACACTTCCAGAGGGACTTATGAAGCAAAACTGACCGTGAGCAATGCAAACGGCACGGATACCGAAACTGCTGTGATTACCGTGATGGAAGAAGAAATTCCTATTCTTCCCGTAGCAAACTTCACAGTGAATAAAACCAGCGGGTATTACCCTCTTACTGTCCTCTTCACCGACACTTCACAGAATGCAACCGGATTGAGCTGGGATGTTAATGGTGACGGGGTCGAAGACTCTAATGCGGCAAGCTTTGCTTACACATACACTTCCAGAGGGACTTATGAAGCAAAACTGACCGTGAGCAATGCAAACGGCACGGATACCGAAACTGCTGTGATTACCGTGATGGAAGAAGAAATTCCTATTCTTCCCGTAGCAAACTTCACAGTGAATAAAACCAGCGGGTATTACCCTCTTACTGTCCTCTTCACCGACACTTCGCAGAATGCAACCGGACTGAGCTGGGATGTTAATGGTGACGGGGTCGAAGACTCTAATGCGGCAAGCTTTGCTTATACATACACTTCCAGAGGGACTTATGAAGCAAAACTGACCGCGAGCAATGCAAACGGCACGGATACTGAAACTGCAACTATAGATGTTGTGAAAAAAAGCAGTAGTGGAAGCAGCGGAGGAGGCGGAGGAGGCGGGGGCTCTCCCGAACCTGCAAAGAATGTTAAAGTAAAGGAGCTTGCCCAGGTATTCATCACAAATGGAAAGGCTATAAAGTTTGAATTTAAGAAAAATGCAACCTGTATTGTATATGTGGGCTTCGATGCAAAGAAGAACGCAGGCAAGACCACAACCATTGTTGAGGAATTAAAAGGCAAATCCTCACTTGTTTCCGAACTGCCTGCCGGGGAGGTCTACAAGTCCTTTAATGTCTGGGTAGGAAATTCCGGATACGCAACCTCAAAGAATATCGAAAACCCGGTCATCTGTTTCAAGGTTGAAAATACCTGGATTGAGGATGAAAACGTGGATAAAGCTTCAATTACCCTTAACAGGTACAGTGACAAAAAATGGGAGCAACTACCTGCCAAAATCTCAGGTGAAGATGATACGTATCTGTATTTCACATCCGATGTCCCGGGGTTTTCTTCCTTTGCAATAACAGGGACTTCAACAACTGCCTCTGAAATCGTAACCGGAAACGGGACCTCTCTGGAAACCCGGGCCCTGCAGGATGACGGGAATGAAAGTACGGATATGGACACACAGGAAGAGCAGGAAGGGAGCACAAAATTCTCTGATATTCCTCCGGTCTACGGGATAATCGGCATATTCGTTTTAGGCCTGATATGTGTGATCATTTATCTAAAGCTCCCAAAATAAGGACGTGAAAATGGAACGCCTCAAAGCGTTTCATTTTAGATAATTTTTTGTAAGAGCTTATACGCTAAAATATTTGCCAATTAATTGATAGATGACTGTTGCTATTCCGAAGTAACCCATTATCAGGCAGATATAAACTAGGCCGTTTGAAAGCGGGGTATTCCAGTATATGAACGGAGTCATTGAAATCTCGGTTATTATAAGGATAAAGGGCAGAACAATGTCCAGAACTACTATAATTGTATAACACATCAGAATCCGGGAAAAACTCGGAATTGCTTTAAGGCGACCAGAAATCAGAACCGGTGGAGCAAGAACAATCATTGGTACTGCAAAAAACAAGGTTCCCATTATCAGCCAGGATATATCGTTCGTGTTCATTAATAGGGCAAAGTTGAGTACTATCCCCGCAAGAGTAATAGCTTCATGGAACGGCTTATTCTTAACCTGGCGCAGGATGGCATATGTAATCGTAAGAGTCATATAACCCACCAGGATTATAAAAAAACTGGTAAATAAAATAATATACAGAAACCCTTCCCCATTAGTCATAAGACCCTCATTTCCAGAAACAAACCTCTTACATATTAAGAGATACTACAGGATTAAAAACTATAACAGTTTCTGCTTAGATTAGTCTTTTCATTGAAATAAAAACAGAATGGACCGGTCGGGAATTGAACCCGAGGCCTCTACCATGCCAAGGTAGCGATCTTCCCCTGATCTACCGGCCCATGTTATGTCTTGCTTAGCAAGCACACCCTCATACACTCAATATCGTATATAAAACTGTCGCCATATAGGCTCAGCTTCCTGTAAATATAATTTAGAGTCTGGTAAATCCTGAATATTCAAGCAAAAGTTATAAGTAGTAATTCGAGTATTAGAAGTGTTGTCGGATTGGGACGCTTTCCCGAAAAAAGCCTTTCAACTCCGGTAATTCGAAAAAACCTGATATATGGGCCCGTAGCTTAGCTTGGTGGAGCGCACGGCTGATAACCGTGAGGTCCTGCGTTCGAATCGCAGCGGGCCCACCACAAATTAACAATTCTTTTCGGGAAATTTCAGGTTTTCAAAATCAAAAACTAATTTGCTTTCATCTCGGGCCCGTAGCTTAGCCTGGTGGAGCGCACGGCTGATAACCGTGAGGTCCTGCGTTCGAATCGCAGCGGGCCCACCATACCTTCTCTTAATACCTTCTCTTAACTTTTTGTCTAAAACTGTCTTCTTTTGTCCGTATAATTTCCGTTTCTATAATTATACTCGGGTTGGTTGTTTGTTATTTGCCTATTCCTAATTGATTCATGGCTACTTTTACTGTGAACACAGAGCTGTAACATGTTAAATTGCCGGAGAACCGCAGGAGTAGGGTGGTAGTCTAAGATAGCCGGACAATACCGTAAGTCCTAATAACAAACGACACAATATAGCGAATGACATTGTATGGGTCAGAAAACTATACTAGTGGAAAAAAGAAAAATATCGGATATAAAAATTCTTGATTTTTAATCTCCGCTATAACCGGAGCGGTGGCACGATACCCATTACTTACAGCCGGGCGCGCCACAGCAAATTGGTTTTGATTTGTTATTTTTATCTTTATAACTTCTTAAAACTCAGATCGATTTCTCCCAGCCCTGTCCCATATCAACGAGAGGCCTCAGCTCAATAATCTCGAAGGTGGCAGTAGCGTATATCATCTTTCCCGCTTCCTCGCCAGCCATTTTTGCGATCTCATTTCTGATCATGTCAAGCATCTCGCCCGACGTTGCAGATTCTTTCAACTTCATATAAACCCTGATCCCTTTCCAGCTCATAATATCTGCTCCCGGCTCCATTATCAGGAACATTGCATAAGGGTTTTCCTGAAGGTTTGCAAACGTGCGGTTATTACCTGTTGCAACTACAACGGTCTTTTCATCGGTCATCTGAGGTGAGCCGAAAACAGCCGAATCTACCTTTCCGTCTTTACTCGCTGTGCTGAGAACCCCAATTCTCGGTTGCTTATTAAAGTAGTCCATCAGTTTTGACGTCATATTTAATCCCCTATCATAAACTTATTTTTCTCGCCCTTCCCCTGAAAATCTGAGTGAGCAGGCCGCCTGGTCATAAAGTACTGCCCGGAAAAGAGCTTTCTCAGATATGCAGGCTGCGATAAATATGGGTCGTAAGTATGTTTAAAACTTCGCCTGATGGAGGGTGAGAAGTGTTTTTAACTTTCACTTCATTTGGAATCCTGGTGATAAAATACTGGGCAGGAAATCTCTAACTAATTGATCTATTGCGGTGGTCTCGTTATTTCGAAGGTTTTAAAAACTTATATCTGGGTTCCCGGGAGGGAGGAAATCAAAGAAAAGGAGGTTGGGGTCGGGAAAAGGGAAGAGGAAAACAGGAATTTTTGAGCCAAAAAACTTCGAATTCTACAATGATAGCGAATAAAATTTACATGGAAGTATTGCTATTAAAGATTTAATTAAATATGCAGGGTTACATCTCATCGTATTCATAGGCATAATGGGTATTGGAAATATAATCCTAAACCTCTTTTATTCTGTTTTATTAGGAGGAATAATAAAAATGCTCATCGGAAAAATTACAATGGAAAGCATCCTTGGTACAGGGGAATTTAGAAGAGCTTTCCTTTACAATATATGCTATGAATTATGAGGTGCCTGTACCAGAGATGCGAGACGGTTCAAATTCCTCCCCCTGCTATCTTTTCCTAAATGTATTATATATTGTATATACATTCATACGATGGGTAATTTTCTTCTCCTTCAAGATACGATCACAGTCTCGTTATGTGTATCCTCAAAAACTTATACTATAGGCCCAGGGTGGAAAGAAGGAAGGCTGGAGTTAAGTATTGGAAAAAGAATGTAGAGTGCATTGAAACTGTTCTTTAATCACTTTAATGATTAAGCTATTTTCATTAAAGATTTGCTAAATCGCTAAAAAGAGTTGCTTGGATTCTTCGTGGGATGATAGAATTTCGAATTACTTCATTTTCTTTTATCATTGACTTTTTATTCAAGTACTCTTTTAACTGTTTCTTAGTTTGAGCTGGGTCAGTAGTCGTTTCTTGAATAAAGGTTTTTGTGTTTTCTACTTCTTGGTAGAGTAGCATGCTGTTTTTAAGTTTATAGTGGACTTTTTTTGAATTTAGAAATTTGTCAGCGTCTATTTCTTCAGGGTAGCAATTTAAACTGTGATAATAGTAACCTTAACTCCCATTTTTTGTAGGGAATATGTTGAATTTGAGAGTTTTATCTAATTCTCTTACTTTCTTAGGAACTTCAGTAATGATACTTTTTTCACCAAAGTTTATACTTTTCACTTTTCTAAACTTCAATAGGATATCAATGGGTGAGACCTTGTCATTTATCTCTGCTTTTTTAATTGCCTTCAACAATTTACAGTACGCATATAATGAAAGAAATGCCACAAACACATGCCCATAAACGCTCTCATCATCATGAAGATACAATTTGTCAGCGTCTAATGTTGTTTTGTATGCATCAAACAACTTTTCAATCGAGTCTCTTTTTTTGTAGAGTTCATACATCTCCTTTTTTCCTATGTCGTAATTGGAGATAATCAAGAACTTCCCTGCTCTATTTTGTTTTAAAGAGTACTCTTCATCGCTGATCTTCCCTTCCTCTCTCTTTCTGAAGATCGTCTTCTGTTCTTCAAGTCTTAGATCCAGGTCTTCATATAAATATAGGAACCTATTTCCTAACTTTCTTTTACCACATTTGATGAGTCTATCATGATAGATGAATTCTTCATTAAGGTGTATTCTTGTGTCATAATAGTGGCTGTTCCTTTTTGTTGGTAACACAAATTTGATATGTTTTTCTTCTAAGCAGTTAAGGATGTTCTCTGAGAAAAAACCACGATCAAGAAGAAGTATCTTATCGCTGATATCCAACTCTTCTATTGTTTTGTATAATGTCTTTATGTCCTTCACACTGCCTGGAACTGATTTGATCATAGTAGGCATTTCACTATCAAGACCACAAAGAAAGGCAAAGTTGATTTGGGGAACTTGAATACAGTCTTTGTTGTAGCCTTTTTCAGCCTGTAGAATATTCATAGATCGAGAGAAACAGGAACTTAAGTCATAGACGAGTTGAGTGTCTGCATTTTTGAGATGATTGAATAGCTCATTCTGCCCAAACCTATCACAGCCTACTTCCCTTAACACTTTTGAAAGATTGGATGGATTAAGATTTGGTTTTATACCTTCAAGATTATAGAGATCTTCCCAAGTATCTTTAATTCGTTTGAGGGGGACATATCCATTTACACGAACAATTGACATTGCATAGAGTTCTTCCCAATATTCCGGAAAATTTTTCATGAGAAAAGGTTTGAGCTCTCCCATCATATTATGTAAAATCATTGAATTTCCATAGTCAGTGACAGAGTGAGGCACAGGTATCACATTAGTTTTAGGTTTCTCACCTTTAGGTATAAAGCCGTAATCTTTGTCGAGTCTACCAATGTAAACTGAAACTTTACGACCCTTCTTAATTTTTTTGTCATATTTACTCGTAGAGCGATAAACATAATGACAAGCGCCTCGAACTTTGATTTCAAGACATTTTTCTCCAGCTTTACGCTGATCTTCAAGCCAGCATCTTGCCCAGGGTTCCATAATCCCTATTATGTAGGGAATATAGGCATATATAAGTTTCGATTTGAAATCGTTCTACTGATATTAAAAATGAGAAAAAATAAGCAAATTAGATGATATAGTCCCTATAAATAGGCAGAGTTAAGGTAGTAAGTTTTTGGACTAAACAACCTTGTTGAATGGTACATTAGCGCCTGTTCATATTCTTCAATTGAACTATAATTATTTTTAAGAGCTTGAGATTCTATATACTCAGGATCATCGGAGTTAGAGTTACGACTACCGCCAAAGCGCTCAGTGCCGATAAAATCGGCTCCTAAA
Organism: Methanosarcina siciliae T4/M; assembly: GCF_000970085.1. Taxonomy (NCBI): domain Archaea; kingdom Methanobacteriati; phylum Methanobacteriota; class Methanomicrobia; order Methanosarcinales; family Methanosarcinaceae; genus Methanosarcina; species Methanosarcina siciliae. The sequence continues at coordinate 1,428,150 of NZ_CP009506.1, read as the reverse complement.
AACTGAGTTAAAATATCTGATGCTGCGACTTTTGTATCATGTATGTGTGGGGTAATCTCTTTTTTGAGATGTGAATAATAAAGCACAACATCTAAACCATTCATATAATTATCAATGATTTGCTTTATTGATCTTAGGTTCGCTGAAAAATCACTGTCACATGGATGATTATTAAAGTTAATACAGATGTTTGAGTAATTGTTATTTTTATAATGGGTTAAAATCTGGGTCAAATTTCTTTTCGATAGATCTATTTGTAATGGTACAAAAATTGGTTTATTGTTCCATTCAGACAATTGTCTGACGCTGAAATCAATAATTTCTAAATATCTTGTTATGGAAGATTCCGGTTTTATTTTTATATCTGGAACTAAAACGAAAGCTGAAGAGTTCGAATATATAAAATTAAGAAGAAAAATATAGCTGTTTTCATCAAGTCCTTCAAATGTATTTTTAGCAAACTCCTGTTTCTCAAAGGGATTTCTTGGAAATGTGAGGGAGAGTGTAGTTAGTGAGTTTTCCCAGAATTTTTTACTTATTTTGAAAATATCCCGTAATTTTTTATTACGCTGAGTTGCTCCCATTTCTGTTAAACATTTATCTAATGTCATCCATGTTGAAGTCTGTTGAATAGTACGTGCACTTTCAAAAATAGCGTTTTTAGTATCAGAAGAGTAATCACTAAAGTTCAGTTTATTCACGTCATTTCCTGGAAATACCTTGAAAGGAGTTTCAATAGTTCTACTTATGTTTTCTAGGTTTATAGTCCGTACGCAATAGTCAGGACTCCTTACGTGAGCTATATATGGTTTCTCAACTGAGATATGTGGATCAAAATCAAGAGCACTCATACTCTGCCTTAAGTTCTTCAATTAATGGAATTAGTATATTATTATAGACTTTTTTATCTGTACTGCAAGGCCTATGCTTATTTCCTTCAAGAATTGCTTTTTCAGCGCATGACTTGATAGTTTCAAGTATTTCAATAGCTACAGTCAATGAGATTAATGAATCTATTTTATAACAGTCACGAATAAAACTAAAATTTCTCTTTAACTTTGGAGTAAGATACTTAAAATTTGACTGTACAAAATTATGAGCAATTTTCTCATCAAGAATTAAGTATTTAAGATTGGAGTGTAAATTTAGGTGAAGAGCCACTCCAATTGCTTCATACTCTCCATCATTTTCATGTTCTTTGGACCTTCCGAAATAAGGTCTAATAAGTTCAAAAAAAGAAACTTCACTAAAGACAGTTGATGACTGAAACTTACTACAGTCAGAAAGCTCTGAAGGAAGTTCTTTCAAAATCTCTGGTCCTAAGTGAAAAGAGTAGGAATTTAGAAAAATATCTAAAAAATTTCTTTTATTGATATCATTATAATAACATAGATAAAAAGAAGTATCAGCAACTACATTTTTAACCATTATTACTACCTGCAATCAAACTCTTCATCCTTCTTTCATCTATGAACCCTTTCCTATAAAGTTCTTGTGCAAGTACTTTTCTTTTTTTAAATATGCCGTTAGATACATTTGACCGTACTTTATATTCTGGATAAGTATCATATATTAATAATAACAATTCCTCGAATGATAATTTATCATATAACTCTCTTACTACTTGGATACCCGTTAGTAGAAGACTCAGTCTCTCATTTTTTTGTGCATTTTGAAACAGATTATGATATTTTTCTATACCTTGAGGAGTAAGCTTGAAGTACCCACCACTTAATTCGTCATTTTTTGGTGGTTTTTGGTATGACCAACAATCATCCAAATAAAACGGATACAAGACGGCTTTTTCAACTTCAGAGGAAAACGGGCCTCTATAATGATGTATGAAGTGCAAAAAATCTTTCATATAGGGGTGAAAGTTCCAAAGCAAAAAAGCTTCTTTTTGCAGATGCAGAAGAGAGATAGGTCTATTAGAAGCACCAATAATTAACAAAATTAGGTTTTCTAAACCCTTTACCTTTTCTTGTTCGATTATTGAGGAAACATCTTCTTCAGCTTCATAAAAGCCCATTGTTGATCACATTGTTTTTCTATATTTATTGATTGAATTCTAGCTTAAAGTTAATAGAAGTGATGCATATAGAGTGAAAGTATTATTTTTCAATTATTTGTTACTTCTCTTTCTGTTGTACTTCACTATAATCCTTTTGACTCATTTTATATTTATCACATTGTCCAGCTTGTGTTACTGGTTGCTACTTAGCTAAGTTATTCCTTTGAATTGATCATCTCATGCTATGTTTTAGCTTCTCAAAGGAATTTATTTTAGATGAAGGTCTGGTTGCCTAAAGCTTTAAAAACTTATATCCGCGTTCCCGGACAGGAGGAAAGGAAGAAAAGGAGAAGGGATCGGGAAAAGGGAAGGGAAGAGAGGAAAAAAGTGTATAAGTTGCATAAGAGCATTTTATATCAATTCTCACGTTGAAACAAAATAACCAAATAAAAAATAGAAGTGAATCACTTCAGAAACACAATTTTTTATATCTTCTGTATTATTAATTCAGCCCTGTTCTTTAAAAACTTCCCATAATTGTCCACTTTTCACCCTGTTTGTTTCCTGAATGGAACATTTTTCAGTGGCTGTCGAAATAATATTTATACTATTTATTATTTTTACTTATCTAATGACATCAAATCTCCTGACCGACCTGCTGATTATTTTTGGCCTTTCGATCCCTGTTGTTTATATTTTTTTCAGGTTGAAGATATCTCCGCTGGTGGGCTTCTTGATTGCCGGCATCCTTGCGGGGCCTTACGGGCTTGGGCTGATTCAGGAGACTGAGAATATCGAGGTTATGTCGGAAATCGGGGTCATCTTACTGCTCTTTTCTATAGGAATAGAGTTTTCCCTGCGAGAGCTCCTGAAAATAAAGAGGATCGTACTCCTGGGAGGAGGGCTACAGATGTCTATTACGACTGTTGTTGTTGTTTTTCTCTTGTGGCGGCTTGGATATTCTCCCGAAACTGCCGTTTTCATGGGGCTGATTGTGGCGCTCAGCAGTACGGCTATTGTCCTTAAATTACTGCAGGAGAAGGGAGAGATTTACAGTGCTCACGGGAGAATCGCACTCGGGATACTTATCTTCCAGGACATAGCTGCGGTCTTGATAATTATCCTTGCTCCGCTGCTTGCAGGAGAGGCAGTGGTCGGAAGTGATCTCCTTGACCTTTTGTTCAGGGGGATAGGGCTCGTTCTGCTCACGCTTGTAAGTGCGCGTTATGTGGTTCCTTTTGTCTTATTCCATGTGGCAAAAACACGCAACAATGAGCTTTTCCTGCTGAGTATAGTAGTAATAGGGCTTGCTATTGCCTGGCTAACTTCCGTAGCCGGGCTTTCCCTTGCACTCGGGGCTTTTCTGGCAGGGCTTATTATCTCCGAGTCCGAGTATGCTGCCCAGGCGCTCGGGACGGTTATTCCTTTCAAGGACATGTTCATGAGTATCTTTTTTATTTCCACAGGGATGATGCTGAACCTTGGCCAGATGTCAACGCATCTTTCCCTGATTCTTACGGCCACTGTCCTGGTTCTTGTCCTGAAAACCGCGGTAAATGCTTTGACCACGTTTTTCATAGGTTTCCCCCTGCATACTATGCTCCTGGTCGGTTTTTCCCTGGCTCAGGTCGGAGAATTCTCTCTGGTAACTGCGCAGGTAGGTTTCGAAAACGGGATATTTTCCGAGACAATCTACCAGGAGTTCCTTGCCGTTACCGTGCTTTCGATGGTGTTAACTCCTTTTATCACGGACCTGGGATATTATTCCGCAGTTTCCAGCCAGCAACTTTCCCTTCCCGGAATTTTGACAACTAACCGATACAGTTTGCAGGATGAAGGACAGGAAAAAAAACTTGAGAACCACCTTATTGTAATAGGTTATGGGGTTAGCGGAAAAAATGTCGGAATTGCCGCTCAAAAAGTTTCTATCCCCTATATGGTAATCGAGATCAATCCGGAGACTGTCCGGCAGGAAAAACTGAATGGAATAGGCATTATCTATGGGGACGCCGCTCAAAAAGCCGTACTTGAACACGCAGGAATCAAAAATGCCAGATCAATTGTAATAACTGCAGGCAATCCTGTAAGTACCTGGCAAATTATTGAAGTGGCTAAAAGACTGAATCCTGACATTCATATTATTGCAAGGACTCATTTCCTGGACACAATTGACAGCTTTTATGCTCTCGGAGCTGATGAGGTTATCTCGGATGAATTTGAGTGCTCTATAGAGCTTTTCTCCAGGGTCCTGAATAAATACATGGTCCCGGTTAAAGAGATTGAAACCATGAACACTCAACTTCGGGCTGATCATTATAGGATGCTGCGCGGGCCTGAAATACAGAGGAAAAATGTTTCCGGGCTGTCTCTTGACTTTTCGGATGTGGAAATCAAAAGTGTAAGAGTTGAAAAACAGTCAGAAGCTGCAGGAAAAACTCTTGGAAATATTGATCTCCGAAAAAAATACGGAGTTACCGTTCTCGCAATTTCCAGAAATCACAGGCTTATGTACGATCTGAAGGCTGAGACGGAGCTTAGTCCGGATGATATCCTGCTCGTAATAAGCCCTCCGGAACAACTTGAAGTAATCAGGGAACTTTTTGAAAATGATGCATAACGATACCTTTTTCCTTATTTAAAGCGTTTTTTTAAAAGCGTTTTCAAGGAAAAAGGATTCAAAAGTTTCACTCCAGGGTTTAAGAGAACGCGGGAGAGGAAGAAAAGGAGAAGGAATCGGGAAAAGGGGAAGGAAGAGAAAAGAAGAGGGGGGAGAAAAGAAGAGGAGAGAGAAAAGAGAAAAAGGGGGATAAATTGTACAAAAGTCGAGAGGTTTGAGAGCTTCCTTGACCGACCCGGCATGAGAAATATAGGTTTTCCAGATTCCACAGGATACGTTAAAAACGCAATAGAAAGGATTGTTTTAAAAGAAAAGGATTGTTTTAAAAAAGAAATAGGAAAGGATTGAATTGGTCACCGGTTATTAAGGAAAATGAAAAAAAGTTAAGCTTAGGCGGGTGGCCCCAAGTAAATTATATGAAGTTCCTCGGCAACGTCCGCAGCGCTATTGTATTGCCTGTCCGGAAGCATGCCAAATCCCCGCATTATGTCCGGGATTGCTCCGCTCTTCCTTGCTTGCCCAATAATGTCGCTCCTGTTTACAGGATAGGTTATTTCGTTTAATATTTTCTGAGTTTCCATAGGGAGTTCTGTAATAAATCTGCTTTTACTTTCAGTTTCCATGATATCCCCCTTTACTTTTATTCGGTCTCCTTTAGTTCCCTGGAGGCATCTGTAACGTTCGTGTGCTCCTTTTCCGAAGATTATCGCTATTTCACAGATGTCAACCATGATGTTTCTATCCTTCGTGCTTAACAACATCTTCTTTCTTTGCAGGAAAATCGATACTTGTTAAAGCTTTCTGAAGGAAACATAACTTTTTGTAGCATTACTATCAATGGCGATCTACTATTTAAATGTTAACATGTTTCTATATAAACATATTAAGAATTAATACGTTTTTTTAATTTCGTATCTATATTCCGGGAACAAGGAAAGAAAATAAGAGGCAAAAGAGGCAGGGACGAAAAAAGAGAAGCGGAAGAAAAAGTAGAACGGGGGATAAGGAGCGGAAGTTTTTCGGGCTTCTTCTTGCTCGGTTCGGGATGAAAAGTATCCGTTAATTTTAGAGATTACTGCAAGAATGAAGTGTGAATCCGTTCTGGATCTCTTTTTTAATCTTTTTTCCAATCTGAATAGCAGGTGCAGGTCAAACCTGAATATAAAATTTAATTTTCAGACCCTTAGTTTCTCCTTTTTATGACTGAAAACTGCATTGAATCCGATTCTCTCCCTAGATCCCCACATTACATATATTTTTTTAAAGATGTGCCTCATATATTTCAAAAAGTTTTTTAATAAGTAAGTTGTTCTATTACAGAGACCAGTTCCAAAAATGAATACTCTCCACCTTCCTTAAATATTCTCCACATTCTTTTTTGTTGAAGCTGGTCTTATTTTTTAATATCTCCGGGTTACTTCCAGCCAGCCTGAAGACTTCTTATATGTTTAGGATCTTTTTAACTTCCCAAAATAAGGTGGTTACTTGACACAGTTTTTCAAAATCCTGTTGTAGGGTTATCAAGCTCAGCTGTCATATTTTTCTCCGAGCTTGGAAAACAGGGCAATTGTAACTGATCCTTCTTTATTAAAACCGGCGTTAGATGCTCTGGAATACCGTCTAGTTGGATTTGTACACATCCAGATCTATATACATTTTCAATGCTAAGCCCTCCTCCTAATGCCTGGAAAAAAACAATAGCGAAGGCTATAGCAGCTTTATCGCCGATTCCCTGGTTTCATGCCAATGACATATTTGATGTGTTTAGGGATGGTTTTTGCCTGAATCTCTGAGTAACAGGCGTTCCATACCACACAATTCACCTGACCGCTAAATTATTCAAACAATGCAGCCAACGCATCAGACTCGACGGGGTGTTGTTTCCCTGCCAGATTATCAAATCACAACGCACCTGTAGGTGTGCCATGGCCGGAAAAATAGACGATTTGCGACTGTGAATAAAGCAAAGCCTGGGATCTATATGATGGGAGGCGAGACGCATCAGTAGTATCGGCTGCCAAGAAGAGTATCGAAACCATATTGGTTTCTTCTTTAGTTTGACCAGGTCGCACGTTCTCGGTATTTATATTTATAGTACCGCGATTGAAAGCCTCCTACCATGTTTTCAATTCTGAGGCAAATATTTCGTGAGGGAAATCAAAAGTCTTAAGCGTAGATTCAGGATGTCCTTTCTGAATATGATGATGTACAAAACTATTAAAGAAAGACGTGAATGCAAGTCCAACAAAAGTAATCGCGATTACATAGTAATTTTTATGCCTTACATTAAAGCGATATAATTTCAAATTATTAATTATGAGTTCATTGCCTTCTCGATGTCTTATCACGCCACCCCTATGTACCAACCTTCTATGGTGAAATAAAGCCAGCAAATTAAAAATAGAAATAAAAAAGGCCATGAGTGTACAAAAAAAAGGAGATGTGATGGGAACCAATAGATTCCATGATTTTAGGGACTCCTCTGCCGAAAATGAAAGTAAGAGCTGTAATCGAAAAAACGAACACTGTAAATGTCAGGAGCATCAGCGAATAGAATCGATCCAGAATTTTGTTCTGTTCATCGAATAAATCCTTTTCAACATTTTTTTATATAGTTATGATTTCGTCCTCTTCCTCCCCTTCCACATCATTGCCTCATATATCTCCCTTAAATTTTAGAAAAATCGAAGATATTTAGATATAATTATTTAGGTATGATATAATTATAAACTCCAATTAATAAAAAAACTTCATACCAACTTAAGTATTAGGCTCAGATTATATACAGGATTTATACTATTCATAACCAGGCGACCAAAATGCATGCTGAAAGCGAGAATCTTCAGGACTACCTTAAAAAGAGTGAAATCATAAACTACGACCATAAGCTGATTGTTGAAAAATGCCTTGAATTACAGCAAAGCACGGAAGACGAAATCATCTTGATCAAGAAAATTTATGAGTTCGTCCGGGATGAGATTCATCATTCGGGGGATATATGTGCACAGGAAGTTACATGTGTACAGGAAGTTACCTGTTCGGCATCCGAAGTTCTGGAAGCCGGGCACGGGATCTGCTGTGCCAAAGCTCATCTGTTTGCAGCCATGCTGAGATATTTCGGGGTGCCGGCTGGGTTCTGTTATCAGAAACTCTCCTCAAGTCGTGATGTTAATATAAAATTCTTACACGGCTTAAATGCCGTATATTTAAAAGATCTGGATAAATGGATAAGACTGGATGCAAGAGGTAACAAGCTAGGCCGTGATGCTCAGTTTTCCATATACGAAGAAAAGATTTCCAAGCCCGTAAATAAAGAGCTTGGAGAAGAAGACCATCCCGTAATCTTTACGGAGCCCAATCAGACCGTTGTTGAAATATTAAAGAATAGTAAAGATCTGAGAGAATTATGGGCGCAGTGGGACCTCGGGTTGAGAGACTTGTTTCGCGATTAAGAGTTAATTTCGGATCGGAGAAACACCATCCGGCCTTCCAATGTAACTTTGGCTGGGAGTATTCCGTCCATGCCCGGTTCAGCGGCTATCCGTGCGCCGGATAATAGCAAGATTTTAAAGAAACATAAAAAATAGATGCCATTCTGGGTTAACATTTTTTATTTCGTAAGGGGATCAGGAGATGTATATTGATTTAGGCAAGCTTGATTATAAGTTTTTACATAAGCCTTTATTAATCGGAGGAAAGGCGATGGAATATTATGGACTTCGAAAATCAGGCCAAGATATTGATTTTGTTATATCAGGAGGGGACCATTTGAGACTAGCTCAGAAGTATCCTAACAATATAAAAAACTTATATGGTGACATTGGAATATGCGAGTTTGAATTTGAAATATGGAACCAGATATGTACATTTGATTATAATTATTTAAAGGAAAATGCGATAGAAGAAAAAGAATACGCTATATCGTTAGAAAAACTTCTCTTTTTAAAAGCTCTAGCAATGAAAATGCCCAAGTATTTAAAAGACTTAGAACTTATCGTTGATAGAATATTGAAAGAAGCATATGATAAGCAATAAAGCATATGATAAGCAATAATATAATTTGAGTTCTACTATTTTCCACAAGGTTTCCGATTTTCCAAATAGTATTTGATAATAATGCATGTTATTTAATAATAATGCCTGCTTTTCAAAAAAATCGTTTAAATCAGATTTAAGAGAATTTAACTTGTTTTCGGCAGGTCGAGATCTAATTTTTAATAAGAAAATGATAAAGGTGAAGTATGAAACTTGAAATTCAATTTGACCAACTAAATGGAAAATATGTGAATGCAGCCGCTGATTTAATTATGTCTGCATACATTGAAGAAAAGACAGAGATTCCATTTTTACCTTACGAAAAAGACTACTTATACTATCTCAGGAAGTTAATTAAGAACTTATTTGACAAAGGAACAGGCGTTGCTGCTGTCAGGGGTGAAGAATTAATCGGGTTTATCGCCGGATTTGAGGTTAAAGAACTATTTGGGAAATGTAAAGGTATTTACAGTCCTCTATATGGGCATGGCGGGAAAAAAGAATATAGAAGTGTATTGTATCAGGAGTTATATACGCACGCAGCTGAAATATGGGTAAAAAATGCTTGTTTTACTCATGCATTAACATTTTTCGCACATGACACGGAAACTACTGATTTATGGTTTTGGCAGGGGTTCGGTCTGCGCTGTGTAGACTCTATTTGCGAATCAAAACAGATTTCTGCAAATAATCCTTCCAACATTATAATTAGAAAAGTCAATGTGCTTGATATTCCCGCTTTAGCAGATATTCATAGACAGCATAACATGTATTATGGAAACTCACCTGTTTTCATGCCTGGAAGAGATGAAGACCCGGTCCAGGATTTAACCGGTTGGCTTAAAAAAGACGATCATCATTTATGGGCAGCCTACCAAGATGGAAAACCGCTGGGATATATGAAAATTCAACCAGACGCTGAAACTTTTGTTTCGAACCACAGGAACGTTATGAACATAACCGGTGCATATGTTCTGGAGAGTGAAAGAAAAAAAGGTATAGGAACTATGTTATTGGGAGCAATACAGGAATGGCTTTTACAAAACGGGTATACTCTTTACGGAGTGGATTTTGAATCCATAAATATTACGGGAAGCAGATTCTGGAATAAGCATTTTGTTCCGTATGCATATAGCATGGTCAGACGGATTGATGAAAGAATTTCAACATGAGTTGAAAATTTAAATATGAGTTAGTTAACTCTAAACACACATACTAATTAACTCTGAACACAAGCTAATTAATTCAGACCCGCTGTCCGTTGCAACGGCAAGATTTACTTGAGAAAAAGTTTACTTGAGAAAAAATTTACTTGAGAAAAATTCGTGTGGAAGAAAAAGGTAAAAACACATACCTACACTACACCACAACAATTCACCGAACGGTAAGCACAGCCAGATAAAGACTCTCATTAGATACTACCGGTACTACCGCAAGACAATAAAGTCAATACCTTTTCATTCATTTTAAGCTCATTTTCGATTCTTCTTTCATCGCTTTCCCAAATCCAATTCTTAGATTCATTTCCGAGAATAATAAGACACAAGACGGAATTTTTCACCTGAAGATCATTTTTTTCCAGCATCGCAAGGAAATTTTTATCCTCAATAGCTTGTTCCGTTACTGTGATTATATAATGATTTCCTTTTTTGATATCATGGTATATAGGATCAGTCCAATTCTCAACTTTTCCCAATTCATTTCTTACATCCATTCTTTTATCCTAGATTCGGCAGGTAAACAAATATCTTAATATTATTAATTTTATATCTCTTTCCTGGTATTCCCATGGCAGAAAAAACAGCAGTAGAAGAGTTGAATCCTCCCTAAAACGTACAAGGTTCTTAGGTCACCTTGGTCTTATGGCTGGAGTTTTCCGAGAACTTGAGGTTGACAAACTGATCGATGAAAAACTTCCCAAAGAAAGGGATCATACTATCCCTCACTCAGTCTGCATCCTTGCCATGTTGCTCAATGGTCTTGGTTTCGTAGGGCAACGTCTGTACCTGTTTCCTGATTTTTTTAAAAATATTTCTACGGAAAGGCTTTTCGGAGACGGTATAACAAGAGAGGATCTGAATCAATACGTTATCGGAGAGACTCTTGACAGAATCGTAAAATATGGCCCTACAAAACTGTTTACGGAAATTGCTCTTCACATTATGACTCTTCTACCTATTCCTGTTCATTGTTTACACGCTGACACTACAAGTGTCAGCGTTTATGGGGATTATGATGACGAAGAAACTGAGTCTATTGACATTACTTTTGGAATTCCCAAAAACGGAAGATGGGACCTCAAACAATTTGTACTTAGCTTGATTGTTAATCAGCATGGGATACCTCTTTTCATGAACACACATTCAGGAAATTCTTCCGACAAAAACACAATTCTGGAAGCGATCAAGTCTCTCAAATCAGTTTTAAGACCTGAAAGCGAAGTTTACTACGTCGCTGATAGTTCCTTTTACACAGACAATAATATCAAGAACATGGGAAAGTCATTCTGGATCAGTCGTGTTCCTGCAACAATTACCGAGGCAAAGGAACTGCTAACTGAAAATCTGAACCTGAAAACGCTAAAAAGCGACGAAAGATACTCATTTTATCAAACCTTTGTGGAATATGGTGGAGTCAAACAAAAGTGGGTTTTGCTGCTTTCTCACAAGATGAAAGAGAAGAAAGAGCAAACTCTCAGGACGAAGCTTGACAAGGAGGTTGAAAAAGCAGAGAAGTCTTTTAAAAAACTGAAAGGAGAGGACTTTTTTTGCGAAGACGATGCATTAAAAGCTGCAGAAAAATGGATTCAAGATTTCCCTTCTGTCTCATTTGAAAAGGTAGATGTGAGATCTATTAAAAAGCGTGAATCAGGTAAAAGAGGCAGACCTTCAAAAGATGAGCAATTAAAGACTTATTACAGGATTAATGGAATCATAAAGGTTAATGACGCTTTTGTTTTAAATGAAATGGATAAAATGGGACTTTTTATTCTTGCAAGTAACGATATCAATCTTTCTCCTGAGGATATGCTGAAGTATTACAAAGGACAGGACAATGTAGAAAAAGGATTCAGATTCTTGAAAAGTAACACCTTTAGCATATCGAAAGTTTACCTCAAGAACAAAAAGAAAATTGAAGCGCTGACTATGATAATGGTTCTCTGCTTAATGATTTATTCAATTGCAGAATGGAAATTAAGGACAAAATTAGAAGAAGAAAATGAAACGATTCCAGATCAAAAAGGGAAACCAACAAAAAGACCTACAATGAGATGGGTATTTTTCAAGTTCCAGGGAATTACAGAACTTATTTCTCAGAAAAAAAGACAAATAAAGTCAGAAATATTGAATATTGAGGAGATTCACTGGAAGATACTGGGTCTGATGGGAGCGAAATATGAAAATATCTATCTCTAATTACGTTAACCTGCCGAATGAAGGATAGTAGATTAAAAAAGAGTTGCTAAGGACATAGAGTTGGGGTAATTGAGGGGAATAGAAAAACGAAGAATTAGTTGAACAAAGAAACAGTATTATCTGTATTCACGGGAATTTTTACGCGCATAGCGCGGCTTTTCAAAAAATGAATGTGAAAAAGAATTGAAGAGTAGTTTTCTCAAACTGAAACCTTATATAACATGTCTCCGCTCAAGAGGACGAATTTTTGATTAAGAGATTTACCAATCAACCGTGGATCAGTCTGGGCAAACAGCGGGTACAGACCCAGAGACTCTCCATATTGTGCCTGAGGGGGAGAAGGTAGTGGGTGTCTTCTCCGGCTCCGCATTCGAAGCAGCGGATTGAGATATCTTGCTTTTTCGGCTGGGCTTCGGCTTTTTCCCTGTTAAATTCGACCGTGTGCCTTTCTTCAATAGAGAGGGCACCTTCGGGACAGACCCCTATACAGAAACCCATACCGTCACAGAGTTCTTCGGATACGACTTTTGCTTTGCCGTTAATGATTTGAATGGCACCTTCAGCGCAGGGTGCAACACATTTTCCACAGCCTGTGCATTTTTCCTCATCAATTTTTATAATTGTTCGTTTTACCATGAAGATTAAACCCCTTTCCCTCTGGGTCCGTTCCTTTTCCGGGAAGATATTTTTTAATTTATCGAAGTGTCCGGAATGTCGGATTGGCTGACCTGTCCAGGTGACTGATTTGTTCAGGAAATCAAATATCGGAGGACATAAACTGCCATTTGAAATCCGGCAAGTATCCTTCCCTGTAGAGCGTTGTTTTATAAACGTCTATTAGCTTGCCCATTTTGCAGGTGTACTTTATGAAGTCCGTACCTGCTTCCCCTTTGAACAGGATTCTTTCTGCTTTCTCAAGAAGTTCCGGATAGATAAATACCAGTTCTTCTTTAGTGTGCAAAAATAGAGCAGAAAAGTCCCTGTGAATGCTCATGCTTCTTTTCAGGAGCTCTGTGTTTAAAGTCTCATCAGAGATATAGTTCTTGAATTTCAGGTACGCGTGAAAGTCTGCTATATTCTGATTTAAAGAGTTCAAAATCGAGTACAGCATGTTATCGGTTGCAGGAAGGGGAAGATCCTGAAGCTCAGGATGCGCACCTTCATAGATTTCGTTTTCTTCCGATTTTTTGTCCCGGGTTGTATCGTGATCCATTTTTATCACCTGCTATATTTGCAAACCAAATGTTCTACAAATTGAATTTTAGCCAGTGAAGTTGTAATCTGAAACCTCCTTCAGATTAAAGTAATAAATTACCTCTTTTTCGGAATTGTCTGTTTTTTTGAATTATCTGTTTTTCGTAATCAGCATAGAGTTAAATCAGCATTGGATTTGAATCTGCATTGAGTTTTTCAGTGGTGTGTGCCTTCAACTACCTTTATTCCGGCGTCCTGAATTGTCTTTCGGATGGTGTCCAGATGAGGGCATTTCGGATAGCTGTCCTCCATTAGCATGCAGGAGCTGAGGTGTACGGCATCAAGCTCATACTGTTTCAGAGCTTTTAGCAGCCTGTAAACCCTCCTGCCGGAGCAGCCACCGCATGTGAAGAAAGCAATTATCTGCGCACCTTCACCGTATGCCTCAAAGTGGGACTTCCTCTCATTGAAGGCTTTGAAGCAGCCCACTCCAGGACAGGTTTCAGAGACAATATCGCAGCGGACAACTGCGATTTTTACGGTTTTTCTTTCTTCAGTCAATTTAGCACAGTCCTTTAGCATAGTCCTGCTCGAATACTCTTCAGTCATAAACAGCTTTACAGCAGACGGGTTTGTTCAGTCTGCCTCGGAACTTTTACAACAAGCACCCTGAATATCCCATCTCCGGGGTTCAGCAGGCGGTGAGGGATCTTTGCGGGACTTTCGATCAGCATGTCCCTGCTGACTTCCTCCTGCTCGTCCCCGATCTCGACTACACCTCTACCCTCCAGGATATAGAAAAACACGTCCACAGGCGTGATGTGTTTTTTCAAGACTTCCCCTGGCTTGAGTTCGATGTGCACTGCCTGGGCATGCTCAGTGTCATAGAGCATCCGTACGCTCACATTATGAGGGTTCGGCTTTTCGGGTGAGGATTCAATCTCAACAACTTTCATATGGTTCTCTCCTTCCTGACCAGTTTTCTGCGTTTTTCAACCGCATTTTGTAAGTCACATTTAACATTTTCAACAGGACGTCCGTTTTCATCCTCTATTTTTCCGAGATTTTTTCCCGGAAGCAAACCGGGAGATTCGGAGGCAAAATTCCTGAAAGTCACCGACTGAAGAATTACTCTGATTAACCCACCGTTAAACTAAGTTACAATCCGACCTGGGCTTTGAATTCCTCAAGGCCCATGCCATCAATGAATTTTCCGAGCCTCTTTTTTGTGCCGGAGTTTTTGTAGTAGGTAAGGATTTTCTCAACGACGTCAAGAACCTCCTCTTCGGAAAGCCCCTTTGCCACGACATCTGCAAGCCTGGGCGTTGCAGCAGCAGAGCCTCCGACCATGAGATTATAGCCTTTTGCCGTACCCATTATCCCTATATCCTTGATGGCAGGCTCAGCACATGAGTTCGGGCAGCCGCTAACCCCGATTTTCAGTTTTGAGGGCATCGGCATTCCGTGATATTTTTCATCAAGTTTGAGGCCAAGACCCAGTGAGTCCTGCTTAGCCTGCTTACAGAAAGTTGTCCCCGGGCAGATCTTAATACTTCTTACGCAGAGCCCTATTGCTGCTCCTGGCTTTATGCCAAGGTCAGCCCAGACATTATCAAGATCTTCCTCTTTCAGACCCACGATTGCAATTCTCTGAGCAGAAGTTGCTTTCAGGGCAGCTGCCCCATACTTCTTCGCAACTTCCGCGATTTTCATGAGAGTATCCGGGTCAACGACTCCTCCGGGAAGGTGGGGAGCTATTGCGTATGATTCACGGTCTCTCTGAACGATTGCACCTTTTTCGGGTAGATTGTCTTTCATGATTGATCCTTTCTCCTCAAACTTTAATGCCGGAATTTTAAACCTGTTCAAAATGTCAGGCAGTCGTACAGCGAAGAAGGCAAAGCCATTTAATACGTTTTTCAAGCGAGTTTTAATACAGCCCGGATATTATGATACTTTGCCCGGCTGTACACTGTACAGAGATCTATCACTTAAAACTATTTTTTATAAAATTTGATATTATATTAGTATCTATTTGATACCAGTATATTAGATATACTAACTTATATACCAGACAGTTTCTATGTTTATACTATGAAAGACTGCACAGTCTACAAGACGATGAACATCATAGGGAAAAGATGGACCATTCATATCCTCCTTGAACTGCACAAAGGGGAAAAGAAAGAAAAACGCTTCAATGAGCTGAAAAGAAAGCTGGAGTATATTACTCCGAAGATCCTTTCGGAAAGGCTTACAGAGCTTGAAAATGAAGGCCTGATCACAAAAAAATTCGATGACTCTACAAATCCCCCAAAATCCGAATACTACCTCACCGAGAGCGGAACAGATTTCATAAAGATAATACATGCAATAAAACGCTGGGGGCTAAAATGGAAATTCCAGAATGAAGAGTGTGAGAAATTAATTTGTAAATACTGTGAACATTAAGGGCAAAAAAGAGATGGAAAAATAAAGGGAAAAAGAGAGAAAAACATGTTTTTCACTTTTCCCAGATCCCTACTTCCTTTTTGAACTCTTCCAGGCCAATCTCGTCTATAATCGTTCCGAGTCTTTTCCTGTTTTCCCCATAGTCTTTAAAGAACTCGACTATCCTGTCAACGGCTGCCAGGATTTCCTCTTCGGAGAGCCCTTTTGCTACAACATCAGCAAGCCTTGGTTTAAGTCCTGCAGCGCCGCCCACCATGAGAGTGTAGCCTTTTGCCGTACCCATAACCCCTACATCCTTAATCACGGGTTCGGAACAGGAACTGGGGCAGCCGGATACAGCCATTTTCATCATGTAAGGGAGTTTCATCCCTCTATATCGAGCCTCCAGTTTCGTCCCAAGGCTCACAGCATCCTGCTGACCTTTCCTGCAGAATGTTGTGCCAGGGCAGAACTTGACACCCTTTACAAAAGGTCCGGCAACAATTCCGGCATCCATGTCGAGATCTGACCAGGCGGCATCAATATCTTCTTCTTTTAAACCTACAATTGCCATCTTCTGTTCGGAAGTCATTTTCAGGGTTGCAGCCCCGTATTTCTCCGCAACGTCCGCAATTTTCCTCAGGGTTGCAGGGTCGACTATTCCTCCAGGGGTTCTGGGAGCGATTACATATGTTTCTCCGTCACGCTGAATGATTGCATTTTTTTCAGGTATGGTGCTTTTCACAGGCATCGCCTCTCTACATAACAATTATTCCGTCTTATACTTCCAGACGGACATTCAGGAAAATTATATTTTCATAGTTCAGGCGTTTTTTAACAGTAGTACTTTAAAGATGTTGTTTATAATATAAGAATAGAGGGAAAAAAGGAGGAAAAAAAGCGGAGAAGACTTCATATGCAGAGACCAGCGAAGTTTCTCAGGTTCCTCTTATCTTAAAGGAAGGTCGGGGAGGTTTTGAATGAGTAAAGAGGGAACGGATAAAGAAAAAACTGGCACTGAAAAAAACCTGAATTTTTTCTTCAAGCCTGAGAGCATAGCCTTGATAGGAGCATCTCCCAACCCGGAGAAACTTTCCCACACGGTCCTGGAAAGCCTCCAAAAAATGGGCTTCAAAGGAAAGCTCTATCCTGTAAACCCCGGATACAAAGAAATTGAGGGACTGAAATGCTATTCGTCCCCCGGAGAGATTGAGGACAGGATTGATATAGCTATTTTTGCAGTCCCGGCTAAAGCTGTCCTTGAAATTATCAAAGAGCCCGTAGAAAACATAAAAGGAGCTGTAATTGTAAGTTCCGGCTTTCGGGAGATGGGCCCAGGCGGAAAGAAAATGGAAGAAGAGCTCAGGACTCTTTTGAATGAAAAAGACATCAGGGCAATGGGTCCCAACTGCCTGGGGATATATGACACAGTCTCAAAAGTGGACACCTTTTTCATAGAAGGGGAAAAGATAGAAAGACCTTCAAGAGGCGGAGTTTCCGTGCTCACGCAAAGCGGGTCTTTTGCCGCTGTGATAATGGATGAGCTGGCAAATGAAGAGGCAGGCGTTGCAAGGGTCGTAAGCTACGGAAACAAGGTTGATGTGGATGAAAGCGATTGCCTTGACTTCCTTGCGCAGGACGAAGCCACAAAAGCAGTTGCCCTGTACATTGAGTCCGTAGGAGACGGGCGGAAGTTCCTTGAATCTGCTTCAAACTGTGTAAAAAAGAAACCTGTGGTGGCGCTCAAGGTTGGAAAGCGGGAACCTGGAGCAAGGGCAGCAAGTTCCCATACCGGAGCAATTAGCGGGAGGTATGAAGCTTATGAAGCCGCCTTCCGGAAAACTGGCATAATAGAAGTTGCAAGTTACGAAGAACTGAAAGCTGCCTGCAAGGTCTTAAACAGGTATTCCCCCATAGCAGGAAAAAGAGTCCTGATAATAACCGACGGGGGAGGAATAGGCATCTCCATTACCGACTCCTGTGAGGAAGCAGGGCTCAAAGTCCCGGAACTTTCCGAAACTGCAGCAAAAAGACTAAAGGAAAAGCTCCCTCCTTTCGCTTCCGTAAGAAATCCGATAGACCTGACAGGCAATGTGCGAGACGAACATTATATTGATGCCTTAGAGGAAGTTCTCTCAGGAGAATATGACCTTGCAATTGTCAGCCTGCTCTGGGGTCCTCCCCTTCTTACCGAGGAAGTTGCGGAAAAAATCCGAAATTTTGCCGACAGCTGTGGAAAACCTGTCCTGATCAGCTCCCCCGATGGAAGTTACAGCCGGAAAATGGCTTCAGCATTTACAGATTCCGGGATGCCGGTTTTTTTTACTCCAGAAAATGTAGTAAGGGCAGCAGCAGTGCTTTGCAGGGGAACTTCTCATATATTACGCTCCATACTATGAAAAAGTCGTAGGGGTTGATTTCTCCAGGTCCATGCTCTTTGAAGCCGAAAAAAAGGTCCTGAAGCGTGAATATGAAAATGTGGGTCTGCTTCTTGCATATATTGCTCAGAGCAGGTGTCGGCTGCGTAAAAAAGGTCTTAGCCTTTCTGAAAAACAGACCGGCTTTTGATATGACCAATCCGCGCCGGATCGAAATGATTGCCCGAAAAAACGGCTTCCAGATGGAGTATGCGAAATCGATGTACTATGGATACAGGTATCATGCCATACTTTCTAAAATTCCCTAACTCAATTTCAATTTGCGGATCGAGCTAGAAGGTGAATGGTTACTGTTAAATCAATTGCATATGTTATTGAGCAGGCATAAAATTCTCTTTCTGCACACTTAATGTTAAGCCCTGAAGCTTCTTGAATCCACTTTGCCTCTTTTCAGGATGCTCGGATTCAAACTCGTGTAAGTTTGTCCGTATTAATCCCGCTTCAACAGCCAGGGTCATCTTCTTCCTGCTTATCTTTCCTATTGATCCCTATTGATCCGAGTTTTTTCAAAAATGAGATTTTGCAAGAGTGAAGAATATAATGAAATGGACAAAAAGCAGCAAATATATAACAGGTGTCCAGAATATAGTAATATTTTCCAAAAATGTTTTGAATGCAAAAAACATTAAAAATTATATGAGAAAGGATGGGACATAGGACTGCATCCGGGAAGTTGTTACATGGAAATTAACGATTTATCCTGAAACTCAACCGCTTATCCCGAAAAGCAACGGATCATTCTGAAAAAAGGTTTCGAGATACACGGTCACGCTGGAATACAACAGTTTCTGGAATACAACAGTTTCGGAGAACGCATAAGGTTTGTTAGATAAAAATCCTTAATAGGTACAGATTTCAAAGAACTTTTGAAACAATAGTGCAAGTATAAAGTAAAGCATTGTGAAATAAAACATTTAGAAATAAAGCATTTAGAAATAAAGCATTGTATCCGATGTAAAAAGATAAAAGTTTAGAGATGAAGGGTTTGGATAAGAAATAAATGAAAAAGATCCCTGCCCGCGGGAGTTATTGAGGTGATCTAAATGCAAGCCTATCTCGCAGAGACATTGACAATGGCGTTAAGTTCCACTGTTCAGGAAGCTTCTTTTGAAACCGAAGTCTGTCCTGATGCCCATGACACTGCTGCCTGGTCAGGGAGGATTCCCCTTATCAAGCTGACAGACGTCTGGAAAATTTACAGAATGGGGGAGATTAACTTTGCAGCTCTCAGCGGGATCGACCTTGAGATCTACAGGGGGGAATTTGTGGTGGTTCTTGGCCCGAGCGGAAGCGGAAAAAGTACACTTATGAACCTGCTGGGCTGCTTAGACCTGCCTTCAAAAGGGGCTATTTTTCTGGACTCGAGGGACATTTCCAGTCTTGAAGAATCCGAACTTGCCCGCATCAGGGGACAGATGATAGGGTTCATTTTTCAGAGCTTTAACCTTATCCCGACCATGAACACACTGGAAAACGTCCTTTTACCCCTGGAATTTCAGGAAGAAGACCCTGTACGGGCAAGGGAAAGAGGAGAATACCTGCTTGAGATTGTAGGGCTCTCGGATAAGAAACGAAACCTTCCATCCCAGCTTTCAGGCGGACAGAGACAGAGAGTTGCAATTGCCCGCTCCCTTGCCGTAAACCCCCCGGTAATCCTTGCCGATGAGCCGACCGGAAACCTGGACAGCAAGACCGGAGATTACATCCTGGAATTTCTGGCAAAATTACATGAAAAGGAAGGCAAGACGATTATTATTGTCACCCACGACCTGGATCTTGTAAAACACGCAACGAGAGTCGTGTACATCAGAGACGGAAAGATAGAAAAAATAGAACATGTCAATCGAAAAAAACATGAAGGGGAAATGAAATGAAATGAAAAAAGTTTCCATATTAATGCTCCTGATCCTACTTTTATCAATTATACCGCTAAACGCCGGAACAGCTCTTGCCAGCGGGTTGATAGACTCCTCCTCAGTACAGGTAAGCCTTACCAACCAGAACCCTGATGTAGCAAGGCCAGGTGAGCCCGTGGAACTCACGGTAAGCATAAAAAACGTGGGGACTAAAGACCTTAAGGACATAACTGTCGAGATCACCCCCGAATACCCTTTCGGCAAAGTGTCGGGAGAAGCGCTAAAAAAAGAGGTAGCTTACCTGAATGCGAGACAGGACGACGACAGTGCAGGTATCCTTAAGTTCAAGCTCATGACCGATTCCAATGCTTCCGAGGGGACATACGAAATAGACATAACCACAACTGCAAAATCGGGAGACGGGTCTTCCTCAAGTACCAGCACCACCACAAAAACCGTTTATCTTGAGGTAAGGGGGAAAGAATACGCCCAGATTGTGACCATCAACAAGGCAAATATCGATGTGGCAAAAGAAGAACCCCTTGAGTTCATTGTAACAAACACCGGAAACTCCCCTCTTAAGAACATGGTCATCTCCTGGAAAGACCCCGAAGGTGTGATCCTCCCGGTATATTCTGACAACACCAAGTACATCAAGTACCTCGAACCCGGAGACTCCATAACCATTTATTACTCGGTAATGGCAGATGTAAACGCAGACCCCGGGCTCTACACTCTGGACATAAACCTTACTTTTGAAGACTACGAGTCAAACGCAAAGAACATCAGGACAACGGCAGGGATCTTTGTGGGAGGGGAAACCGACTTCGATATCTCTTTTTCCGAAAGTGATGCAGGAGAGATCTCTCTTTCGGTTGCAAACGTGGGCAATAACATTGCATATTCAGTGAAAGTATCGATCCCGGAACAGGATGAGTACAGGGTATCGGGAAGTTCCTCAACGATTGTCGGGAACCTTGAAAAAGGGGACTACACTATCGCTACATTTGATGTGATGAGCAAAGGGGCCGCCAACCGGGATACAGAAAACCCTGAGGGAAGAGCAACTGCTGCCCTGGGTAATGGGTCTTCCGCTTTCAGGGCTGAGCCCTCCCTGAAAGTCCGGATCGAATATACGGATGCCAGGGGAGAAAGAATTACGGTCGACAAGGATGTTCCAATTGAGATGACCGCAGCTGCGGGAGCCCCGGCAGCCGGAGGCAGGCCCGGAGCAAGAGATTCCGGCAGCAGTCTGAGATCATATCTGACCTATATAGTGATAATAGTAGCTGCAGGAGCAGGAGCGGTCCTGTACCGCAGGAAAAAGCTGGAAAAAATCGGAAAAGGATCGGGAGATAAAAAACCGGAAGAAAAACCGGAAGAAAGGAAGCACGTCCTCTGAATGTAAAAATATCGAAAAACAAAAACCGAAGGACATTTCATGAGAAATTCTAGCTACATAAAAATGGCTCTTAATATGCTCCTGCACAGTAAACTCCGGAGCTGGCTGACAATCATAGGGATTGTTATAGGTGTCGGGGCAGTGGTGGGTATCATCTCCCTCGGGGATGCTATGGAGGCAAACGTGCAGAGCAGACTTGCCGACATGGACCTGACTAAAATCACCATCTCACCCGGATACTCAAGAGCCCAGTCAAATATGCCAGGCCCCGGACGAGGTTGGGGAGGAGGTTCTACGACCGATGCCGAGCTGACCGACGATGACGTTTCGGCACTTCAGGGCATAGAAGGCATAGCGTACATCGCAGGTGGGATTTCCGGCAGGGAGGAGGTAACATATACGGGGGAAACCGCAACTCTTTCTATCACAGGGGTGGACCCTCAGGTCTGGCAGTACATGACTACCCTCAAAACAGAGTCAGGAAGACTGCTCAAACCTTCGGATAAGTACGTAGCAGTCATCGGGAGTGGAGTTGCCAGTGGAATTTATGACCAGGACGTAGGAATAAACCAGGTGATAACGATCAACGGCAAATCCGTACGCACTGTCGGAATCCTGGCAGAGGAAGGGGGGAGCGAAGACAGGCAGATCTACATGCCAATCGATGCCGCTGTATACGTGATCGAGGATGCGGAAGAAGACGTCTTTGATTCCATCACAGTAAAAGCCCAGAGTGAAGAGATGGTAGACAGCGTGGTCACGGAGATCGAAGACAAACTTATGATCTCCCGCCATATTGTGCGAGAAGACGACAGGGACTTTTCCGTAACCGCTTCAAAGTCTATGGCTGAATCCGTAACAGAGATGACGAGTTCCATTACCCTTTTCCTCGGAGCAATTGCGGCCGTGTCCCTGCTGGTAGGAGCCGTGGGCATTGCAAACACCATGTTTACTTCTGTCCTTGAAAAGACAAAAGAAATAGGCACGATGAAAGCCATAGGAGCGAAAAACAGGGATATTCTTATGATTTTTGTATATAACTCCGCAATGGTAGGCTTTGTCGGAGGGGTCTTTGGAGTTATACTGGGAGGAATGGTTTCATCCCTTTTCCCTTACCTTGGTGTGACTCTTATGAGGGGAGGAAGCGGAGCGAGCATATCCCTTTCCCCCGGCCTGATGATTTTCGGGCTGACCCTCGCCATCCTGATCGGGGTAATTTCGGGAGCAGTCCCAGCATACAGGGCTTCAAAACTGAAACCTGTGGATGCCCTCAGGTACGAGTAACCGGGCCGGAGAAAACACAAAGGACCTGGTGGCAGATCACAGGACCCGCAAGCAGATCAAAGAATCTACAGACAACATTCCCGAGGAATCTTCCCCGGCATTGCAGGTTTTTTTTCAGTGCTGCGAATTCAAAACAGAAAGCATTGGTATTCGGACATTTTCCCAGTTCAGATTCCTTTTATTCATAGTCTTTACTTGTTCAGGTTCTTATTGTCATCGATCCAGTCACCTATGATTGCCCACAGATCAGATGAATTGCTGTCAATCAAAAGGCTGCCATGCCCCTGGTCATTCCAAGTTATAGTAGTAACCCTGTTGTTTGTTGTTCCGACCTCGTTTTCATACCACCATGCACCATAATCTCCAAAGCCTCCCCCAAGTCCGATATAAAGTACCGGAGAGTCTACTCGGGAAGGATCAATTTCATAACCCTCAACATTGCCCATCAGGCCGGCCATATACTGGTCCAGGTACTTCGGCGTATAAGGCACAGCCCCGGTCCAAGTTAAATTAAGCAGCCGGTCTTCATCTACATGATAGAGGCCGTTAAGGTCCCCGCTCCAGTAGTGATAATCCGGAGTATAGGGATATGCGGAGAAACTATATGTCTGGCTTGCCATGAGCCTGAAAAACTGCCTGTTTGTAAGTTCGGAAAAATTATGGCCTTCAGGTTCCACAGAAGCCAGGTAGGCTATGTACATCATACCTGCCATACTGCTATCGCTATAAACTCCGTTTTCGATACTTTCGGTAATTGAAGCAAATTCTTGAGTCTGATTGTGTATTAATTCAGAATTTTCGGGATTGTATTCGATAATAATATCGACCGGCACTGCTCTGTCTACAGAACCCATAGGACGATCGTCATATTTACTTGCTTCATAAGCCGTGAGAAGCATTGCCCCGTGACTGTGCCCGATTGCCGTAACCTCTATGCTTTCTGCAGATTTACCGCTTAAGAGAGCGGTATGGATTCTTGAAACCCTGATACCTTTGAATGTGTCCTGGAGATATTTCTCAAAAGTCCAGTCTTGCATAAAACTGAAATCAGTTTCGTTTCCCGGAACATTTGTCTCTCTCCTGTCCAGGATATATGCGCTGTACCCCTGCTGAGCATAGTATATTGCCATGTCGGAACAGAATTTTTCAGTCAGAGCATGCCCGGGCAGAATCACCAGATTTTTATTTGATTTTGTAGCCCAGGGTCTTTTCTCCAGAACATAGTTAGTAAGAGTGATGTAGTCGTATTCTCCGGGCCCGACTCTCAACCGGATTTTGTACTCTGCTATATCCCCGGAAACAAGTCCTATTCTACTGCTTTCATTAAAAGGCAGACGCGGTTGTGAAACAGTAAACAAAGCAGGGATATACGAAGTTCCCAGTTCATCCGATCGGGGATCAACATTGCCCAGTTGATTACCCAGTTGCGAATACGGATCTACGGCTGAAACCGGAGAAGAAACCGATAACAGAATAAAGAAACCTGCAATTAAACTAATTTGTATTTTCATGTTTTCGCCTCTTATATTAAATAAGAACTGACTCGAGGAAACATGCGTTTTAGCAGTAGTCATGTTACTCCCCGTTTTGACGTCAAAAGCGTAGTGAAAAATAAAAGAAAACAGCCCGAGGGCTAAAAACCGATAGCATGAAAAGGAGCCACTTAGCAGCTTTCCCGAGATGACACATAGCAATGATCTCATAGATAAGGCACCCGGGTTTCCCATGCCTTCAAAACACTACCTCCAAATAAAACATAAGTTAGACAGATAAGAATTGTGATTTTGACTTTCGTCCCTATTTTTTTACAAAGAATGGCTATTTAAATAAACAGCTGAAATTAACCAGACCGGGAGATTTAATGAAAAAGGTCTGGCAGCTTACTATTTAAGAGAAATGAGTGTAAATGAAGGGGGTTATACTCTTGAATTTCCCAGAAAGAATAATTAAAGTCCGAAATTCACGAAGAAATCATGGTCTGTATTAGAAGAAGCAGGTTTGCCCTTTATTACCTCCCCCGACCAAAATTAAATCATTAATGGAAAACTCAGCATCCAGATAGTCGAGATCAAAATTAGATAAAAACAAGTGGTACAAAGACAACGTACTTGCCAAGTGGGTCAAAGGAAAAAATTTTGGAAAACGCTCCGTGCTTTATGCCGAGGAATACCTGGGGGGCAAACTGGAAAAAATCAGAAATTATAAACAGGGGGTGTTGGATAATTGATCATACTTGACGAACCATACGTTTCTCAAATTCTGCGGGACAACATCGTAGAAATGAACCTGTCTGTCCTGAAATACGCAGCCTCTGAACGCCCGGGCTTCAGCAAAGAAATGACCTTTCTGGAAGACGTCGAATTCATCGAACTCTTCAAATCCAAGAATTCCAGTAAAATCTACGGCAATTCGGAAAATTCCTTTGCCTGGATAGCAAACAATCTTGGGTTTACAGGTATCCCGGAAAAGATAGAAACATCCGATTACAGTTTCCTGTTTTGAAAAACCCCTGGAGCTCAGGAAGCTTGACTACAGGCAGTATCCGTTTTTTGAGTTTCTTTTTACCGAAACAGAAGTCAATAACTGGGGAGAGATTGAGAGAGATTTGAAGTCGGATTTAATGGATTTCATCCGAATTCGTGCAGAAAAGGGAGGAAAGGAAGATGTAAAACGGCTAGCTGGAAACGGTTGGCCGGAGTTCCGGATTTTTAGAGGAGAGCTCTCACCCCATCTTCCAATCAGCCCGATTCTGCCCATCAATCCTGTCATAAAGCTCATTCAAAGCCCTGTGCAGTCTGAAGACTTCCTTTTCCCAATCTTTTTTACCGTATTCCGGGCAGGGACCCACCTTAGAGGCGGCCATCCGGGCATAGTTGCGGGAAATTTTTCGGTTGCTCCAAGAGAGTCCGAATGCCTGATCGGTTTTCTTGATACTGTATTTTTCGTGAATCAAAAACTCATAAAGTTCAGAAACTCTGTCCGGTTTTTCTCCGGAATTTTCGGGAAATTCAGGAGAGAAGGCAGCCAGATTCCGGAGTCGGTACTTGACCCCGCAGCTTTCGGGACAGAGCTTTTCAGAGCTTGCAAACTCAAGCATCTCCCGGTATTCAAGAAAAATATCTGTCTTCCCGAAACCTGAAGGCAGAGTTTTTCCCAGGAGGATAAGGACATGGATGCATTCATGAAAGAGGATTTTTGATATCAGAAACTCGATCCTTTCCTGAAGGTTCCACCACCTTTCAACAAGTTCCTCATCCCACAGTTCATGAGGATTCACCAGGATGAGGGACCTGTAGATTATTTTTTTGTCTTTTCTGGAAACGGTCTTCTTAGGCTCAAAAGCCAATCCCTGCAGCTTTCCTAAAAACTGTATCCGGACTGCAAGCTCCAGGCAGTGTTCCCATCCTCCTGAACGCACACTTTTTACCCTGTAATATTTCCCGTCAAAGTGCACCTTTTTTATCAGCCGGTAAAGGTCCTCACTCTGTTCTTTAATAATGGCTTTTATCATGGGCTCCCGGTAAATGTTCAGGTCAAGCTGGAGAAGCCCGGGAGAGAAATACAGGTACTCGGGAGCAGGAAACGAAACAGGAACAAACGCCGGGGCCAGATACGGGAAGGAGGAAGCTGCAGAGGACAAGTTTTCCCGTATCCCGTATGCATGCAAACCGGCTTTTTTCTCTGGCGAAGTCTTTTTTGTTCCTGTTCCCTGGATTTCCTGCTTCATGAATCTACCCCTCATAATTGACCTTTTTCCCCTTATTACGAACCAAATTGAGTAATACAATAGTTGATTTCTGTGTTAATATGTAATATTATGGATTACTAGATTTATACTTTTTCATATAGAATGAAAATGTTATATGAATAGAGATGAGATATAAAAAATGAGATTTTTCGAAAAATTACAAATGAAAGTTATGCTGGCTCACCCCAATGCAAGCAACGGAGTATGTTCACGTTGTCGCTCCAAGAAGGGGCACATAAAAGTGAAAAATAAGAAATGAAAAACCAGAAATTGCTTTAAAACCAGATTTGTAGGATTATACCGGATAAAGGGCCAGAATAGATTTGCAACAAATATAAAAAAGTTAATGGATTCAATGATTCTCTGTCATTGAACCACCAAATAGAATTCACAGGATACGAACTCTCAATTACCAATTGGTTCTTTCACATATTTCTGATCATAAGGTCTTGAAGGTGGCCAGACGTTTTATTATCACAGCTAACACTTTTATTGCGGCGACAATAAGAAATACCACACATTCTTCCATGAGTCATAAGTAGCTACAATTGGATTCAGTCGGTGTACAAACGTCCAGAATGAATATATCTTCTTCTTCGATCATCTTTCTAGCATCGCAGGCACTCACATTTGTGTATGTGCATTTGCTTGCTGCTGCCATTCCAGGTGAAATTATAAGAAACGCTATAAGAATTGCAGCAAAAAATAACATGCATCGTTTATTCAATTACATCCCTCCGTATTCACCAATTTGTCCCTATAAAAAACCCCAGAATTTGTGAGTTAATTCATTCAAATACAGTAACTATTATTAAAATCCGCATACAGAAGCAGTACCTAGAAGTGACAGTTGTTTGCGTTATAAAGATATTTGCCAATACTCATTAGCTGTAATCTGCCATATTGTACAACAAATTGGCACAAAAAGATAAGGACCCAAAATTTTCAAGCCTGAATATCCTGCTAGCATCTGTTTAAAGAAACAATAATGAAGAGCCTGAGGGGAGCAGGGAAACTTCAGTCCTGGCCTCATGTTTCCAGCCGTTAGTTCATATTTTCAGCTTTTACCCCATATTTGCAGTCCAGTTTTCATATTTCCTGACCATGCTCATATTACAAAACCTTATTCCATATTTCCGGTTCTGCTATCACATTTCAAATCTTGTCAAAACTCCATGAAGCTTATCTGAAGGAAGCTTATAGAACTGGACAAAAGAAGGGGACAGTTTTTTAATTACAGAAAAGGCTCTCCATATAAGATTACTGGTAAGAATGTCTTCTATTCCGTAAAATATTGTTTTTTCCTGGATGCCTTTCTCTTTAAGGATCTGGACAACATCAATTACTTCCATGTACCCCACGTTTATCTCAAAAACTCTCAACCCTTTTGCCAGATCCTTTGCGAAAGAGCTTTTTACTCCGAACGGACTTTCACATTTGACAATTGAAATAAAGATGTTGTCTTCATAAATAATGTTGTTCTCAAACATTACATTGGAAATGTATCTGGGAACATAATTTATGTCCCGTGCAAAGAAAAGAGCAGTCCCGCTGATTTTATTTTCACGGGCATACACCTGCTTATATTTTTCAAGGAAATCACCAATCTTCATGGGGTTCATCAGTTCATAAAGCTTCTTTTGTCCGGAAGTGTATATAATGATCAAAGAAAATGCAATTGCTGCTATCACAATGGACCAGTAACCTCCATGAGGGATTTTATAAGTGTTTGAAAGGAGAAATACTACGTCGATAACGGTCACAAAAAGAGATACAAAAGACCTGAACATCCTCCCATTTAAATAAAAAATTAGAGTCATCATCAGGCCTGTAATTGACATGGTTCCCGTAACTGCCAGTCCGTATGCAGCTGCAAGTCTGTGGGAGTCCCTGAACTCAAAAATCATAAATAAGACGGAAATAAGGAGAAGCCAGTTTACCGCACCGATATATATCTGGGACCGCAATTTGCCTGAAGTATAATCGATCTTCAGCATGGGAATTATCCGGGTCGTAATGCCCTGATATACTATTGAGAACATGCCGCTGATCATGGCCTGAGAAGCAATAATCGTAGCTGTGATACTCAGAATAAGAAATGGGATATATATGACCTCTGCCTGCTGATTTATCATTTCAAAGAGAATATTTTTTGACTCCGGGTTTCTAAGTATAAATGCTCCCTGTCCTAAATAATTCAGGATCAGGGCGGAGAATACAAGTCTCCAGGCTTTCAGAATCGGCTCCCTTCCCAGATGACCCATATCGGCGTACAGTGCCTCTCCTCCGGTCGCACACAGGATACCTTCGGATAACACAAAAAATCCCGTAAGCCCGTTATGTAGGAGAAAACTGATAGCACAATAAGGGTTTATGGCTCTTAGCACACCAGGAGTAGAAAATATTGAGGCAATACCTGAAAATGCGAGAGATGCGAACCATAAAAGCATTACCGGTCCGAAGATCCAGGTGATTTTTTCCGTTCCCTTACTCTGGATTGAAAAAAGAGCTACTGCGATTATGCCGGCAATGAGCATGATAGTTCCCTGCCCGATGTCCTGGAACTCAGGTATGGTCTTGAGGCCTTCAACGGCACTCAGGATGCTGATTGCAGGCGTAATGACCCCGTCCCCTACAAGAAAAGAGATCCCTATATACGCTAACAGCGTGATAAAAGCCACATTTCGGCCGGATTTAATGAGAGGGACGAGCAGCTCTTTTAAAACAATCGTCCCTCCTTCTCCTTTTTTTCCCAGGCTCATGGCAAGCCAGGCGTACTCCACGGTTACGAATGTGATAAGGGTCCAGATAATTAAAGATAAAACGCCTATTATGTGAACTTCCGTAGGCTTTGTGAGAAGGAGTATAACCGTAAGGGTATAGATGGGACTGGTCCCGATATCTCCAAAAACAAGCCCCATTGAATTTACTATTCCCCTCAAATCGAATTTTGAAAACATAACATATCACCTATTTAATCCATGAATTTCGCAAGAATCTGATCCGGGTGGAAAGTCCCCCGGAGGGAAAGTCCCGGCATCGAAAGCCTATGGCAATAAATTATGGTTTTATTCTGGCCCAAAAAGAGTGAAAAGTAATCGAATTTGCAGGATTTTTAACTCGAGAATTTCCCGTCTTCATTTAAAATTTGCCTCCTTCCTCTGATAGGCTGTATTTTATTCGATCAACCTTAAAGCAAATTGTATTGTAATAAGAAGATGCTGAGAATTGTGTTTTCAGAGATAGATTCGGATATAAAAACCCTGCCCCTTTTATAGATAAATCGAGTTTGATCAGCACCAGGAGGGTTAAGCGGATTTGAGTTTTCCACTCGACAAAGTGTATTTTTCAGGTTTCCTTTTAATCAATCCATATTAAAAGGAAAATAAAAAGCATTTCGTTTCAAATAATAAAATGTAAAAGGCAGAGAAATCAAAGAAGATTAGAATACAACATGCAAGCAGAAAGATCAAAGAAGAATAAGATGAAACACGTAACCAGAGAGTTCAAAGAAGAATAAGATGAAACACGTAACCAGAGAGTTCAAAGAAGAACAGGATAAAAACATATGACAGAATAAAAAACATGCAAGTCCAAAAACGGCGGGAAAAATGAGTATGGAAACGGCAGAAGAAAAAGGGAGCACCGAAGAAAAAAAGGCAAAAGAGGAAAAGTTAGAAGAAAGCCGGGATGAAAAGGAAAAAGCAGGAATCATCACCCCTCAAAAAGTTACAGAGGGAGTGGACGTACTTCTCGGGGAACCCAAAAAAGCTGTTGTCAAACTCTCAATTCCGATTATAGTTGCAATGTCCGTACAGACTATCTACAGCCTGACCGATACTTTCTGGGTTGCGGGGTTAGGGGCGGATGCCCTGGCTGCCATAGGGTTCTCTTTTCCTTTTTTCGTTATCCAGATGGCGCTTACGAGCGGGCTTGGTGTGGGGGGAGGGGCTGCGATTTCCCGGCGGATAGGGGCAAGAGATAAGGCAGGCGTGGATAACGTTGCAGTGCATACCTTTGTACTCATGATAATCCTCACGGTTGCCCTTACGGTTTTCGGACTTGCTTTCGTAAGAGACCTTTTTATGTACAGCGGAGCCGGAGGGACTACGGACCTCGGAGTTGCTTATGCCAGGGTTATCTTTGCAGGCAGTTTTGTTTTCTTTTTTGCAAACGTTTCAAACTCCATCCTGAGAAGTGAAGGAGACGCAAAAAGAGCCATGCAGTCCATGATCCTGGGCTCTGCCCTGAACATAGTGCTCGACCCTATTTTCATATACGTCCTTGGCCTGGGGGTCGCAGGAGCAGCCCTGGCAACGGTAGTCTCTTTTGCATGCTCGGGACTGCTGATGTTTTACTGGTTCTTTATCAAAAAGGACACCTATGTGTCTTTTGATTTTCATTCATTCAAATTCAACCTGGCAATTGCCAACGACATCTTCAGGGTCGGAATTCCCTCTTCAGTCGAACAGGTCGCCCTGGCTATGACCGCCCTGCTCATGAACCTCATCATTGTCAATGTCAGCAACACCGACGGAGTTGCAGTCTATGCCACAGGCTGGAGGGTTGCAAGCATTGCGGTCGCTCCCTTGATAGGGGTTTCAATTTCCGTAGTTTCTATTAGCGGCGCCGCCTTCGGAGAAAATAACTTTAAAAAAGCCAGGAATGCACTCATTTACGCAACGGAAATCGGTTTTCTTGCCGAAGCCCTGATAGGCATCGCCGTATACGTATTTGCCCCGCAGATTGCAGCCGTGTTCACTCAGGCTGAAACTGCCGCCCGTATCGCTCCGGAACTGACAAGGCTCCTGAAAATTATGACGGTCTTTTACCCGGCGGTTACCTTCGGAATGCTCTCGGCTTCTCTCTTCCAGGGCGCAGGAAAAGGAACAAGCGCCCTTATCACCACCCTCCTGAGAAGTCTGGTCCTGACCCCTCTCTTTGCCGTGCTTTTTGCATACGAATTAGGTTGGGGGCTGCCTGGGGTCTGGTGGGGACTGGTTACGGGTACGGTGATTGGTTCGATGATTACTTTTGTGTGGGCGCAGGTTTATTTGAGGTGTATGATAAAGGCGGAGAAAACGGGAGAGAAATGTTGAAAAAGGAAAAAACCATCCGTTTCGGAACTTCATAGTCCATAAACAGCAACCAATCCATAAAGAAACCTGATTTCGATAGCGTACCCACAGAAATGAAAGAAGTGAAAGATCAGTTACTCTTGAGAATCAGTTACTCTTGAGAAGCAGTTACTCTTGAGAATCAGTTACTCTTGAGAAGCAGAGCAGGAGTAATAGCCTGACAAATTAAGAAAATCGTATAATACGCCCATTACTGTTGCTGTTGTAAATAAGAGATTAACGTCGGTTACGACTTCACATTTTCTACGATTCGAACCGGCCCACGGTTCACGAACCTGCGGATCGGGAACTCTAAGTATGGGTTTTGAAAACCAGCTCCCATCTTCTTTCTGGTTCCCGATCAGCCATAGTACCGAGTCTTTGACTTCTCTTGAATGGATGTTGTTCTCGAATAAAAGAAGCGAAGATAAGGAAAGGGCTGTGTAAAACGGATAAGGGTCAGCTTCGTAACCGTTTCCCCACCCTTTTGACGGAACAAATACGCTTTCTAGCCAGGAGATAGCCTTCTTCACCGGATCAATTTCTCCGAGTTGCTTTAAAAAACTACAGGCTAAACTCGTTCCGTAGATCCTGCAGTCCCACCAGTAAGAGTCCCAGTATCCGGCAGGATTCTGCCTGCTTATTAAAAATTCCCTGGCATTCGAGATTTCCTGCTCAAACCGTTCCGGACCTGAGTTAAGAAAAGCATTTCCTGTCATTGCTGTTATTGAAGGTTCGGAAATACACCAGGCACTGTCCGGCATTGTATGATATCTCCCGTTTGAACCTGGCAAATAAGTTAAAAAGCCGCCTGTGTTTTTATCCTGGTAAGAGGCAAGCAGGTCAGCAAATTCGTGCAGATAAAAAGCAAAATTTTCCTGAGTAAGAAGATTTTCTTTTTTGAAGTAATATGCCAGAAGCCGAACCACGTTCGCTGTAGAATCCGCATCAGGAAGACAGTTCTGGTGGTATCCCCATCCGGAAGAAGATTTTGTGTGAAGAAGCCAGACTATTGCTTTTTGAACAGATTCATCCGTATTCGGAAGCCTGGAAAGGTTGTATGCGATGTAAGCAGTTACCCACTGAGAACTGTTTCCCATTCCCGGGATGTAAAAATCCAGCCAGTAACCTTCACCGGACTGATTTGAAATGATAAAATTACTTGCCTTCCTTATCGCCAGTTCAACAGCCTTTAACATCCGGTTGTCAAAGATCTTGTTGCCTGAAATTTTATCGTTTAATGTCCGGTTGTCTGAAATTTTATCGTTTAATGTCCGGTTACTCAAAATCCGGCCATTTAATACCTGTTCATTTGTCAAGATTGAAAACCCTCTTATTCAGATATGTAACAAGATCTAACGGCGGGTAACGACTATCCCAGGATTTCTCATTGCAGCGAAGATAAAGCGTTACTTCCAAACCTGCTTTTTCAGTATAACCAATGCCTAACCAGTGCAAATATGCATTTTTATTTTTTTCAAACCAGATCAGAAAATCTTCGGAACCGGGATTCAGATCCGAAACCAGATAAAAAATAGATTTTTCCAGAGCTTTCAGGCACATTTTGGGACCTGTGGAGATATGGTAGCCAAGAACCAGTCCCGAGGCATTTCTGGTACTGATCTGATTCCAGTCATCCGGAGGGATAAGTTTCATTATTTCATCAAATATACGAGGCGATGGAATCAGTTTTTTTAAATCTTCAATCACCCGGGCATAATTGTCAGGAGTGACAAGGGAATAGGTTTTCAGGACCCAGTTCCCATTCGAATCAAATTCATAGCCATATCCTTCGTTTGCTTCGTGAAAGTAAATTCTTTTAGCGTTCAGATCGAAATTTATGCCCGCAATTATTCGAACATTTTCATTGTGCCTGTTTTTTATCACATCGTATAGCTCTTCGGGGGCAGCCATCAAATCGAGTAACTTTTCTTTTTTTTGCCAGATTTCAGCGTCATTTATTCCAAAAATCGGAATGGAGTACCTGTTATAACTGATTGAACCGGAACTTATCTTAACGGAACTTTCAACCACAGGAGAGTCGTAAACTCCCCAGCAAGCATACATTTCTTCAATTGAAAAATAAAAGTCCAGAACTTTTCCAACGGTACTTTCATTTGACCCGCTTTTGATTAGATTGATATGCTCATTCATAGGACCACAATTTAACTGTTGTCAAAATTAAACTGTTATCAAAATTAAACTGTTATCAAAAATTAACTACTTGTGTAAAGCCGGGAAGGTACTTTATCAAATTTCTCTAACAGGTAATTTTATCTGAACGGGACATTCCGGTTGTGCATCATAAATTGTGCCATATGAAGAAAGTACATCTCTGTAACAGTACCCTTTGATTCGATGGCAAGCTTCGAATTCCAAACAGTCATAGCATACGGAATTTTTGAATTTTTCACGGGGAGGGTATATAAAATCAGTAATTCTTTTAGAGTTCCATACTCCCATAATTCCTTCATCAAACACATTGCCCACAATGAACTCTTCCCTGTGAGGAATCTGTTCGCATAAAGTAACATCTCCGTTGGGCTGGATAATCATATTCGAACGGCCCCCGGAGCATACTGACCGATCTTTCCATTTCTCAGGAGAAAGGTTTCGGTTCCCGCCAGTGGTCAAATTTTTTTCAACGCTTATATTGAGAAGGGGATAATTTTTATTTGCGGACTCTGCAAAATTAGAGATGAATTCCTTATGCTTAAAGGATAAAAATAAATCATCATTATGTCGGTATTTACTTCTACTGTACTGAACAAACTGAAAATCCCTGACTCCAAGGCTCGCAAACTCGTTAACAATAGCAGACATTTCAAGATAATTAAAAGGAGTGAGCACACATTTTATTTTGGGACGGATCCCTACATTCATTAAATTCTTAACCGATTGAATTGTTTTTTCGTAATGGTCTTTCTTTTTGACCATATAACCTGCAGTTGACGCATCAACACTATCTATACTTAGCTGGACGTATCGGAACAGGTGTTCGGGTGCATCCCCGAGACCGATATGCATTAATGCCAGGCACTTAGCCGTATTTTCATCAATAAAGGATTTTGTAGAAAGCAGAAAAACAAAATCTCGGTCTACCATCGCCTGCAATATCTCAAGTGCATCCGGGCGTGCAAAGATGTCGGTTCCGCCGATATCTACAAGGAAAATTTCATTTTCCTGAAGTTCATCAAAAATTTTAATCCACTGACTGAGCTCTTTTTCCTCGCACTTTTTCCTCTCTGCATAACAGTATATACAGTCATAATGGCAACGGTTTGTAAACGATATGCTCACAGACAGAGGTCGGGATAATCTCACTATGGGGAATTGATATCCTTCAATGTCAGGAACCAGTTTTTCAAGATTCCTGAGAGAAGGACTATTTTCACCCTCAAGCGCCAGGATCTCTAAATTAAGAATCGCTGCAATTGTTTGATCAACCAGTTCGGACAACTTTTTACTATTGTTTTCCAGGGCTTCCGGATGAACTGTTTCATAAAGACCGGAATAGATTTGCATAGCATTTTTTTTGATGTCCGACAGAGTGTTGCTGCCATCAAATAAAGGAAGAATAAGGGTTATATTAAGAGGCAAAACAAAGTATTTATTTTTTTCAACAGTACTCTCATAAGCAACAATATATTCCCCATCGTTTCTTAAGATACGGTTTCCTGCCAGATAGGGGGAATCCTGTTCACAAAACTGCATATGCGATCAACAACCAAAAAAATAAAGGGTGCATCTGGGAGTGATGCACCACAAAATACGGCTTACCAGCGCATACCATTTGCGCACTGGTCGCAACCTACTTTTTCCTGTGCATTTAGCATCGAGCTTTCAAGATCTGCTTCAGAAACATCAATGTTCTTCTTTTTCAATTCTTCTTTAACCAGTTTTACGAATTCAGGTACTTTATTTTGTGCGCTTTCAGATAATGTGGGTTTCTCCATACTATTCCTCCAATTTATTTGGCTTTGAGTCTTCTCACGATCTTTCTGGAAAATTGCCTGCAGGACTATTTCAAACAAAAGATTTCAAGTGATGAAGTAAATATAGAATGTATTTTCTTGTATAAGACACTTCCTAACAGTTTAAATTTATAAAAAAATTAAAATTGTACCCGGGGGAAATAATAGCAAATGTGTTAAACTATTGTAAAAAAATATGTTATATATTGTAAAAAACTGATTAGAGATTTGACAGTTTTTCTCCAACTCATTTTGTAACAGATAAACCATGCCTGAGCATTTCGTTCCGTATTGTTTTTCAGAATCCCAGTTTCCAAAATTATATGCTCTTCCGGACAGTATTTGAAACCACTATAACAAGCTTTTCCAGGTCGGAATATGAAAATATCAAAATTTTGTATCCAGCTTGTCTTTATGCTTTTTTTAATATTGGGCATTTCAGGATGTGCCCAGGAAGAAGAGCAAGCCCAGAAAGGAGGGACAGAAGAAGTATTTCTGGTTGAAAACGAGTCGGAACCTCAGTCGCAGGTCGGGCTTAGCGCCCAGAAGGATTCGGTTGCTTTGAAGGTCAGTGAAGCTGTCGACCTTGTTGAAGAGGAAGGAACAGAAGCTTTTCCGGAATTCAGGGAAGAAGGAGGGAAATGGTTCCGGGGTTATTCCTACATTTTTATCTGGGATACCAACGGGACAAGGGTTGTCTATCCCCCTGACCCAAGCGGGGAAGGAGAGGACGTAAGCGGGCTGACGGATATAAACGGAAAGCCCATAGGAAAGCTCTTCATCGAGACAGCACTCGGCGAAAGCGGGGAGGGCTGGGTATCCTACGAATGGCCGAAACCCGGGGAAACGGAACCCTCCACCAAGTACAGTTTCATAAAAAGAGCTGAATTTGACGGAGAGACGTACCTTGTGGGTGACGGTTTTTATGTGGAGGACTACCTTTTCACGAGAAATATCGGGGATTGCGAATCCATCAATGCGACCGGCGTTTCACTCTGTGAGTTCATGCACCCCGGAAGAACGGACACGGAGCTAGGAGTCGATTACAGCATTGCATACGTGCTCATGGAACCCGGGGAAAAGAACCTTCCGCACAGGCTTTCAAACCCCGAAGTCCATTACGTCCTGGAAGGTTCGGGGACGATTTACATTGACGATGTGCCCGTAAGCCTCCATGAAGGAAAGCTCGTCCATGTTCCTGCAAACGAAATTCAGTAT
Organism: Methanosarcina siciliae T4/M; assembly: GCF_000970085.1. Classification (NCBI taxonomy): domain Archaea; kingdom Methanobacteriati; phylum Methanobacteriota; class Methanomicrobia; order Methanosarcinales; family Methanosarcinaceae; genus Methanosarcina; species Methanosarcina siciliae. Next base: position 1,391,410 of record NZ_CP009506.1, on the reverse strand, counting down.
GTAGAAAATACGGGAAATTCCTCTCTCCGCCTCCTTTTAATAGACCAGCCTGCCTGGGCAGAAGAAAATGAGGAGGTCCTGGAGTAAAGGTTGGGACTCCATGATGTCTCCTTATGCCAGTTCTGCAGCCCATTTTCAGCCTTTTTCACCCTCTTTTTTCACCCCTTTCTTTTCGCCCTCTTTACCCTCTTTAATTGCCTCCCCGTTTCCTGCCTGCCAACCCTCCTAAAAAATCAAAATACATAAATACGGCATCAAATGTCTGATTCTAATTATAATTGAAAAACAACTGTGCTACCCAGAGCGTTAAAAATGCAAGAAATAACAGCCGGAAAAACAGCCAGAACCGAGGACCCTTCAAGTTCGTTGGACGAAAAGACCGAGGGGATAAAAATCCTTCACGGGGACCCTAAAAAAGCCATCGTGAAACTGGCAATTCCCTTGATAGTGGCAATGTCCGTGCAGACGATCTACACCCTTGTGGATACTTTCTGGGTCTCGGGTCTCGGGGCGGATGCCCTGGCTGCCATGGGTTTTGTATTTCCTTTCTTTTTCATCCAGATGGCCCTTACAAACGGACTCGGGGTAGGCGGAGGTGCCGCCATTTCCCGCAGGATAGGAGCCAGGGACAAGGCCGGGGCTGACAATGTTGCGGTGCATACGTTAGTCATAATGCTGTTAATAGGGACCGTATTTACCTTACTCTCACTCTCTTTCCTTGAAGATATTTTCATACTCAGCGGAGCAGGCAGAACAGCCCCTCTCGCGGTTGCATATTCCAAAGTGATCTTCGGAGGCAGCATCATTGTCTTTTTTGCAAACGTGGGAAACGCAATCATCCGGAGTGAAGGGGACTCAAAAAGGGCCATGCAGGCCATGATCATCGGATCAGTCCTGAACATCGTGCTTGACCCGGTTTTCATCTATACCCTGGGAATGGGAATAGCAGGAGCTGCCTTGGCAACCCTACTTTCATTCGGACTTTCCTGCGCCCTGATGCTGTACTGGTTCTTTGTCAGGAAGGACAGTTATGTTTCCTTTGACTTCCGGGGCTTCAAGCCTGATATGGGGATCACCCTGGATATCTTCAGGGTAGGGGTCCCTGCCTCCGTACAGCAGGTCACGACAGCCATGATGATGCTTATCATAAACCTCATCATTGTCACGGTCAGCAGCACAGATGGAGTTGCGGTCTATTCCACGGGCTGGAGGGTCGTAACCATTGCAATTGCGCCCCTGGTAGGGGTTTCAATGGCTGTGGTCTCGGTATCCGGGGCAGCCTTTGGGGCGGAAGACTTCGAAAAAGCCAGGGCCACCCATTCCTACGCAATAAAACTCGGGTTGACGCTGGAGGCTGCAATCGCAGTCGGGACTTTTGTGCTTGCCCCCTGGATCGCTTCAGTCTTTACCCGGGCTGATGCAGCAGCCCATATCGCTCCCGACCTGACCGCCTTCCTGAAGATAATCTGCATCTTCTATCCCACCGTATCTCTGGGGATGCTTTCTTCCTCCCTTTTCCAGGGCGCAGGGAAAGGCCTGAACGCCCTTGCCGCAAACCTTCTCAGAACCCTTGTATTTACCCCACTTTTTGCCGCCCTCTTCGCCTTTACCCTGAACATGGGACAGACCGGAGTCTGGTGGGGGCTGGTAACAGGCAACGGGCTAGGAGCAACGGTTGCCTATACCTGGGCAAGGTATTACCTGAACGGGCTTTTGAAAAGCGAAAGCAAGAAAACCGTTGCTGTGGAGAGTACGGCCTGAGATGAAATGTTGTGGGTGAGAAGAAAAGCAGAGCCTGAAAAGACAAAAAATATCCGGGTATGAGAACAAGGGCCTGGGAAGTAGGCTCTGGTCGATTATTTTTTATCCTTATTCTTCAATCCATCTTTTTTGCCCGGATTCTTTTTGCCCGGGTTCTTTTTGCCCGGATTTTACTCTCTTAATTTCATTTTTAAAAAGACTCATTTCAAATCATAAAATATAAATAGAATTCACGAATATTTGTTAGAAATCTAATAATAAGAAAACAAAAAGTAATATTTCTAATAATCAATATTCTAACTACATGAGTAAAAACGATTCCTGAATTCAGAAAAGTTGACTTCAAGTAACCACGGAGAAGACATACCACGGGTCACATATCGTAATTCTACCAGAAGAATTACAGGCTGTAGTGAGCGAAAAGTCCGACTAAGGGTTCCGGTATGTCGTATGGAAGGATGCAGTATGAAAAATGTAAAAATATGTAAAAGAGGATGCGGCTACAAGCCGGGCCATGGTAAACATGAACGGAGACGTGGTCGAAGCAGTTTCTGGATGCACGACTCTGAGCTTGTTTTTACTGAGCTGAAACTTAAAGAGGGGAACTCTTTTCTTGATATGGGATGCGGGCCGGGAGACTATTCAATTCAGGCATCCAGACTAGTGAAAGATACCGGGGTAGTGTATGCACTGGACAGGTGGCAGGACGTGATTGATGACCTGAAAGAAAAAGCCAATTCAGAGGGATTAAAGAATATCAGGGGAATGATTTCCGATATTACCAGCCCGTTGCCAATTGAAGAAGGCTGTATCGATGTTTATTTTATTTCTACCGTGCTCCATTCGCTTGACCTGGCTAAAGACGGGGATATGATATTCGGTGAAATCCACCGGGTCTTAAAACCGGATGGGCGCCTGGCAATTATCGAATGCAAAAATGAAGAAATGTCTTTTGGGCCGCCGTTGCACATGCGTTTGTCACCGGAAGGACTGGTAAATTCAATCACGAATTATGGTTTTGAAAAGATAAGCCTAGTTGATCTCGGATGCAACTACATGATTCAATTCGGAAAAAAATCAAAAATTTTGGGGAAGAGGGAAAATCAAAAATGATTGGAAAAATCAAAAGTAATATTTTTGTAATCAATTAAGGCAAAAAGATGCTATTTTTTACGGAGTATTCGTTATCAGGCTCTGTTATATAAATCAATTCCGGGCATTTATTTAGCACCCGGCACATGACAGGAGTAGAAGATGGCCGAATCAATCTCAACAGAAGATTTCCATTCCGCACCGGGCTACAAGAGAATCTATGATTTTTCCGATTTACGAAAAATTGGCATTCTTGTGGCGCTGGGAACCGGGCTCATCGCTATGGCAGGTGTCGCCGTCATGATGGGAAATTACAACATCGCCATTACCGACATCATCTATACGATCATCACACACCTGACGTTCGGGGATATCTCCGCAATCCCTAAGCTCCATAATATGGTTATCTGGGAGCTTCGCATCCCCCGTATTCTCCTCGCTTTCCTGATCGGCGGGTCACTCGCCATCGCCGGCGCCGTCTTCCAGAGTGTCTTTCGCAATCCCCTCGTTGAACCCTATATCCTCGGTGCCTCCTCAGGCGCCGCATTCGGAGCTGCTCTTGCAATCGTTTTTCCTATTATCGGGGTCTCGATCCAGATCTCAGCATTCTTTTTTGGGGCACTTGCGGTCACTTTTGCATACCTTCTCGCAAGGGTACGGGGTGAGACTCCCATCGTCACCCTCGTCCTCGCAGGCGTGATCATCGGTTCGGTCTTTACGGCACTTGTGTCGCTTCTCAAATACCTTTCCGACGATACGGCACTGCGCGAGATTGTCTTCTGGCTGATGGGCGGCTTTTATTATGCAACCTGGGACGACATAATCCTCCTTGCGCCGATAACCGGGGCAGGGCTCCTCATTCTGCTGGCTATGGGATGGAAACTGAACATCCTCTCCATGGGAGACGAAGAAGCCCGGGCTCTCGGCGTCAATCCGGAAAGATCCAAATTTATCGTCATAGCTATCGCAACCGCCCTTACAGCCTTTTCAGTCTCGCTCGTAGGCATCATCGCATGGGTAGGTCTCATGATGCCACATGCTTCACGGATCCTGCTCGGACCTGACAACCGGTATGTTATCCCTGCATCATTTATGATGGGGGGAATGTATGTCATCGTCTCTGACACCCTTGCACGGACTCTGATCTCCTCAGAGATTCCCGTAGGCATCATCACTTCCGTCCTGGGGGCACCATACCTTTGCTACCTGCTCAGAAGCAAGGGAAAAGTCATGTTCGGGTGAGCCATATGCTTCGTGTTCATAACGTCCATTTCAGCTATGGGGAGACCCCCGTTCTCAATGGTGTCTCTTTTCATGTAAGGGAAGGAGAACTCTGCGGCTTATTCGGCCCTAACGGCTCGGGAAAGACCACACTGTTCAGGTGCTGCCTCAGGTTCCTCAATCTCAAACAGGGTACCGTTCAGATCTGCGGCAATGATATCTCGAAGCTTTCGACCGGGGAAATGGCAAAAGTCGTGGCATATGTCCCCCAGGAGCACAAACCTCCCTTCCCGTATCTTGTACGTGAAGTCGTCCTCATGGGAAGGACCCCGCATCTCAGGGGAGTTTTTGGAATCAGCCGTCGTGACAGAATGATAGCGATGGACGCACTCGAGACCCTTGGCATAGCCGGGCTTGCGGAAAGGCCCTACTCCCGGCTCTCGGGCGGCCAGCGCCAGATGGTGCTGATGGCAAGAGCCATTGCCCAGGACACCCCCTTGATGTTTCTTGACGAACCGACTTCAGCCCTCGATTTTCAGAACCAGATGCGGATCTGGGAGATTATGCGCAGCGTCGTCGAGGACGGCAGGACCATCATCGCCTGCAGTCACGATCCGAATCATGTCGCCTGGTTCTGTGACCGTGTGGTTGTGGTCGGGAATAACGGTGTGATTGCTGACGGCGATCCTGCCGAGGCGATCAATGAACAGACCCTCGGGCAGATCTACAGGAATACCTGCTCCGTGCAGACAGTGGATGGGATAAGGATGGTAATGCCCGCAGGACTGCAAGCCCGGAAAGCCGGAAAAACGCAGGCAAATACCCATAATCAGCATGCCTGCAATCGGAATGTAGAGCAAAAGACTGTACGGAGAATAGATTATGACATCCGATATGATAAACTGGAACAATGACATTATAAACCGGAAGAGTCGGAGAGAGGTGCAGGGATGCGGGAACAAACCCTTATTACACTGAGCCTGATCCTGCTCATTGCAACTGCAGCCTCGGGTTGCATGCAGGCGCCCGTGCAGACCACGGATAACGAAACAACATCCGGAGACGAATACCGGACCGTCGTCGACAGCCGTGGGGTTGAGGTAAAGGTGCCAGCCAACATCGAAAGGGTGGTTACCGTTTCCGACGGCCTTGTGGAAGAGACTATGGTGGTGTTAGGCGTAGATGATACGCTCGTAGGCCTCGGTTCAAAAGGTCTCCAGTATGAAGGGGATTTTTTCTACCCAACCGATAGTGGCACAAATGTTACGGTGAGCGGAGGCAAACATGTGGTTCTGGCTCTTTCCCCGGATGTAAAAGACCTTCCCCTGGTGGTAGACTACGGCGTGGCAATGAACTACGAGACCCTCGCGTCTCTTGAACCCGATGTCATTATCATTCGCATGGGAAGCTCCGCGTTCCTGTCCGGAGAGGACGAAAGGGCGCAGAAAGCAATCCGGACACTCGAATCACTCGGGATACCCCTGGTTGTCCTCTACAGTCCCAATTGCTATGAAAATTCGGACCCTACAGCGATTTCAGACGAGATCCGCATCATAGGGGAGGTTTTTGGAAAAGAGGAGGAGGCTGATAGGCTCGCTTCGTGTCTTGAGTCCGGGCAGGAGATGATCATAGAACGGACACGGAATATTTCGGAGGAAGAGAAACCGGATGTGCTGGTGTTCGGCCTTTCCCCCATGCACCGTACACAGACTTCTGCCGGAATCGCCTGGGGGCTCAAGACCACGGAGTCGTACATGATCGAGGATATTGTCAACACAAAAAACGCTTTTCGCTCCGATCTTGGTTCCTTTGAGGTGGTAAGCACCGAACAGGTGCTGGCTATGGACCCTGATGTCATTGTGCTCGGCACTGCGGCCCACTATGCCCCTCCGGATGAGATGTACGAGGCTTCATACTACAAAAACCTCCGTGAACTCCAGGCCGTGAAAAACCGCCGGGTTGTATCTCTCCCCTACTCCCCCCGAAACAGTGCAAAACGCCTGGAATACCCCCTCGACCTGATGGTTATCGCAAAGGCGGCATACCCCGAACAATTCGCGGACATCGACCTTAACGAGTGGACCCTGTCTTTTTACCAGGAAGCCTATGGTGTGGACCGTGACACAGCGGTACAGCTTCGTTCGGCCCAGTTGATGGACTGGTGCGTGGAGACGTGAACTGAAAAAACATTTAAGCAGGTCTTCGATTGGGGAAAACATGCAGTACGAGTGGAAAGATTCAATATGGATTGAAAGATTCCTTAACCGAAGACCGATGAATATCTTTTATTCTATTTTTTCACTCAAATCCATCATACTAATCCCTCATACCGGCTTTTTTGGAATGATATGCGGGAGGTTGTCCTCGAGTACCACAGCAGCTTCGACACCGTAGACCGCTCTGATATTCTCCTGTGTCAGGACTGTGGCAGGGTCTCCGGCTGCGTATATCTTCCCTTCTTTAAGCATGATGAGCCGGTCAGAGTACCGGGAGGCAAGGTTGAGGTCATGAATAACGAGGATCGAGAGCAGTCCCCTTTCGTCTACAAGGGTCCGAATGATATCCATCACTTCGAGCTGGTGCCTGATATCAAGCTTGGAGGTCGGCTCGTCAAGGAGGAGCACCCGGCTTTGTTGAGCAAGAGCCCGGGCTATCAACACCCGCTGCTGCTGGCCACCGGAGAGTTCCGAGTGGGAGCGGAGCGCAACCTGTTCGAGGTTCAGCAGCTTGAGGGCTGCCCCTGTGATCTCAACATCATCCCTGCTGACCCTCCAGGACGAAAACGGCCGCCTGCCCATGAGTACCGTGTCAAAAACGGTTGCCTGAAAGGTAATCGGAAACTCCTGGGGCACGTAGCCAAAATTTCGGGCGACTTCAACCGCATCCATATCCCGGGTCTTTTTCCCGTCCAGGCAGACCGTACCGTTCTTCGGTGTGAGAACATCATTAATGCAGCGGAGCAGCGTGCTCTTTCCTGCCCCGTTCGGCCCTATTATGCCAATAACCCCGGGTTTGCAAAACTCCATAGAAATCCCATGGAGCACCGGCACCGATGCATATGAGAGTGTGACCCCGTCGATCGAGAGCCTCAACAGTACTCCCTCCTGTACATGATCAGATATACAAAGAAAGGAACACCCAGGAATGCAGTGACTACCCCTACGGGGACTATCACAGGCGAAAGCAATGTCCGGGCAATAGAATCGGAGAGGATCAGGAAAACCGCCCCCATCAGCCCGGATACAGGGATCAGGAAGCGGTTGTCTCCCCCAATGATCAGCCGGCAGATATGCGGGGAGATCAGGCCGATAAACCCTATAGCTCCGACAAAGCAGACAACTCCTGCAACCAGAAGGGAGGAGGCTGCCATGATGAGGACCCGGAACCTTTTGACATTTATCCCGAGGCTCTTTGCACTCTCGTCCCCTGTCCCTATGATATTGAGGTCCCATGACTTCCAGATAAGTAAGGGAACAAGGACCCCTACGATCGGGATCACAAAGCAGAAATCCTCCCACCTGGCTTTCCCGAGGTCTCCGACCATCCAGAACATTGCACCTTTTACTGCTTCCGCATCTGCAAAATACTCCACAAAGGTCGTGAGGGCCTGAAAGAAAAACATCACGGCAATTCCTGTCAGGACCATCGCCTCTGCAGAACCGCCCTTCCTCTCCGAAATTGCGATGATAATCGCGGCAGCCAGCAGTGAGAAGAAAAAGGCATTCCCGACGATTAGATACTTGCCGGCAAAAAGCCCGGTCCCGAAGATGATCGCGATCGCCGCACCAAACCCGGCTGCCGACGCAATTCCGAGCATATACGGATCAGCAAGCGGGTTTTTCAAAGCCCCCTGCATAGCACACCCGGCTGTCCCGAGGGCAACCCCGGCAAAGAGCCCCATAAAAATACGGGGGAAGCGGAGTTTCCAGAGGCAGACATCCGCTACCCAGGAACTCTCCGCAGCATCAGGAAATATTTTGCTGAGAATCGAGGCATAAACATCCCCGAAAGAGATATCGGCAGATCCTGTGGATGCGGCAATCCCGATGCTGATGACGATGAGCAGGCATAAGGCAGCAATAAAGAGGGCCTTTTTATGGATAAAATGATAATATCTCTCCGTGATATTGCCTGCTTCCGTTTGGCACATGTTTTTTTGAGAATTACAATCCATAAACCTTCAACCCGCTCAATCCTCTGTTCTGGGAGCTTTCCGGGCAATGTCCATATCGAAAAGCCCTACGTCAAGCCTGACCGGCTGTGAACGGACCGACCGGAATCCGGCATTAAGCATCGCGTTTGCAATAAGCCCCTTCCTGAGGCTGCAGTTGTATCCGGATAGTGCACTGGACATCATATTGAGGACATGAACCACCGGGGCTGTGCCTTCATCACACATCCCGTCATGAAGACTGACAAAGACTCCTCCCGGATTTAGAGCATCATAGATTTTTTTCACCATCTTATCCATGCAGTCCCTGGCAAAATTGAGCGTACAACTTGCCAGGACCAGGTCATACCCACCGCCAATAGGACCGTTCAGGTAATCCCCGCCAATTGTTGTCATCCTGTCAGAAAGGCCGTATTCTGCGATGAATTCCTCAGTGACATTGACCACGGCCGGCTGGTCAAACACGACAGCTTCCATAGAGGGGTGCCGGGCCAAAACCGCAATTCCCATCAGGCCCGGACCCCGCCGAGGTCAAGCATTTTCCGCATCGAAGAAAATTCCGGCAATGACGCGATAGTATCCGCAAGCATCTGGGCGGTTCCGGCACGCTCCCAGTTTGCCATGGATCGCGCATATTGTATCCAGAACTCCTCAGAACTCATGTTCCCGTCATCTTTCTGGAAAACAGGGCCGTTTTTGACCCTTTCGGCGATCGTTTTCGGACTCATGGCCAAACGTTCATACTCAAGCAAAATGAGATCCCCGTAGTAGGTTGGGCGACCGGTGACCAGGTACTGCTCAGCCTCCGGACTGTTCCGGTAGCACCCGTCCTTTTTTATCACAAGTCCGCAGGCAGTCAGTACATTGAGATATTCTGCCGTTGTTCCGGCATCAAACCCGCATGTCTCAGCAAGTTCTTCTGCCCGGACAGGTTTGCCGAGCCGGTCGAAGACAGCAAGCTCAACTCCCGCAACCATCGCATTTGTCTGAACGGATGCAAGGGACATTTCATAGATTCGGGTTAATGGAACCTGAATTTCTGGTAGATTTTTCATAGTAATCACTCTCATGTCTGTCAAAAATGCACTTAAGCAGGATAAGCAAAGAGCCCTGCATCGGAAAGGTTATAATCGGTATTCATAAACCGGCTCAGGTATTCCTGATGTAGTGCTTCAGGATCGAGATCGGGAAACATGTCGGGATAGAACCATTTGGCCATGTAAGCTATGGCAATGACATGCCTGGGGGTGGAAAGCAATTCGTTATGAAGCAGGTACACCTTTTCGTTTTTAACGGCGTCAGTATGTGCAAAGACATCCTGTTCCATGATTTCTTCCCGGATCTCCTGAGCTCCCTCTAAAGCCAGTTCCGGGTCCTGGACGGTATATCCGAATGTTTCAGGATAACGTTTATCCCAGCACATGACTACAATGGCATCAATGTCCTGTTCAAGGACCCATTCATTATCTACTTCTGCATAAGCGAAAGGAAGATTTCCCGCGATGTTTCTTCCACCGGCAGCTTCAAATAACTCGTTACCGCCGGGCATTTCTTTCCCATAGGTTTTTATTTGTTCAGGATTGTCCGAAAAAGCCTTATAAAATACATTCAAACGCTCTTCCGGAGCAAGTTGTGAAGTTTTAGTTACAATAGGGTCATAAATTCCACTGTAAAAATCAATAAATTCCTGAGCTTCATCCTCATTCCCAACAATTTTTCCGATAATCTGAACAGTGTCACAAAAAGAATCGGGATTTAGTGTATCTACGAAAACGACCGGGATATCAGGTTCAAAGGTGTTGATTATTTCATCAGTGGTGTCATACCATTCAAATTTCGGCAGGATGAGAACATCCGGCCGGACTTCTACAGTTTTTTCATAATTGATGTCCATAGGGTTTTTGGGCGGGCATATAGCCGGGATCTCATCCAAACCCGGATAAAAATTTTCATCTGATATGTACCCGTCCCGTGCAACTACCCTATTCCAGGCTCCAACGGCTTTGAGGATCTCATCGACTGAGTAATGGGTGCATGCGATTCTTTCAGCAGGTTTATCGAGGGTTACTTCCCTGCCGAGGGAGTCAATGATTGTGATACGGGAATCTTCATCTGCGGTTTTTGTGTCAGGAGTGTTTGAGTTTGAAAGGACTACAAAAAGTGACAGTACCAGTAAAATTCCTAATCCGATCCCCAATTCCTTCTTGTACTTCATAGTTATTTCCTCTCCATTTTTCGTATTAGCTCACGACAATAAATATTGATAAAACAAAATTGCTTTAGTTAAAAATTACTTGAGAATAATTCAAATTTATTTGTACCAGTAAAACTATCAAGCGTGTATTAAAAGGTTTGTATTCTAACAATTAGAATTTGTACCAATTTTAAGAAAAACAAATTTGCTTTACTTACAGTCACTAACTGTGAACATAGAAGGTTAGATTTCTGATAGTTAGAAATCGAAACGTTTTAATGCTTATTCGAATAATAGTAACAAGTGGTGAGATAGTCATGTAAATTTTCAACTGAAAAAGAAAGAAATCCGGATATGCAACCGCATCATCCGAAATAACACTGAAAAAGTGGCATAAAATGGAGGAAAAACAAGTTCCCAGGGAAATTGAAGAAATGTGTGTCAAAAAATCACATTTTGGAAGGAATCAGAAGTTAAAAGGCATCCGATTTACTGATTTTTCAAAAATTTCAAGCTAACTTAAAAATAAAAAATGAGGAAATAACTTATGAAACTCGTTATATGTGGAAAAGGTGGGAGCGGTAAGAGTACCATTGCGGCTCTCCTTGCAAAGTCCCTTGTAAAAAATGGAAGTTCTGTTCTTGTCATCGATACCGACGAATCGAATTTTGGGCTCCACCGGCAACTGGGAATCGACCTTCCCCCCGATTTCACGGATTATTTCGGGGGCAAGAAGACAGTCCTTGAGAAAATCATGCAGGCCGAACCCGACTGGTAATCGGTTTCCTTTTTTGAGGATGAATGGAGCTTTTCCGATATTCCCCCGGCATATTGCCCGGAAAAGGACGGAGTGAAACTTATTTCCATCGGGAAAATTCACGAAGTGGGAGAAGGATGTGCCTGTCCCATGGGGATGCTTGTAAAACAATTCATAGGCAACCTGAGGCTGAATCCCGATGAAGTAGTAATCACCGATACGGAGGCTGGCATAGAGCACTTCGGGAGAGGGATTGAGGAGAATGCAGATGCAATCCTCATGGTGATAGATCCGTCCTACGAATCCATGAGATTATCCGAAAAAGTTGCGGAATTAAGTGGAAGCATCGGAAAACCGGTATATTTTGTCCTGAACAAAGTGGACGGGGCAAACGAACAATTCATGCGGGAAACTCTCGAGGACCGGAATACAGTCATTGCGGCGATCCCGGCGGATAGCTCCCTCTCACTGGCAGGGCTCAGGGGAGAGGAGATCATGACGGATAAGGCCGAAATTAAGCACCTGTGGCAGACCCTGATGGAGAATTGAAAGGTTTGGTCCCACGATTGTCCCCAGATGGGAGATGTAAACTAAATTAAGTATGTTTCGGATTAAACGGTGCAGACATGCATACAGAAATGAGGCACTAAAAATGACAGAAAAAATCGGAATCCTGGCCATCGGGCACGGAAGCAAACTACCTTACAACAAGGAAGTCGTTACACAGATCGCTGCTTACATTGCAGAGAAGCACATTGACGTGGTTATAAGAGCCGGTTTCATGGAGAACAGTGAGCCTGCCCTGGGCGAGGCTATTGCAGCATTCTCCGGGACAGGAGTGACGAAAGTCGCAGCCGTGCCGGTCTTCTTAACCTCGGGGTTGCACATCGAAGAAGACATCCCGGCTATCCTCAACCTGGACGAGAATGGTTGCGGGTGCCTTAGCATCGACGGGAAAGAAGTTCCCCTCTGCTATGCAAAGCCTCTGGGCGCCGACGAGCTCATTGCCGACCTGGTATACAGGAGAGTAGAAGAAGCACTCTAAAAGCTGAATTATTTCCGCAAATTTTTTACTTCCCATCCCTGCAAACTGTGTTCGACAATTTTATTTCAAATTTTTTTCCGGAAACTTTTCCAATACTGCAGAGAATTGGCTTTTTATTCCTTCTCAGCAAGCATTTATGGAATTTATCATCAAACAGCGGTCTCCATGGTTTGCCCAGAAAGCCACAGGGAAAAACAATAATCCATTTCAAATCAGAAGCTCTAAACAGGGAACAAATTAGTTAGAAATCAAATTATCTGAAACTGAATAATTTTGTTTGATATAATATTGATTCTAACGATAAGAATATAAACAATACGAATTCAAAAAAAACCAGAGTTGCACTGAAGCACCCCGCTGCAAGCAACGAAGGTATGTTCGCACCCCTACCCAATTTTCATACCCGTGGCAAGCTAGCGGGGTATCCAGCTGAAATCAAAAATTCCTGGCGAACAACCTATAAAAAAAGACCATTGGTCGTATCTTCTGAGTTATTACAATAACAAAGCATCTGTGTGAGACCTTATGAAACAAAAGAAAATAAAAGAAGTAGCCGAACTCCAGTTCGACCTCCTGAACCTCTTCCACAAGAATTTCTCAAAAGCTTTCCATGAAGTGGGAGACGGCCCCTATAACCTGAACAAGAACCAGAAAAGAGCTATCATGGTCATCGGAATGAAGGGAGAAATTATCCCCTCTGTCCTGGGAGAATACCTGGACCTCCAGAAAGGAAGCCTGACAAGCATGATCGACGCCCTGGAAGAAGAAGGTGTGATCCGTAGAAGAGGTGACCCTGAAGACCGCAGGAAAACCCTGATATCCCTCACTGAAAACGGCAGAGAATACAGAAACTGGCTCACTGGGGAAATACAGGCGATTGTAGCCGAAGTCCTTGGAAAGCTGGATGAGGACGAAATAATCAGTTACCAGGAAAGCCTTGAAAATATGATAAAATTTTTTAAGAAACTGGATGAAAGGAACTGAGAACCCGATTAGTTGACCGGACAGATTTTAAGTAGGCACGTTTGCGAAACCATTGATTGAAAAAATATCTGGGGGAAGGAAGGAAAACGGAGAAATCAAGACGAAAAAAGAACCATAGGAAGACTTGAATATGCACAATAATCCGGTCGAAAAAGCAGGCCTGTTCAGCTCTGCTGCAGAATCGAAAACAAAAGGTGTTGATACACTTCTCGGTGATCCCAAAAAAGCCATCTTAAAACTGGCAATTCCCATGATTGTTGCCATGTCCGTACAGAACATTTACCAGCTGGTCGATACCTACTGGGTCTCGGGGCTCGGAGCCGACGCCCTGGCAGCAATGGGCTTTGTTTTTCCTTTTTTCTTCATCAGCATGTCCCTTTCGAACGGGCTAGGGATAGGAGGGGGAGCCGCAATTTCCCGCAGAATCGGAGCCAGGGACAAAGAAGGAGCTGACGAGGTTGCGGTGCACACTATAATATTGATACTTATCCTCGTGCTCGTATTTTCCATACCTTTCTACACTTTTGCCCCGCAAATCTTTACCCCGGTCGGGGCGGGAAAAACTACGGGACTTGCCGTGGCCTATGCAAGAGTTATCTTTCTGGGGAGCATCGTGGTCTTTTTCACCAACGTGGCCAACTCCATCATCCGAAGCGAAGGAGACTCAAAAAGGGCGATGCAGGCTATGGTACTCGGAGCGGGCCTGAATATCATCCTGGACCCGATTTTCATTTATACCCTGAAACTGGGGATTGCCGGGGCAGCCTGGGCCACATTGGTTTCACTGGCGATTCTTCACTCCTGATGTTTAACTGGTTCTTTTTCAAGAAAAACACCTACATATCCTTCAACTTTCGGGGCTTCGGCTTCAAAAGAGACATCGTAAAAGACATTCTCAGTATCGGAATTCCGTCTTCGATCCAGCACATTACACTGTCCATTACCCTGCTTGCAATGAACCTAATCATCATTGCGGTCAGCGACACCGACAGTGTTGCGGTATTTTCCACGGGCTGGAAGGTTATAACAGTCGCCTGCGCGCCCCTTATGGGGGTAGCAACAGCCGTTGTCTCCGTAAGCGGGGCTTCCTTCGGGGCCCGAGCTTTTGAAAAAGCGGAAACTGCCCTTACATACTCGATAAAGCTGGGACTCCTTATAGAAGCAGGGATTGCCCTCCTGATTTTTGCATTGGCCCCTCAAATAGCAGCCGTTTTTACCCGGGCCGAAACCGCAACTCATATTGCAGGAGACCTTGAAGTATTTTTAAGAATTGTCTCCATTTACCTGCCAACGGTCGGGTTTGGAATGCTGTCCTCATGTATTTTCCAGGGAGCCGGAAAAGGGATGGACGCCCTTACTGCAACGATCCTGAGGACCATAATAACTCCCCTCTTTGCAACTATATTTGCTTTTACCCTCAACATGGGAATAAAAGGAATCTGGTGGGGACTTGTTGCAGGCAACGGCATTTCATGCGTGATCATCTTTTCATGGGTGAAGATATTCCTGAGAGATATAGTAATAACAGAAAAAACGGCAATTATAACGGTAGAGAGCATAGCTTGAAAAAACGCCATCTTGTAATCATTTTTTTCAATTTTTCTGCCGGAACCGGTATTTTCTGTTATCCCCTGATTTGTTACCTATCGTATTCATAAATGATTCCAGAAATGATTTCACAGGTCAGAATAATAAACTATAAATAGAACCCGGGGACAGTTAGTCAGATTTCTGACTATTCAAAATCTAATTATATTGTGGCATATACCAGACCTTTCGAATTCTTACAAAATAAAGAAAGGGCGTGAAACCCCGTGATACAGAAAAAAACAAAAAAAGCCAGTGAACCTGTATTACATGCTTTCATTCTAAATGACGGCACTGTTAATCCCGGCTGCAAAAATCAAAATTTTAAAAGATTTCGGCCTCATTCCTGCATCCGAAACTCTGGGAGATCAACAAATAAATCTTCAGGGAAGGAATAAATCAGGGAACGTACATATCAATGAAATCAATCTCCTGAAACAACCCGAATCCCATCTTACCAAAAATGAACAGAAAAAACAGTCTACCCAAAAACGGAACAAAAAACAGCAAGAAATTTAAAAAATTAAAGAGTTCTATTCTTTTACCTTTTTATCTCTGCAATTCACCTTATTTTGAAGTTTTCCTTCCCTGAAGCTTATTGAAGGCAAGTTCGGAAAGTCATAAATTCAACTTCAGCAGGCTCTAAGGAAGAGTTTTGAAGCTAAAGATAAGGCAGGAGGTATATCAGATAAACGGATACCTCGGCGAGGTGAGGTAAGGATAAATAAAACTTATTAGAGAGGGAACTTAAGGCAGAAAGAAGAATTTGAAGATCACGGGAAGATTTGAAAATGTACAGTGCACCAGCCGAAAAAACGGATTCCGGAAATTTTCCGGAGGAAATGAATGCGGAAGGAGTTGAAATCCTTTCCGGAGACCCGAAAAAAGCCATTATCAAACTCTCAGTCCCGATGATTGTTGCAATGTCCGTCCAGACTGTTTACCAGCTTGTAGACACCTACTGGGTTTCCGGGCTTGGGGCAGATGCGCTTGCTGCGATGGGCTTTGTATTTCCTTTCTTTTTCATAAGCATGGCTCTTTCCAATGGGCTTGGAATAGGAGGAGGGTCTGCAATTTCCAGGCGGATAGGTGCCCGGGACAAAGCAGGGGCAGACAATGTAGCCGTACATACGATTGTAATGATGATGCTGCTTGTGCTGATATTTACCATCCCCTTCTATGTTTTTGCCCCTCAGATCTTCTCTCTGGTAGGAGCAGGACAGACAACATACCTTGCAGTAGCTTACGCGAGGGTGATATTCCTCGGGAGCTTAGTAGTTTTCTTTACGAACGTAGCTAACGCCATCCTCAGGGCCGAAGGGGATTCAAAGCGGGCAATGCAGGCAATGGTCCTCGGTGCAGCCCTGAATATTGTCCTTGACCCTATTTTCATATACACTTTTAACATGGGAATTGCGGGCGCAGCCTGGGCAACCCTGCTTTCATTAGCCGTTTCTTCACTGATGATGCTGAACTGGCTCTTTTTAAGAAAGGATACTTTTGTCTCCTTCAATTTTAAAGACTTCAGCTTTGAAAAGGACATTGTAAATGACATCTTCAGGGTAACAATCCCTGCCTCGACTCAGCAGCTTTCCATGTCATTGTCCATGCTTATCCTCAACCTCATTATCGTGAATGTAAGCAATACCGACGGGGTTGCTGTCTATTCCACCGGCTGGCGGGTTGCAACCATTGCAATTGCTCCTCTGATAGGAATTGCAACAGCTATGGTTTCGGTTTCCGGAGCTGCCTTCGGAGCAAAGGAATTTGAAAAAGCCAAAACAGCCCATACCTATGCAATAAAACTGGGACTCCTCATCGAAAGCGGGGTTGCCGTATTTACTTTTATTTTTGCACCTCAGATTGCAGCCGTTTTCACGCAGACAGAAGACGCCGCCCATATCGCACCGGACCTCGTCCACTTCCTGCGTGTGATCTGTATCTTCTACCCTTCAGTCTCCTTAGGAATGCTCTCAACATCTTTCTTCCAGGGCGCGGGAAAAGGCATGAATGCCCTTACTGCAAATCTCCTGAGAACCATAGTATTTACCCCGCTCTTTGCGGCTCTTTTCGCCTTCACTCTGAACATGGGCCAGGTAGGGGCCTGGTGGGGAATTGTTATAGGAAACGGAATGGGGGCCGGAGTAACCTTTGTCTGGGCAAGGCTCTACCTCAGCACAATCCTGAAAACAGAGCCCCTGAACAAGCCTGTTGAACAGGGGTTTTGAAAATATTTTTTGATGACGGCTCGGAAAAACAGTTTGTTTCTCTAATACAAACATTTATATATGAATAATAGGTAATAAGTTACCGTCTGCCGGCAAACATAAAGAATAAATTCAAATCTAAAAGGTGAGCCAGAATGAAGGAAACAGTTCCACAGAAGCCACTGGAACCAGTTTTACACGGGTTCCTGCTCCGTGACCGTACATTTATCCCAGCCTCAAAGATAAAAATCCTGAAGCTCTTCGGGTTGCTTTCAACAAATAAAACATAAACCCGAAAACTTCCCTGAAATGCAGGAAGAGCTTACCTCCTAAGCCGGAAAAAAGTAAAAAACAATTCGGAAAGCGGATAAGTTTACAGATAAAGCTAAAATTTCCTCCACCGAAAAACGGCGAACTTACCCAACCAATTGACAGAAAAAGCCCATAAAGCCAAAAATTGCTCGAACTCAACCCTTGAAAATAAAAAATTGACTGAAAACTTCCAATAAAATGATAAAAAACGACCTGGTAATATCTCTAAAAACGAATTGAACCTAAAAACAGAGTCTAAAAACGGGTAGAATCTAAAAAACGAATGGAATCTAATAAAACGAGTAGGATCTAAAAAACAGAGTCTAAAAACGGGTAGAATCTAAAAAACGGATGGAATCTAAAAAAACGAGCGGGATCTAAAAAACGGATTCTAAAAAAACGGATTCTAAAAAAACGGATTCTAAAAAAACGGATTCTAAAAAAACGGATTCTAAAAAAACGGATTCTAAAAAAGAGAATATCAGGAACACTCAGATACAAGTCTTCCCAAAAGATCTTCAAATCTGCCTTCAAGAATATATTTCAACGCGACACCCAACACAAATGAAGCCAGAATAATTTGAAGAAAAATGCGAGACACCAACAGCTCCATCCCTGGAGTAATAACCAACATCTAAAAACGGTATGCGTAAAATAAAACCCTTCCCAAAAAACGTTCAATAATCGGGAAAGGAAAAGGAGATAACTGGAAATAAAACTCCAGTTCTTTTCCTAAAAACAGAATTTTCCTAAAAACGGAACCACCAAATTATTTTCTTTTACTTTTTTAGCGAGCTCTTGGATTCACTATTAAACTGGAGTTTGTTTCTTTATTTCGCAATATCCAGAAAGCATTCCGGATTCAATAATTTGCACAAAGCCAAAAATGATGAATAAATAAAAATAAGAGGTAAATTGGAACCTCTTTGTTCTTTTAAAAATGGAAATAATTTTATAATCTGGTCTGGATTGAGCCTTTACCGAATCCCAGGTTCCATCATTACTTGCACACTTGTAGTCATGCCATCGTTGGGATAGCCTCCTTACTTAATCCAGCGGACAAAAACCTTCTGGTAGCTGCCGTATCCAGCTGGGGTATCTGTGTGAATGACCCCTCCTCGAGATCTTCCCTCACCTTCTCAAGTAGTTCCTCACGGAACAACTTATTCTGACTCTTATTTATGTTCTGGCAAAAATAATAAGTGAAAGCACCATGCCAGTCCCCGGTTATTTTGGCATCCGCACTGGTCTGGTCAGACCGACATGCAGACCACAGGGTGTGCTCAACACCTATTCCCTTCACTTTCAGAGATTCGGCCATCCCTCTGGGCATGTAATCTTTTACCTGCTTGAAAGCCTCCAGAGAAGGCGGCGGCATGAATCTGGGCTTTCGATCCAGCAATAAATCAATAGCTCTCAAGCCGTCTCCACTGTGGCAAGTATCAAAAACGCACTCAAGCTCCACTGGCGAGGGCAATGAACTGAAAAGCTCATTTAGCTCATCATCAGTTATAATGTGAGCAGGGTCCCATACATTCCCTTTCTGAGCAAGGTCGGTGGGGCAGAAGGCTTCATCTGCGTAATCTCGCTCATCTTTGTTCTGGTCCGGAACCTGAGTACCATGGCTGGAAATGCTGAAAAACAGGTAGTTATATTTTCCGTTCTTTGCACCATCAACCATCTCTTTCAGGTTTGCCATGATATTGGCCTTGGTGGCCTGGGCGTCTGTGAGACTGACGATATCTCCATGTGTGAAGCCCATATGCTGTTTCAGGACGGAAACCATGTCATCAGCATCATTTACGCATCCGTTTAAAGCTGCTTGAGGATAGTTCTGAAATTTATTAATTCCAACACACAAAGCTCTCTGACCTGCCATAGGCTACCTCCTTTTAAAGCCAATCAAATAAATCGACAACAAATTTTGTATAAAAAATTTAAAAAGAACGTCTGATTTATTATAACTCACTCATTGTAGTGAGTAGCAAATTTATAATTATAATAACGATTGTATAAAATAGTAGTAAGAATAGTTCAGGAATAATAATCAGTCAATTTTAGTATCTTAGCATAACTCAGCCAAAAATATAGTAGTTTACTAGGTTACATCAGGTTAGGAGGGCAGACCTTGAAACTCAAGATTGAAACTTCAAAGCGCATAGAGCTGATAGACATTACCCCGGAAGTCCAGGAAGAAGCCAGGATAAGCGGAGTAGAGGAAGGCATATGCATCATCAGCACCAGGCACACAACTGCAGGTATTATAATTAATGAGAATGAGAGCGGGTTGAAGGAAGACATTCTGAACCTGCTGGGAAGACTCGTTCCTTCGGGAGCCGGATACAGGCACGACCGCATAGATAACAACGCCGATGCCCATCTCAAATCCGTACTGCTTGGGACAAGCGAAACCCTGCCAGTTGTACAGGGAAAGCTGGAGCTCGGCACCTGGCAGAGTATCTTTTTTGCCGAGATGGACGGCCCGAGGCACAGGACAGTAAATCTGACGATTCTTAAGATCGAATAAAGGCCTAGAAACAAAAAACAAATTGGAACAGCAAAATAAGAAAAGTAAAGGCAAATAAGAAAAGTAAAGGCAAATAAGAAAAGTAAAGGCAAATAAGAAAAGTAAAGGCAAATAAGAAAGTAAAGAAAAAAAGTCCCTTAAGAGTTGCCTGAAGAGACTTATTTAGAGGGATTTTTGGCCTTACTGAAATCATCAAGGCGGGACTGCTTTTTTCTGCATTTCTCACCTGGGATTTCCACAGGGTATTCACCTGTAAGGCAGCCAATGCACATGTCGTTCTTATCGCACTCAAGAGCTCTCATGAGCCCGTCAATGCTGAGATAACCTAGAGAGTCGGCGTTTATTAGCCCTTCAACCTCTTTTATAGTCTTGTATGAGGCGATAAGTTCCTGCCGGGTTGCCATATCGATCCCTAGATAGCAGGGGGCAATAATTGCCGGACTTCCGACCCTTGCATGGACTTCCGAAGCTCCTGCCTTCCTGACCATATCTATGATACGCCTGGAGGTCGTGCCGCGGACAATGCTATCATCTACAAGGACTACACGCTTACCTTTGACGTTCTCCTGAATTGCGTTCATCTTGAGCCTAACAGCAGTTTCGCGCAGGTCCTGTCCCGGAAGAATAAATGTGCGTCCTATGTAGCGGTTTTTCATAAGACCTTCCAGGTACATGATTTCGGACTCTCTTGCATAGCCGATTGCGGACGTAATTCCCGAGTCAGGAACAGGAGAAACGATATCTGCTTCAACATCATGCTCGCGGGCAAGTTCCCTTCCGATTCTTTCCCGAACCTTGTAGACGAGTTTGCCGTCTATGACGGAATCGGGTCTTGCAAAGTAAATAAACTCAAAAACGCAGTGTGCCGGATGGGGCTCGTTTGTGAGCTGGTGGCTTTCAAAGCCTGAACCCGTGAAAACCATAACTTCGCCTGGCCTGACATCCCGGATAAGGGTGCCGTTCAGGGTGTCGATGGCAACACTTTCTGAAAATACTCCGTATCCGCCGTCAACTTCCCCAAAACAGAGGGGTTTCAAGCCGAAAGGATCTCTGACAGCGTATACAACACCGTTAATGAAAATAACAAGAGAATAAGAGCCAACAAGCTTGCGCATTACATTCCTGATAGACTCGATAGGGTCATGCCGTATCAGTTCTTTCACAAGCAGGTGACCGATAACCTCGGTATCGGAATTACTTATAAAAATTCGGCCTTCGTTTTCCAGCTCGTCTTTAAGTACTCTGGCATTTACCAGATTCCCGTTATGGGAAATGGCAACTGTTCCACCCTTGAAGTTCAGGATAAAAGGCTGACAGTTTTCAATCTTTGACTCGCCAGTTGTGGAGTAACGGACGTGTCCGACTCCTGCGCTCCCTATAAGGCGCCCCAGAGAATCCTTGGTGTACACGTCCGGCACAAGTCCCATGCCCTTGATGGAGAGCGGAGATGTCCCATCATGCACCATTATACCCGTAGATTCCTGTCCCCTGTGCTGGAGAGCGTACAGGGCGTAGTAAAGCTTAAATGCGACAGCATTTGATTGAGGCCTGTCGTCAGGGAGGATTATGCCTGCAACCCCGCATTCTTCTTTCAATCTTGACCTCCGGTGCAGGTGAAAAATAGAGAAAATTGAGCAGGCAATTTTAATACTTGCACTTTGCCTGCCACTTGTAAGTTCTCATGCGGGATGTCTTTCCAAAGCCACATGAAGTACATTGTTTTGTATGCACGTTGAACGAAACGCTGCCGCATCTTCTGCATTTGGCGTGAGTGCGTTTCTGCCTTTTTCCCATTGATGAAGTACCTTTACTCATTACTAAATCTCCTGATAAAAATCAACTTGTTAGCATGTGATATTCGATAATTCGAAGCGATTTCGTTTCTGAATAGATTCTCAGCCATGCAGGTCCTGCATCTAACCGAGGTTTAACGTAATAGACGAAGTGCTTGATATAGATTACGGAGATACGTATACCACGTTGTCACCGCGGATAACGACACTGGTGAATTTACTTATGACTTCTCCTTCTCTTAATTCTTCAGCATTGTCAAGCACGAGGTTCATGTGAATATCGTATCCTTTCAGCTCGCCCCTGAACTCACGTGCTCCTTTCAATCTAACGATTACAGGTGTGTCCAGTGCGTTGTTCAAAATATCCAGAGGTCGGTTTGCCATCCTTACAATCCCCTTAAAACATTATAAATCAAATCATTATCTATATCAATATAAATAATTAATCCAGACTTAAACTAATCGCCGCACTTAAGTAGTAGATTATTTGCATCAAAGTCGCAAATACAATATATAAATGTATCGAATCAATTTACTCTTTTCAGTTTTTAACATATAAACGAACTCGAAAATGAGAAAAAGGATCTTTTCAAGAGAAATGGAGGGGAAAAGTACAATATTACTAAAGCCCTTCAATCAACGTTCTCATAAATGATTTTATAAATTTTCAGAAATTTAAACCTGCAAAAGCCAGTTTTTCATCAAAGCTACGGAAACTTTATGTGAACCAGTTTTTCAAAAGCCAGCATCCAGGAAAGCTCTGCAACATTTGCGGACCACCCATAGACTAAAATAGGAATTCCATTTCCAGAAGGCAGAAGAGCAAGCTCCGGAAAAATTAGCATATGCCAGTATTTTGAACATATTAAAAAATGAGGAAAAAAGAGGAGTACAGAGGAATACAATGACAGAAAACCCCTTAACAAAAATCCCTATTGTGATGACCATTGCAGGCTCAGATTCAGGAGGAGGAGCTGGAATTGCTGCCGACCTGAAAACCTTTGCCTCCTTCGGAGTGCACGGAACCTGTGCCATAACTTCCGTAACTGCCCAGAATACAACAGGGGTGCTTGAGACATTTGACCTTGCCCCCGGAGCTATTGCAAGCCAGATCGAGGCGGTCTGTTCGGATATGAAGATTAAATGGGCGAAGACCGGGATGCTTGCTTCGGCCGAAATTGTAAAGCAAGTTGCAAAGCAGGTAAAAAAGCACGGGCTTTCCCTTGTGCTCGACCCTGTCATGGCTGCCGAAGCCGGAGGAGACCTCCTGCAAAAAGAAGCCTTTTCGGTCCTTATCGAAGAGCTGCTGCCCCTCTGCAAGGTTACGACTCCAAACGCTTTTGAGGCAGGGGCTCTTGCAGGAATTCCCGTCAAAAACCCTGAAGATGCAAAACTTGCGGCAAGAAAAATCGCAGACCTCGGAGTTGAAGCCGTAATTGTAACGGGAGGGCACCTTGATGCAACCGACCTTATCTACGAATCCGTATCCGATACCTTTACCCGTATTCCCGGAACCTTTGTTAGCGGAGGAACCCACGGCTCAGGCTGCACCTACTCGGCAGCGATGACCGCCTGCCTTGCCTGCGATGACCGCCTGGAAATCTCTGCCATGAAAGCAAAGAACTTTGTGGTGCAGGCAATCCAGAGGAGTATGCCTGTAGGCAGGGGAGTCGGGCCTGTGAATCCTCTCGGAAAGGCCCTTGAGGACAAAGAGCGCTATCTTGCCCTGGAAGATGTAAAAGAAGCGGTTTTAATCCTTGCCGACAGCCATGAGTTTGCAAAACTCATCCCTGAGGTTGGCTGCAACATAGGAATGGCAATTCCGGGAGCCAGAAATTATGAGGACGTTGCGGCTGTGGAAGGCAGGATAGTGAGGTGCAGGGGGAGGGCAAACCCTGTGGGATGTATCGACTTTGGGGCCAGCAAGCATGTGGCAGGGGTCATCCTGGCAGCCCTTCGCGAGCAGCCCGGGATCAGAGCTGCCATGAATGTAAAATATTCGGAAGAAATCCTTGCAACCTGCAGGAGTCTGGGACTTGGAATCTCCTTATTTGACAGGGAAAAAGAGACTGAAGGGGTCAGCACCATAGACCGGGGCAGTTCCGAGGCAATAAAAGAATACGGAGGAGTGCCTGGAGTAATCTATGATGAAGGCGGAGTGGGAAAAGAACCCATGATCAGACTCCTCGGTACAGGGGCTTCAGAGCTTGCAAAACTTGCAGTAGAACTTGCCAGAAAAATTGAGTAATAGTTATTGAATAACATCAGGAGAAAAGCCGGCACAGATTTCCTTTTTTCACTTTTCTGGCACATTCTCCTTTTTTGATTATTTCAACCTCCGACTGCATTCCTTATTTGACATTTCGTAAAGTATAATAATGTCCTCTGTAAACCATAATTGCAAAGCAGACAATACTTAAATACATCAAAGTTTGATTTTGTACAGAAATGATGTGAAAGGAGATTTCCATGGAACAGACAAAGATTATCCTTGACGAAAACGAGATGCCAAAGAAATGGTACAATGTCCTTGCCGACCTCCCGTCTCCGATTGACCCGCCTCTGGATCCAAGAACCTGGCAGCCCATAAGCCCGGATGCCCTTGAGCCCATTTTCCCAAAGGCTCTGATAATGCAGGAAATGAGCAGCAACCGGTATATCGATATTCCCGGGGAAGTGCTTGATGTTTACAGGCTCTGGAGGCCAAGCCCACTGTTCAGAGCCCACCAGCTTGAAAAAGTCCTCAAGACCCCTGCAAAGATCTACTACAAATACGAAGGAGTTAGCCCTGCAGGCAGCCACAAAACAAATACTTCGATTGCCCAGGCTTACTATAACATGAAAGACGGGACCGAAAGGCTCACAACCGAGACCGGCGCCGGACAATGGGGAAGTGCACTTTCTCTTGCCTGCAATTATTTCGACCTCGAATGCAAAGTTTATATGGTCCGTTCCAGTTTTTACCAGAAACCTTATCGAAAATCCCTTATGACTCTCTGGGGAGGAAATGTCGTGCCTTCCCCAAGCCCTGACACGGAATTCGGACGAAAGATCCTGCAGGAGCAGCCCGAAACCCCCGGAAGCCTCGGGATTGCTATCAGCGAGGCTGTAGAAGATGCAGTAGCCCATGAGAACACAAAATATTCCCTTGGAAGTGTGCTTAACCATGTTGTGCTGCACCAGACCGTAATAGGTGCAGAGTGCAAACAGCAGCTTGCGCAGGTAGAAGAGTACCCTGATGTGGTTATCGGGTGCTGCGGTGGCGGAAGTAACCTGGGAGGAATCGCGCTTGAGTTCATAAAAGACAGGCTTGAAGGAACAAACAACGCAAGAGTGGTTGCAGTCGAACCTTCAGCCTGCCCGTCCCTGACAAAAGGAGAGTACAGGTACGACTTCGGAGACACTGCCGAGATGACCCCCCTCCTGAAGATGTACACCCTAGGCCACAAGCATGTACCGCCTGCCATCCATGCCGGAGGACTCCGCTACCACGGGGACTCTCCGATCATAAGCAAACTCTGCGCAGAAGGACTTATGGAAGCTGTTTCATACGACCAGCAGGAAGTTTTTGATGCAGCCGTACAGTTTGCCAGGACCGAAGGAATCGTGCCTGCACCTGAATCTGCCCATGCCATCCGCTGTGCGATTGATGAAGCGCTTGCCGCCAAACAAACCGGAGAAAAAAAGACCATCCTCTTCAACCTGAGCGGGCACGGGCACTTTGACATGTCCTCCTATGACAAATATTTCAGCGGGGGACTTGTCTGAAGGAACCTGCCTGGAATAACCGATAATGAAAAACTTAATATGGAAAAAAACAAAAAAATAAATTTTGAAATATATGTATTTTAAAATACATATTCCATAATGAAAGAAAGATGTCCGGGCTAAATCTTAAGGTGTATAAATCTTAAAATGGATAAATTTCAAAGTGTATGAAACAGGATCATGATGCCTTTCGGGCATCCTCTGTTTCTTAGAAAACCATTTCCCAGAAAATTTGTTTTTAATAATGTTTTTGTATGGATGTTTCCCTGTGCCGTAAAAAGATATTAGGGCACCTATTTATGCAGGTACTATTTATGCAGGTACTGTTTATGCAGGTAATTTATCGATGCAGGAACTATTCCTATTAATATTTGATGTTGTTAATGTTCTGACTCAGCTACCGTTATTCATACACCCCGGATACAAAATATATATCCTGAATGTATTTTTTAAAGGAACCTGTTATTCTACTGGTTTTCTGTTAAGGACATAAAGGATCATCTTCGGGCTGAGTTTGCTTTCTTTAGCCATTTTTTCGGCAACATATTCACTTGGAATCCCTTCCGCTTTCATGTTCCTTATTTTTGCAATTACTGAGGGAGAGACGGTGTAATATTCATTTAGGTCCTTTCTGTGCCCCCATACATCTCCCTCAAGCAGCTGGATTTTTTGCATTTCCAGAAACATCTCCATTGACTTTGAAATAGTCTTTTGATATGATTTAGGAAGCTGGACTATTTCGAGCTTAGGACATGTTTCAACAAGCAGGAAAATGTCTTTATTTGACGGCCTGAACGCAAGGTGGATTACCTTTTCGTTCGGGTTTAAGGAGAGAATTTCATCTCTTGAACTGACAACTCGTATTTTCATACCATTCCCCAGACCCTAATTTAGTTAAATAATCAATAAAACCCATTACACGACAATATTTAAATAATTTTCTATGTTATGATTAAAAAATCTATCATTGTAAAAAATACATATTTGAAAAAAAGGCATATAGAAAAGCAAAAATAAAAGTTAATACACAAAAATACAGGACTTTACAATCGAAAACAAAATTAATTTCTTTCTATTGTATGGTGAATATAAAAAAGTGTTTAGAAATAGTTAACCATTTTTCGACAAGGTAAATCAAGGCTAAAATTCTCTTACCCTCGCGTTCGTCGTTTAAATTGATTCAAAAATGAAGATAATAGTTAGCAGAAAATGATTTCAAAGAGAAAGTGAGGAAATGATTTTCAAGGGGAAAAACTAGAAAACTGGAGAAACTATAGAATAATTCGAAAAAAAGTTTATTAGAGAAAAGTTTATTAAAGGTCAGAGTTCGTTCCCAGGAACTCTTTATGAAAAATAAATCCGGAAATATATGGAAAACTTTTTAAGACAGAGTCTTAAAAAGTTACCTTCCACCTCCAGTTAAGTTGTCCTTCACGGGTGCAGAATTAATACCTATTTACCCCGAAAATTATAGCTGAAAAGACAGACGAATCCACGCTTCAGGACAGTTCCAGACTCTTCTTGCTGAGGATGTAGAGAATCATGTCCGAATTCAATTTGCTTTCCCTTGAAAGTTTATCGGCAATCATCTCATTGGAGAACCTGTCGGCTTTTAATTCCTGAATTTTCTCCAGAACATTCTGAGAAACGTTGTAATATTCGTTTATGTCCTTCCGGTGTCCCCATACATCTCCTTCAAGGAGATTAATCTTCTGCATTTCCAGAAACATCTCTATTGACTTGGAAACAGTCCTTCTGTAAGATTTAGGAAGCTGTATGGCTTCAATTTTAGGACATGTTTCGGCAAGCATGAATACATCCCTGTTAGACGGCCTGAAAGCGAGATGGATAACCCTCTCATTCGGATTTAGGGTAGGAATTTCCTCCCGTGAACTAACTACTCTGATTTTCATATTATCCCCACTCTTATCTAAGAATCAAACTCTTATTTATTTATAAATCAAAATTTGGTTACGCACTTACATTTTATATACATATCGAATAGCAGAAATATTATTTAGAGGGTCTGTACCCAAAACGAGTCCTTATAGCGTCAGCATGTGCCTGCAGACCTTCTTCCTCAGCTAATGCGATTATAGTTTCTTTTAGACTTTCAAGCCCACTCTTGCTGATTTTCTGGATACTGGAGTATTTAAGGAAGTGGTTGATATTCAGCCCTGAATAAATCCTGGCATATCCTGCCGTGGGCAGCACGTGATTGGTACCGGAAGCGTAGTCTCC
Organism: Methanosarcina siciliae T4/M; assembly: GCF_000970085.1. NCBI lineage: Archaea > Methanobacteriati > Methanobacteriota > Methanomicrobia > Methanosarcinales > Methanosarcinaceae > Methanosarcina > Methanosarcina siciliae. The sequence goes on along the minus strand of NZ_CP009506.1, from coordinate 1,363,750 downwards.
AACCGGGACAGGAGCATAGTTCCCTACAAAAATCGATCCGGCATTTTTAATCTTGTTAAGTACGAAATCGGAGTCTTCCACCATAATTTCCAGGTGCTCTGGAGCAAATTTATTGCTGAAGTCAATGCTCTGTTCAAGAGTGTCGGAAATCAGGACTGCAGCATTCTCAAGCGAAGTTTTTACAATTTCACTTCTTGCAGTGTTTTCAGTCTGAAGAAGCACTTCCCGCCTTACAGCTTCTCCAAGAGTTTCTGAAGTTGTCACAAGCACCGACACCGCGTTCGGGTCGTGTTCGGCCTGGGCTATGATATCCGAGGCAGCCATTACAGCATCGGCAGAATCATCCGCTATGATCAGAACCTCACTCGGACCTGCAGGGAAATCAATCTCGGCAACATCTCTCACCTGCATCTTGGCAGATGTCACAAAAACGTTCCCAGGACCCACTATTTTGTCCACCTTAGGAACGGTTTCGGTTCCGTAAGCCATTGCCCCGACTGCCTGCACGCCTCCGAGCTTGAAGACCTTATCTGCCCCTGCAACCTTTGCTGCAGCAAGCGTAAGAGGGTGTACGGACCCGTCAGCCCTCGGAGGAGTGCATACGATAACCTGTCCAACCCCTGCAACCCTTGCAGGAATTACAGTCATCAGCACCGTTGAAGGATAGGATGCCCGGCCCCCCGGAGCATAGGCCCCCACACTTTCAAGAGCTGTTGCCTTCTGCCCCAGAACAACCCCGGGCTGAACTTCCATAAACCAGGTAGCTTCAGGCAGCTGGGCTGCATGGAAGGCTCTTATATTTGCAGCTGCGACCTTGAGGTGTTCAAGCAGTTCCGGACCGATCCCTGCCAGAGCTTCTTCAAACTCTGCCTCACTCACCTCAAAATCGGCAAGCTCAACTTTATCAAACTTCTTTGTATACTCCCTGACTGCTGCGTCTCCCCTCACTTGCACATCCGAAAGTACGGAAGAAACGATTTCTCCGACATCTGCAAGCCCGGACCCCCGGGAAATTAATTTCTGCATTTCAGCTTCCGAAACATCAGACAACTTTTTGAATAACATTGTGACCATCTCTGAGATTACCTGATAAAACCTGATCCGATTGATCCGATAAGTTTGGTATAAGCCCTGTATAAACGATATAATCTGATATAATCTGCTCTCATTAAATCCCTGATCTCATTTAAGATTTTACCCCGTCCTGGGCCTGAAAGAACTGAAAAGTAAGAATAATCAAGAGGATTGGAGAACGAACTACAATTTTTTGGAAAGGACCGCCAGACAAGCTGGTGGAGGCTCTTATACTTATCTGTGAATTGGAACCGATTTTTTGGCAAAGGATTAGTATCTCTCAGCCCAAGGAATATTTCTCATGTGTGTGCTTTCTCATAACTACGGCACAGTTTTGTAGATCGTCTTTTCCTGACGGGCAGACCGGTCCAGTCTTTTGAAGTACAGGGAGAGAAAACTGAAAGCTTACCTCTCCGAATTCCGGAAGAGACAAAACGATTAATTAAGGACGTAAAGAATTGAAAATAAAAGAGGAAATATCAATGATCATAAGGAAAATAAGGAAAAGTCAATGATCAGAAAGAAAATCGGGAAAATATCAAAAATCGCTGATCGTTTTCTGCCTGTCCTGGGAACTTTTTTCAAAGGTCTCAGAATCAGAGATCTCAGGAACTGCTTCTCTTCTCCCAATCTGCCTGAAGATCCTCTCAGCAATCTTCGGGCCAACAAGGGCAGCTACTTTTTCAGGAGAGGCCCCTGCGAGGTCTGCTGTGGATTTGAAACCTGCCCCATAAAGTTTCCTTGCCCTTACACGGCCGATGCCCCTGATATCGAGCAGGTCCATCAGTTCCGGGCCTGCTCCGTAATGAATGCGCTTTTCAAGTTCTGCAGCTTCTTTTGCTCCTTTGAGGTCAAGGAGGCGGGCAAGCTGGGCGGTCACGTGCATGATCCACTCGGCAATGTCTGCAGTTGTACGGATGTCTCCTTCCCCTGTACCGAATTTTAAACATATCTCGTTTTCAGGTTTCTCACGGATCCAGTCCATCAGCAAAAGAGCCGTCTTTACCTCGCTCAGGAACCACTCATATTCAACAATATTGAAGGGGTTCGGAACCTTTGAGAACTCTTCTGTGTGTGCCATTACGAAATCATTGATATCCTGATAGTCATGGCTCCGCATATACATCAGGCGCATATCGGGTGTACTGCAGACCAGGTGAAGAAGAGTTAACCCGGTCAGGGTCCCGGCTTCTCTTAAGCCCTTTGCAATGAGGGCTGCTGAAAGAGGGTCAATGTAGAGCCTGGAAACAAGTTTTCCGAACATTGTGGGAATTAATGCATCGGAATCCTGCTCAAGCATCTCTTCCTGCCGTAAAAAGTTCAGGCACTCGTCCACAACCATGGAGAGCCCGAAGTTTGAGTACTGGTACGCAAAAAAAGTAGCTTCCAGAAAATCCATAAGCTCTTCCTTTGTCCGGGCAAACCCGTTCGAAATCGTGGAGAGCACGTGTGTCCTCAGGGCATTTTCCGTTCCGAGTTTGGACCAGATATCTTCGGCTCCGGCTTCGATATATTTCTCAAAAAGGAATACAAGTTCCTCATAGGACTTTGCCAGCAGTACAGCTTCTCCGTAGGGGTCAAGCCTCGGCCTTCCGGCTCTTCCTGCCATCTGCTTGTATTCGAGCACCGGGATGGGCTGCATACCTGAATCCGAAGAATAGCGCCGGTAACTCCGTATAATTACACGCCTGGCAGGTAGGTTCAGCCCTGCTGCAAGGGTCGGGGTACTTGAGATCAGTTTTATGTACCCTTCCCGGAAGCCGGTTTCTACGAGTTCTCTCAAAGGAGAAGTAAGGCCCGCATGGTGAAAAGCTGTCCCTGCACGGACACAGGATGCAAGAACCGAGGCAGTATCGGTTTCACTGTTTTCCAGGATCCCGTCAGCAATCCCCGAAAGCTTTTCTTTGTCTTCTGCAGAAAGAGTCTTTTTAACTGCAGAAGTCGCCTTCTTTGCAAAACCCATGCAGTTTTTCCGACTGCTTTCGAAAACAAGACACTGACCGCCTTCCCCCAGGGTATCGAGTACAAGGTTTATGGCTTCGTCTTTTGTTGGCTGTTCAACAGGCTTTTCTTTATCCTTGCAGAAAAATGTCCCGTTAAAAAATACCCCTTCCATAAGGTCAGTGGGCCTCCATTCGCTTAGCACAAGTTCGGCGTCAAGCCAGGCTGCAAGTTCATCGGCATTCCCCACAGTTGCCGAAAGAGCAAGGATCTGGCAGGAAGGGTTCATTTTTCGGAGCTTTGCCAGGGTGACCTCAAGGGTGGGGCCCCGGTCCGCAGAATCGATAAGATGGACTTCATCGGCCACAACAACCGAGATCTCCGGCATCCAGGCAGTATCGTTCCTGAGCAGGGAATCGGTTTTTTCCGACGTGGCTACGATTATGTCGTTTATGCCGAGCCCTTCGTCCCGCCTGTCATAGTCTCCTGTCGAGATCCCGACCTTTACCCCCAGTTCGGAAAACTCCTGAAAACGCCTGTACTTTTCGGAAGCCAGGGCTCGTAGGGGCACGATATAAAGGGCTTTTCCCCCCGCAAGCACGGATTTCAGCATTGCAAGCTCTGCAAGCAAAGTCTTCCCTGAAGCCGTTGGGACTGCAGCAAGCAGGTTTTTCCCCTCAAGCAGCCCCTTTTCAACAGCTTCCGCCTGAGGAGGATAAAGTTCAGGAATCCCGGAGTTTTCATAAAAGCGCTTTACTTCATCGGGCAGGTCGAGACTTTCTATCTTCATTAAAAACCAGAAACTCCCACATATGATAAAAAACTATTTTGAAACCGCAATTCAGTTGCCAGAAAACTGCTTTCCTGTAAAAATTCGGGGTCCCCGTTTTAGGGAAACCCCTGAGTTATTCAGAAACTAGAATTTTTCAGAAATTGGAACAACTGTCTTTCGCAGAGTCAGTCTTTAGCGGAATAATAGTAGTTTCCGTTTTCCTTCTGCTCCCGGTCAAGCCTTGAGCCGAGGTTGTTTACACGGGGACGCCTCGTTTCTTCATCCCTGCGGAAAGTGATGCCGAGGTTTTTCAGGAACCTATTCATGCCTTTTTCCATGCTGAAAGGCCCGTTGGCTTCACCGTAGACAGAAGACTCGCCTTCAAAAACAAGGAGGCGTTGGCTGAGCATATCGATCATATAGATATCGTGGTCAACAACCATAGCTGTCTTCTGGTTGTTTTCGGCAAAGCGGTTGATGACTTTGGTGACCATAGAACGCTGCTCCACATCAAGGTGAGCACTCGGCTCGTCCAGGATATAGAGGTCGGCTTCCTGGGACAGGCAGGCGGCAATTGCCACCCTCTGCAGTTCTCCACCACTCAGATCGGTAAGCAGGCTTTCATAGATTCTTTCAAGCTGGAGGGGAGCTGCAATCTCAACCTCATAGTAGCTGGTCCCGAAACGCTTTGTAATTCCCCTCAGAAAGTCCTGGACACTTACAGGAGTATCGGCTTTAATATACTGGGGCTTGTAGGAAATTTTAACATCAATTCCCGGATCCCCTTCATCTGGCTTGATTTCCCCTGCCAGGACTTTTACAAATGTTGATTTTCCTATCCCGTTAGGCCCGACTATCCCGAGCACTTCCCCTTCCCGCAGGCTTCCGCCGGTTGCCTTGAGAGAGAAGCCGTCCCCATACTGCTTTGAGAAGCTGTTAAAGGAGATCATAGACTGGAACTGGGCGTCCTCTCTCGGGGGATGGACCTCGAACCTGATGGATTCGGGCCGGATCCGGATATTTTCTTCAGGGAGGTAGCCTTTAAGGTACTGATTGATTCCGACTCGCACACTTTTCGGGAGAGTGACCACACCGAATCCTGCGGGTTCACCGTAAGCTATGTGAACGACGTCCGTAAGCATGTCCAGGATCGCAAGGTCGTGCTCGACTACAAGAACTGCCCTGTCCTTTGAGATTTCCTGAATCAGACGGGCAACGTTAATCCTCTGGTATATGTCGAGGTAAGGGCTTATTTCGTCAAAGAAATAAAACTGGGCATCTCTTGCCGCACAGGCTGCAATTGCAACTCTCTGAAGTTCCCCACCACTCAATTCCGAAATTTTTCGCTCGATTACGCCTTTCAGGTCAAGACGGTCGATGAGTTCGTCCAGAACCCCCTTTTCATCGGTTTTTTCAAGCAGCTCGGAGGTCTTGCCTTTGAAAGCTTTGGGGATAAGGTCAACGTACTGGGGTTTTTGGGAAACCTTTACCTTTCCGTCCACTACATCTTTGAAATAGTCATGAAGCGCAGTCCCCGCATAGTGTTCTAATACCGTATCCCAGTCTCCTTTTCCCTGCCCGAAGTTAGGGATCAGAGTTCCGGAAAGAATCTGGACAGAGGTACTCTTCCCTATCCCGTTCGGGCCCAAAATACCGGATACCTTCCCTATCCTCGGCACTGGAAGCCCGAAAAGAGCAAAACCGTTTGGCCCGTACCTGTGCGTGGGCTCTTGCAGAGCTTCAGGAAGCCCTATGATCATGATGGCATCGAAAGGACATTTGTTAATGCATATCCCGCAACCAACACATAGTTCTTCGGAGATGACCGGCTTGCCATCTTCCTCAAAAATAATGGTTTCGTCTCCTGTCCTGACTCTAGGACAATATTTTTCGCACTCCTTACTGCATCTTCTGGGCTGGCACCTGTCTTTGTTAAGTATAGCTATTCTCATAATAGTCCCCGAAAATTACGTTTTTTGATTGATTAAAACATAAAATGAATTCAGTGAGATGGGTTCATTTGTATAATTTAGATTCATTATGAATTTATAATGTTGTATAGTTATCTGATCCCTGTCATGGGAGTTTCTTTTCATTCAACAAAAATAATTATGGTCGAATTCATGCCGCATATACACCATTCAGACATATAAGGCATTTATCGGTTATGAAATGCCTGCTCTGGTATATGAACCGTTGGAATGTTGCAGGCAGGAAGTATCTCAGTGGGAAAGGGCATTATAAAAAATGAAGATAAAAACCGATAGCAAAAGAACCAGGGTAAAAAGGCCTTCTTTTTGGAAAAAGCCTTTTTTGAAGCCCAGGAAAAGAATTATTTTAATTCAGAAGCAGAGTCCAGGTTACAAGGAAAAAGTCTATAACTATGAACTCTACAAAAAACCAGTCTTTAGGCTTAAATTCTTTGGTATCAATTTTTAGAGGAATATAGATCAGCTTCTGGACATAATAAGTAATTCCGATAACGATCATAAGTATGGCATACCAGATCCGGTCTTCACCTGCCCCATACTGGCTGAACATTATAAATCCGAAAATTACTCCAAGTACTGCAGCAACAATTGTTTTTATAATTCCATCCCTGTGAGCTTTCTGCTTTTCTTCGGGGGTTTTTTGATTGGGGAGACTCTTGTTTTCGGGAGCCTCAACACTTGCTGTGGCAACTTTGACGGGGGCCTCTTTAGCAGTTGCGGGTTCCTTTCTGGACTTTGACTTTGGGGATTGTTTACTCAACCTGTATTCTCTCCTGAGCGGCAATTCTCTTTCCTGGGAATGTGGTGTTGATTAAAAAATTAAAAAAATTGAAAATGGGATTATGGATTTCAAGGGTCATAATGAATTTCAAGGATCATATTTGACTCGGCGATACCGATTAAGCAGATATGGTGGTCGAAGTATAGGTAAATTTGACTCGGTAAATTTGACTCGATGATGCTGGTTAAATCTTATCATATTTAAATATTTAGAGTTAAATTATTAGGACTGAATCTCAGAGATTTAAATAAATTCATTGCTTAAAACATTACCGATCTGATCTATGGATATCGAATCGATCCCTATTGAATTTAAATGTTTTGAAAATTTGGAAGGTCTGTGCCCCCCGGGATGGTAAACAAGCGTGACTTCAGGGTTGAGTTTTCGGACCATATCTTCAAGCCCGCAGGCATCAAGGTGATCGCTTATCTTGATCACAGGATACGGGTAATCCGCACGGCAGCTCAGTACATACTTTTTTACATTCCACGGGAGCTTGCCAAGGTCCCAGGGAGCCACCACGAAAACCTCATCTTCCCCTCCGGAATCAAGCTCTGCAAGTTCTCCAGCATCCTCAAGCATGCTCCGCGTAAGTGCCCTGGTCCGGGCTTCCATACGGATGGCGCCTTCGTATCCGAAATCCCTCATTAATTCAACGGCACGCTGGGCTTTTCCGAACTCGTATGCTCCGAAGGCAACAGGGCCACCCTCAAAAAGGGCGCATTTCATGCTTTCGAGGTCATCCGCAAAATGGCAGGAAGGGTCTTCAGGATCCCCATAGTTAGCTTCAGTGATAAGGACATCGCAGGGAGGGAGCTTGCTGGCATCCTTGACATCCCCTGTAACCAGAATCCTGGTCCCCACGTCGTTTTCCCAGTAAAAGGCAGCAGCTCCGGCAGTATGTTCCGTGGGGAAAGTCCTTACTCTGACCCCCTCGATTTCAATCTCATCCCCGAGCCTGCACATGCTGCCCGCGTAATTTTTATCATGTCTTATTTCAAGAGCAACTGCAGTTTTGTCCGTACAGACCGCTCTCGGAGATAGCATCGCCGATTTCCCGTGATGATCGGAATGGGCATGAGTGATCAGGTATGCATCTGGCTGTGGTTGCTTTCCCAGACTCCGAGTAGTGTCAATCGAAAAGGAGCGTAACTCTCCCGCATTGTTCCGAAAACGGATCGAAAGATGGGGTTTGAAATTTCCTCGTGAGTTGCGCTGCCTGAGCGCCAGCACACCAAGATCAATTAGTTTTTTAGAAATCACGCCAATCTCTGAGGAGATTAAACTTAACATATTTAAGTTTAGGGAAACCTAGTAAAATTCACAGCACTATCTCCGGAAAGAAGGCATGGTTTCAACCTTCCTGAAGGGGGAGCAGAAAGAAATTTACTGTAGAGACTGCATTAATGCAGAGACTGCCCGGATGGTGCAATCGGGATGTTTGGCCGTGAGCAGCTCTAATATTGTTTTGATTACGCTCTGAAAGAATCCGATTACGGTTTTGTTCCTGTCCCGGCAGAGTTGCGTCTCTGCAGTTCGCGGTCTGTTTCGGCAGAGTTGCGTCTCTGCAGTTCGCGGTCTGTTTCGGCAGAGTTGCGTCTCTGCAGTTCGCGGTCTGTTTCGGCAGAGTTGCGTCTCTGCAGTTCGCGGTCTGTTTCGCTGCGCTCAAGCAGACTACTTTATAGATTAGAGACAGGCGCTTCATTCAGCTGAATTAAATTAAGATTTCTTCCCCATACAATGTTACTCTCTATATTGAGTCGTTCTTGTCCCGCTCGACGCAGGAGAGCGGTCTTTCCCAAAAAGACAAAAACGAAGAAATAAGAGATAGAAGAATGAAAACAACAGGTTAGTAAGTAATAGCTGCTGAAGGCGTTTACAAGTTTGAAAGAAGCACAAAAGGCTAATAACGGTATAAATTTCAGTATCATTTCTCATTCATTTCTCATTCATTTCTGCTTTTTCCTTTTGTACAGGGCCTCCAGAAAGGCTGGCGGAGGTCTCCTATGAAAAATCGAATTAAAAGAGTTTTCCGGGGAAGCGGCTTCAGTCCTCATCAGATACACGACACATTTCACTATTATACCCGAACACGACACATTTCACTATTATACCCGATAAACACCCTTAATGACATTCTGTGCGTAGATATAAGTCAGTTTGTATATAACCCGGATGTGATCTTGACATCCGGATGTGATCTTGACATGAGCGCAATAACACCTGATCAGCAAAACGTTTTACTGGACAAAATCCTTGTAGAGCGGAGGTCGCACAGGCAGTTTAAGCCGGAGTTCCCGCCGGAAGAAGATATAAAGGGAATCATCCACGCCGGGCTCCATGCACCTTTTGCTGCTGCAGCCATGGGTGAAACAGAGAATTATTTCCGGGAATCTTTTGTTTTGAAAAAGGGTTCTAAAAGCCTGAGAGCAGCAGCTTCCCTTATCTTTGAAGAAGTCATGGCAACAGCTTCAAATCTCGAACGTGCTATGGAGAGGGACCCGGAGCTCCGCACATATGCAAGAGGGTTTGCAAACCGGCTGGCAATGATCAAAAAAATGGGACAGGTCCCCGGAGTCGGTACGGCTCCTTACTTCATAGTGGTTGCCGAGAGGAAAGGCTTCCCTCCGATATAACAACAGGCACTTGCTCACTGTCTGGAGAACATGTGGCTGAAAGCAACTTCGCTTGGTCTCGGATTCCAGTTAGTCTCCATTACGGTTCAAATGGCAGATAACCCGGCATTCTGCGCACTCCTTGGGTTTTCTCCGGGGTAATGGGCTCTTATGGGATGTGCAATAGGCTATCCAGCCAAATTACTTCCTCCTTCTCCCCGTCCACCGGTCGAGAAGGTCATAAGCTGGCTGGGATGAAAAAAGTGGAAATTCTGAATAAACGACAAAAACAAAAACTTCAGAACCGTAATCCTGCCAGGTAAGGAATGATTCATTCCTGGTGTTAAAAATTCCAAAAACATCTACTCTCTTCCCTCAAGTGGAGGATTTTGAGCTGAAGACCAGATAATAAATGTGGAATCGGTAAACTATACGATCTAATCTCCAGCAAACTCTTAAGGACATCCTCTGAAAAGAATCAGGCAGAAGCTTCCTTATTCATGATATAAGCAACCATTTCAGGGTTCAGCTTGCTCTCCCTTGCAATCTTTCTCTCAATCTCCTCAGTTGTTTTGCCTTCTATCTTCATGGCCTTAATCTTTTCAATTACGGAGGATGGAATACTGTAATATTCGTTGATGTCTTTCCTGTGACCCCAGACGTCTCCTTCGAGAAGCTGTACTCTCTGCATTTGCAGGAACATTTCTATGGACTTTGAAACTGTGCGCATGTAAGATTTTGGCAACTGAATTACCTCAATCTTCGGGCAGGTTTCAACCAGTCCAAAGATGTCCTTGTTCGAAGGCCTGAAAGCCAGGTGTACGATACGCTCATTCGGATTAAGTGTAAAGATTTCTTCTCTTGAACTTACCACTCTTATTCTCATGTTTTTCCCCCACTATCTGTTTATGTTTAATTTGTTTTAGGTTTTGAGTTGTTTTATTTTTACTATATTAGAGAGTACATACACTTATTATAAATAGTTATCTCACTGAGATAATATTATTTCAATAGTATAGCGGTTAGTATATTTCTATTGGGCATTAGAAAAAAGTATTAAAACGCCTTAAAATAGATTGAAGACGTTATTTACAGGCAGAATTATTATTTTCAAATCGTTTTTAGCCTCTTTTCATACTAAAAATATTTTTGTGTACTACTTGAATAATTCTGATCTTTAATTCCTGAATATTATATATACAGCCTGAAATCCAGCTGAGATTTCGCTCAAAGAAAGAAAAAGAAAGCTGCAATAACAATTACAAAATATCTAGAGATCTGGGAGTATCAAAGAATAATCTGTTAGAAATTTCATATTGAGGTTAAAAGAGAAATAGGAGGAGAAAAACAGAAGAGTATTCAAAAATATTTCAGAATGAAAATAACCCCGGCTGCCAGTTAAGAACTGTGCCGTAAGGCTTCTAAAAAGAAATAGGTAAAAAGTTGTGCGCCTTCGGGTTCACTGAACCCGGGCGACTATTTCCAGAATATACAGGGATCAGAGAAGTTTATCAAGTTCAGCTACCAGTACACTGCCCTGGGTAACACCCATAAAGCGCTTTACTTCAGTCCCATCCTTCTGAATGATCAGGGTCGGGACAGCGTGTATGCCGTACTTTGAGGCAAGCTCCTGGTTTTCGTCCACATCGACAACCTTGAACTCAACCTTATCCCCATACTTTTTTTCGAGCTCTTCAAGAATAGGTTTTTGCATCCTGCAAGGTCCACACCATGTTGCTGAAAAGTCCAATAACATCGGTTTCATAAAATCACCTGCAATACTTGAAACGTCTGAGACTTTTGCTGTTTTAGTTTATAACTACTCCGGTCAGCGTGCAGAGGAATCGTGTATGTATGTCCGTACGGCACGGCTGCTGGCACCCCAATCCTGAATGATAGATGACCTGAAGATGGAATTACCGGTACAGGGTCGGGACTCAATTTATTGCATATATTCTTCGATGATAAGAAACAATTTACTTACTATCCGATTATTCTTCCTGCTTCATACATTTCCTGCTGAGAATAAGTCCACAGGCTTTATCCTGTCATAGTGAGGTGAATTATTCCCATATCGAAGTGCAATACTCTTTATATTGATCGCAGCATTTATATCTCTATCGTGTCTGTTCTCACAGGAGCAAATCCGATCTCTTTTCGTTATAACGAAAAAAAGTTGAGATGACCTTAAGCATTGCACATCTTAAGAGGCAGCTCAAAAATACCGATCCATAAGAGTATCTTACTACAAGAGAGTTTTATATTTCAATTTCCAGATGATCATATTTGATTCTGATTAACATTCTCCCATATTGGATCTTCCCTACGAGGGAAAAAACTGAATAAAAAGTAAGAATCCTGATTTTTTCTGATCCTTGTTGAGTATTTTTAATTCTATAATATAAATATAATATTTATATGCATTATATAATTGGTGGAACACCAGCAACTCAATTTATTTTAAATTGAATAAGTGGAATAAACTGCCTGAATCAAACATTATTTGTCTTTATTGGAATCAGGAATTATTTGTAACAGATGCAACAGAAAATCAAAATTAGTGAGGTAATGAAATGATTGGAATAGTAGCTGCCTTCGAAAAGGTGAAAATTCCGGAAATGGGAAGAAGTTTTGGAACCGGCTGGCTCCCTCCGTTACCATCCTTAAAAGATTACACAGAAGAAAGCGCTCAGATTCCCGAGATGGCAGAAAAACTCGGAATTCCGACTTCCAGAAAGGAAACAAAAACTCTGGAATTGCCTGTTTCCATAGACCTCAGGAACTGGTGTTCGCCGATCGAAGATCAAATGGATCTGGGTTCCTGTACCGCCCACGCAGGTGTAGGAGTGATTGAGTATTTTGAGCGACGAGCCTTTGGGAAATATATTGACGGGTCAAGACTTTTTGTCTACAAGACGACCAGAAACCTGATGGGGGTCAAGGGAGACACCGGAGCCTGGCTCCGGAATACTATGGGAGCACTGGCTCTTTGCGGTGTCCCGCCTGAAAAGTATTTTCCTTACACCAACAGGAAAACTCCGGGACCGGACGGAGAACCCACATTTGACGACGAACCTTCAAGCTTTGTATATTCGCTTGCCGACAACTTCGAAGCCCTTAACTACTTCTGCCATGACCCGCAAGGCATGAATTTACCACCTGAAGATGTCATCCTCAGTGTGAAGAAGTACCTTGCGGCAGGAATCCCTTCAATGTTCGGCTTTTACGGGTTTCCCTCTTTTAAGGATACAGATGTAAAAGGCGGAATTCCTTTCCCTGGTCCCGATGAGAGGTCAATATGGGGCCACGCGGTCGTTGCAGTCGGCTATGATGAAAACATGAAAATCAGAAATACCCTCAGCAACAAAGAAACCACAGGTGCCTTTTTAATCCGAAATTCCTGGGGTACAGCCTGGGGTGATGAGGGGTATGGATGGCTCCCCTATGAATATGCCCTGAACAAATTTGCACTGGACTTCTGGTCTCTGATCTCAATGAAATGGGTTGAAACAGGGAATTTCGGACTTGAACTCGAGAGTTCCAGGAGTAGAGTTCGCGAAACTCTCAGCCGAGACATGCCTCTGCCCCATGCATAAAACAGGGATGATAAAAAAACGAAATTATCCGGAACAGAGATATCTGTCCAATATATCCTTTTATTCAGGGACCTCCTCTTTTTATCCGGGAGATCTCCGGCGGTCTCCTGATAAAACAATATAATATGCTGCTAAAACAGACTTTCCTGCAACTATTTTTCTAGAAATAGAGGCATGAAGCCTTTATTGGAGGAGTTTGCGGTGATATTGAGTGACCAGGATAAGGGCCGTACCTTGGAGGTAGAGGCTCAAAGCTTCATAACTGTACGCTTAAATGAGAATCCCACCACCGGCTACCGATGGGAAGTTGAAACTGCCGGAGGACTGGAAATGGTAGGTGACAGCTTCGAGAAAAAAGGAGATGCGATCGGTGCAGCAGGCGTGAGAGTGTTCCAGTTTCGCGCACCTGGCACGGGATCTTACAAGCTTGGCATTAGAAACTGGCGTGATTGGGAAGGAGAGAGTTCGATCATAGACCGTTTTTACGCTACTATTTTAGTGAGGTAGATTATACGCCCGGAAATTTGAAGAATTCAAAAGAAAGAGAATCATGAAAAAGAAGTTAAGACAGGCTTTTTACTGACCCTTTTCTTCCGTATCCTCTTTCCGACTTTTAATAATATTGCCGAAATACATGCACCCTTCCATTGAGATCGTTGGCATCTCCGGAGACTCGTCAACAATCTGTACCGGAGCACCCCGAATAAGCACACATGGAACTCTTTCTCCTGCTTCTCCCATAAGGAGTTCAGCCGCAGAAACCAGGTTATCGGCTGCCGCTTTATAAGTCAGGCGGAGGGGCTTTCCGTAAATATCAAAAGTGCCTCTTGCATCCTCGACAGGTACAAAACCCGAAATCCCGAGCGCAAGCCCTGTGCAGCCCAGGCGCAGGGGCTGAGTCCTGCTGTCCCCTATAATCACACCCAGCCTGCAGGAGTAACGCTGCTCCAACCTTTTCCGGATGGTTTCGGAACTTTTTCTCGGGTCTTCCGGAAGCAGGACTACGTGACCTTCAGGCGCGTTTGAAGCATCAATTCCAGCATTGGGGGAGAGAATGCCCTTTGTAATCGTAAGGGCGGCTCCTGGGACACCCCCGAAAAGTTCGTCACATTCCTGAAGCACAAGCTCCATTTCCCTCGGGTCTATCCCGTATTTTTCCCCGAGAGATAAAGCCTTTTCACCGGGCTTAATGCTAGCAAGATCGACTATTCGGTTTTCCGCCGTAGCAACAGCGGATTCGGCCAGCACAAAAACATCCCCATCAACCGGCGTAATGCCTGCTTCTTGCAGCGAAGTTTCAAGGGTCTGCACGATGTCGTCTCCTGCTCTGATGATAGGAGTCTCAATCCCGAACATCTGGATGGAAGTGATTTTTGGATTCATTTTGATGCCTTTAAAATACTGTAATTAACTCGATTTTCGGAAATATAAAATCAATATTGACAGAATCAGACCGTAAAATACCGGAAGGTATTGATAAATGTATCCAAAGGCTCCGGAAAACTCCCATAAATAGAAAAAAGCTTAAGGATGAGAAAGAATACACCAGGGAAAATTAACCCGAAAAACTGAAAATAAGGTGCTGAAAGATCAAAGTCAAATCTGAGAACAACTTTGTCCTGAAGGATGACACTCAGACAGAAGCAATAAGCGAATGCTTCAGTTCACGGTAGCACTTCTCAAAAAGAGCCTGGTCAATTTCGAGTTCTGTAATTTCTAAATCATAAAAGGCTGCAAATTCCCTTACCCGGGACTCGAAATTCTGCTGGTAGTTTAAACCGGTATTAATCTTTGCTACTCGGGAATATCTGGCAGCCCGAAATACCAGCTTTGACTCATCAAGATTTTCCATATCCCGGGCAAAACCGTTAGCTACGACCATTTTTTCCCAGTTGGCAGCCCACATGGGAGTAAGCATAAAAACCCTTTCACCCCTGAACTCCTTTATTAGTTCCATGAAAGCTCGTTTGCCCCCCAGGGCAGCACATATGCAGTCGTCGACAATTTTCCCTTCAGGGTCTCTTAGCAATGTGAGAGGACATTTAAGGTACCTGAAGTCCTCCTCGAGGTCTTTGAACAAATTTCCGCAAAGCCCATAAAATAAAAGAATCCCGTCTGAAAGAAACGACATCTGAAGAATCGCATCATATACTTTCATTTTCAGCTGCTTGCGCATTTTGCCCATGCCAGCAATATCTAGAATATTGAGCACAAGTATGAGACCTTCTCCGTCGACATATTTCTCGTCCTTTAAGAATCTGAAGGCTTCAACGTTTTTTAGGGACAATTCCCTGCAGGGACAGCAAATTTCACCAAACTTCCGTATGATCTCCCCTGAACTCTCATTTTTCAGAATTAGAACGTCACTCAGCTCTTCGTCATGCTCCACGAGATGAATAATTTCATCCTCAAAGATCTTACATGAGATAATACTCATTATCTTCATTATGGCCTCCTCTTCAGTTTCCCTGGATCTGGGAAAAAACTCAAAATCCGTCAACAAACCCGGACTCCTTCACCAGCAGATCCGGGTCCTGGGAAGATATAGAAATGACTCTACCTCCAGCTTTCACAAAAATCCGGAATGGATACGGTAAATTACAGTCAGTGTCGATTATAATGTATTTCCTGTGAATACTTAAAAGTAGATCATAAGAAAGAAAAGAGAAAAATATTTATAAAAAATGAAGGTAACGGCACAAAATACGCAGAACAGAACTCTTCAGGACAGAATCCTTTAACAGTGGAAGAAAAAGAGAAGAAAACCCTGATTAAAGGGATTATTCAGTATTTTTTTATATTTCAGAGATTCCTGCCATTGAAAGTAATTTCGGAGTGTTTTTGTGAGATCCGATTGGCATAATATGAACCCCGCGTGAGAGTTTTGTCAGCTCCTTTACAGTTTCGGATGCTATCAAAAGCCCTTCTTCAAGGGGCGAAGATGCCTCTTTCATCCGAAGCATGATTTCGTCAGGCACATGAATTCCTGAGATATTTTTATTCATATACTCAGCCATTCCCAGGGATTTGAGAGGAATCAAACCTGCAATTATAGGCACTTCAAGATGGTTTACTGCTTCCGTAAATTCCTCGAACACACCCACATCATATACAGCCTGCGTCTGAATAAAATCGGCTCCGCCTCTAACCTTCTTTTCAAGCTTTATTAGCTGAAGTATCTTTTCAGGGTCTATGCTCGAGACTGCACCTGCACAAAAAGAAGTGCCTCCATCCAGCTGATTTCCTGCCAGATCAACGCCGGAGTCGAGCTTTCGGACAAGTTCGATGAGCTGTACGGAGTCAAGGTCATAAACAGGTTTTGAGCCTGGATGGTCTCCGCAGGAAGGAAAATCTCCGGTCATCAAGCAGATATTCCTGATTCCGAGAGCATATGCTCCCAGCAGGTCGGACTGGAGCCCTATTCGGTTTCGATCCCGGCATGTAAGCTGCATAATAGGTTCGTGCCCCTCATCAAGCAGAAGTTTGCTAAAAGCCAGTGAACTCATGTGCATAATTGAGCACTGGTTATCGGTGACGTTCAGGGCATCTGCAAGGCCTTTGAGATGGCGGGCGTCTTCCAGGGGAACTGAATACCTAGTCCCCTTGGGAGGAGAGACTTCAGCAGTAACCAGAAATTTCCTGGAGTTCAGTTTTTCACGAAAATTAAAAAGCATTATACAAGAATATTAGAAATGAAATTATTTAAAACCATGCTCCTGAGGGGCATGGGTAACGTAAAGGAGGTCAAGCCTGTTGATCTTTTTCAGGCGTTCATAGATAAGGGTCCAGACACAATTTTTTTCACTGTTAACCTCGCACATCCCGTCCACCGCTCCTCCGCAGGGCCCGTTGAGAAGGCCTTTTGGGCACTGGGCTTTCGGGCAGAGCCCACCGTATTCGCTTATAGTACAGTCCCCGCACATAACGCACTGGTCTAAAAGGAGCTGACCTCCACTGGAACCCCCAAGTGAGAGGGTGTTGTTCGAACCGTAGACAGGCAAATCCACAACAGTGGCAACAGCAGAAACTCCACTGCCACACCCCATGACCAGAACGCAACGAGCTTCTTTTATTTTCTCGTTTTTCTCAACTAGGGATTCATAAGACCGGATACTGCAGGCTGCAGTTGGAAGAGCCCAGCCTATCACGTGCTTTCCGCTCTCTTCAAGCCGTCTGCACATCTCGAGGACCTCGGGTTCTCCTCCAGTTTTCAGTTTTGCAGCGCACACGTTGCATCCGATGACAAATATATCGTCTTCGTCTTTTAACATTTTCAGGATTTCTTCAAAGGGTTTTGCTGAAGTTATGATCATAATTACCTCAAATATCGGTATTCCAGATTAGTCCGATTTGCAATACATTCACGGATCATTTCTGCAATCAGTGGGAGGGAACGAGCCTGACCGTCCAGTTTCCGGGCAAGACGTTCAAATTGCAGCAGGGTGCCTATCACAAGCACATCGGTTGATTCCGTTTCATGGGAAACCGCGTCTCTTGCAAGGGCCGCGTCGCCTCCCCTTGCAAGCATCTCCTGTTTTATTATCAGAGCTTCCGTGGTTGTAAGGTTCCTGATCTTTAGCGTAAGATGGATGCTTTTTCCCTGCATTACCTGCGAACCGACCCTTGTAGCTCCAAGCTTCCTCATTGCAAGGCCTGCGTCCTGAGGAGTTTTCACCTCAAGTACCGAAACCTCATACCTGCCCTCCTTTACAACGCTTGTCCGGCTCCTCAGAGCTCCTGCAAGCTTAACAACATCGGAAGTTTCGGGGACATCATGGGTACGGATAATATGAGCACCTTTGTGAACTGCAATTGCTGCTGCAGCCAGGCTGCCATAGAGCCTTTCGTTTGCAGTTTTTCCAAGAACTTCGCCTATGAAGGACTTCCTTGAAAGGGCTGCAAGCAGAGGTTTTTCAAAAATCTTCAGACGCTCGAAATCATCCAGGGTTTCAAAATCATACATGGGCAGCTTTTCATCAGTCCACCTGCCAATTGCAGGGTCGAGGATGAGGCGGCCAGGTTCTATACCGCCAGTTCCGGCAGCCTCTATAATGGAGCCAAGAGCTTCAATAATGGCATCCATGCCCAGAGGATCTCCGGGAATTTTGTCAGAAGCCATAACCACTGCCGGACAGCCGTGGTCTGCCACCACTTCTATCATCCCGGGGTCCGCCGTAAAGCCGGAAACATCGTTTATGATATCTGCCCCTCTCTTGAGGGCCTCTTCTGCAATTTCGGAAAACATAGTATCAACGGAAATTATCGCATCCACATTGCCTTCCAGCGCATCAAGCACGGGCAGTAATCGATCGAGTTCTTCTTCTTTGCTTATGGGTTTGGAAAAACGCCATGTTGACCGGGCCCCCAGATCCAGGAAAGTTGCTCCGCCTTCCACCATTTTCCGGGAAACATCAAGTGCGGATTCCGGGTTTGTAACCGAACCTTCGTAAAAAGATTCAGGGCTCAGGTTAATAATGCCCATTACATGTGCAGGATATTGATCTCCCACTTTCAGACCACAGATATCAGTATCAACTACCATTTTTGACAACCAGGTATATATAGCTTTTAACTCAGTTGGCGCAATTGCGCTTGATAAATATGAGTGAATAAACAATTCACTGAAGCAACACAGTGTACGGAAGCAATAACATACGTAAACAAACAATACTTGTGTAAACAGTTGTGGTGTTATAATAAACAACAATTAAATTTGAAGCGGGACATTTGGATACCTTTTTTTCGTTATGAAATGCCCACAAGACATTTCGTTGAACTACCACAGCAGGCAAGGAAAAACAATTTTTCCGGCTGCAAAGTTGAATACCTGAGGACTGAAAGGGACTGGGATAAATTTTCGGTTCAAACGTCATTCAGGATTCCGATAGTGTAAAATCGGATATTATGCCTGGTAATACAGGACCAAAGACCTATTTTAAATCAGGTTAATTAATCAGGTAGGTCTGATTAGAGTTTGCAAAAAACTCATTTGAGCATCCGAATATTTAATGAGAGCCCGGATATTTATCTAAGATTTTATAAACTATTTTTATTCTATCTTGAAGATGGACAAGCTCATACTGAAATAGGCTTCAATAATACATAAAAATATTGATGTGTAAAGCGATTTTATCACAATCCGGAAAACTATGCTGAAGATCATACCGAGTATATATAAAAACTCATATAAAATCACTTTAATTGACATCTTCTGAAAAACAGAGTAAAACCATCAGGCATAATTATCTCAGAAAACAAATTTACTTGTCTTGGTACGAAAAGCTTGAAAAAAATATTTATTTAACTGGGAAGGCGACCTAAACCCGGAGCGACACAGGCAGAAATAACTGAAGAATTCACTCCTGTGTCCCTGAATAGCTCAAACATGGACCATTTAATAAGTGACCATAAAAGGCTTAAAAAGTGACCATAAAAGGCTTAAAAATATTAACAAAAAAATGAAAAAAAGCCTTAAAATAGAGATTAAAGGCTTTTCTCCGCACACAGAAGCACATGCTTCATGAGCATGGCAATTGTCATGGGACCTACACCACCAGGGACGGGGGTCACAAGGGAAGCTTTTTTGATTACGTTTTCAAAATCAACGTCCCCGTATACGCCGTCTTCTTCCTTGGTGATTCCCGCATCAAAGATTACAGCCCCTTCTTTAACCATATCGGCTTTAATAAGATGCTTAACCCCTGTTGCAACAACTATGATATCGGCACCGAGGGTGTACTTCTTCAGGTCATCGGTGAAGATATGACAGACTGAAACGGTTGCGTTTCTGTTCAGGAGCATTGCAGCCATGGGCTTTCCCACAACATTGCTGTGCCCGACAATTACCGCATTTTTCCCCTGGACGGAAACACCGTACTCTTCAAGTGCCCTGATTACCCCGTGAGGAGTGCAGGGGACAAGGTCTTCGTCCCCGATCATGAGTTTTCCCATGTTATAGGGGTGAAAGCCGTCTGCATCCTTTGCAGGAGATATGGCTTCCATAGCTTCCTGCGTTTCCTGAGGAGAGAAGTGTTTCGGAAGCGGGAGCTGGAGCAGGATTGCGTGCACATCTTTGTTTTTGTTAAGAGAATCAATCAGGGTAAGTAGTTCTTCCTTGGTAGCGTCTCCCGGAAGGAGGTAGTCTTCTGCTTTGATGCCCACACGTTCGCAGGCCCTGTGCTTCAGGCGAACGTACATCTTTGAGGCAGGGTCGTCCCCTACAAGGATAGTAGCAAGTCCGGGGATGATTCCCCGGTTGCTTTCAAGGTCCTCTGCCCCTGACCTCACTTCTTCTTCAACCTGTTGAGCAAGTACTTTTCCGTCTATGACTCGTGACTCATAGCTTTCATCTGACAATGATAAACCTCCCCGATTAGCTGTAAACAGGGAACCTTGAACAGAGGTCCCTTACCTTAGCGTTGACTTCCGACAGCAGGGCATCGTTCCCTGCATTCTTGATTGCAGTCTCGATGTAATCGGCAACCAGTTCCATTTCTTTTTCTTTCATGCCCCTTGTGGTACAGGCAGGAGTCCCGAGCCTTACTCCACTGGTTATGAAGGGACTGCGGGTCTCGAAAGGAACCGTGTTTTTGTTGGCGATAATCCCGGCTTTGCTCATTGCGGCTTCCGCATCCTTGCCTGTAATGTTCATATTATTGAGGTTCACAAGCATAAGGTGGTTGTCGGTGCCGCCGGAAACAATATCAAAACCCTTCTCCCTCAGACAGGCGCAGAGAACTTTTGCATTCTTTATGGTCTGAGTCTGGTCCTGCCTGAACTTTTCACTCATGGCTTCCTTGAAGGCTACAGCCTTTGCAGCTATAACATGCATGAGGGGACCGCCCTGAATGCCCGGGAAAACTGCCTTGTTTACTCCAATTGCAAGCTCTTCGGTCTTTGAGATAATCATTCCGCCCCTGGGACCCCTGAGGGTCTTGTGGGTCGTGGTGGTTACAAAATCCGCATAAGGCACAGGGCTTGGGTGTACACCTGCAACCACAAGGCCTGCAATGTGGGCAATGTCTGCAAGGAGGTAAGCTCCTACTTCATCGGCAATTTCCCTGAACTTCTTGAAATCGATCTCACGGGGATAAGCTGAAGCTCCGCAGACGATCATTTTCGGTTTGCATTCCTTTGCCAGTTTCAGAAGCTCGTCATAGTCCAGGGCCTCGGTTTCTTTGCTGACCCCATAGGGCACGATATTATAGAGTTTTCCGGAAAAACTTACAGGGCTGCCGTGAGAAAGGTGTCCGCCGTGAGAGAGGTCCATGGACATGATTGTGTCCCCGGGCTGCAGTACGGAGAAGTAGACAGCCATGTTGGCGCCTGAACCTGAGTGGGGCTGGACATTTACGTATTTTGCCCCGAAGATTTCCTTTGCCCTGGCAATCGCGAGGTTTTCGGCAACATCAACGAAATCACAGCCGCCGTAATAGCGTTTGCCGGAATATCCTTCGGCATACTTATTGGTCATAATCGAGCCCTGAGCTTCCATTACAGCCCTGCTCGCATAGTTTTCGGACGCTATCAGGTTAAGTTTGTGTTCCTGACGATCGGCTTCCTTTTCGATAGCCTCGAACAATTCCGGATCGATTTTTTCAATGTAAGACACTGCTGTCACCTAATCCAACATTTAAAATTTATATGAAATCAAGGGTTTCTGTTAACATGAATTGACTAATTGATTGACTAATTGATTGATGAATTGATTAAATGTAAGTATGCTTGCGATTCTGGTATTTACTTATATTAATGTGTTGTACCTCGTAAGAACTTCCTTAAAGCCGGAAAGCAGGAAGGGCGAAAGTTTTCAACACCTTGAAGCTTCTCATGAACGAGAGTCATCAAAGACGCAGAAAATTCCCGAATATGGAAATCTTTTGCTGCCCAGAACACTGGTGAGTAATATGATTCATGTACTTATAACCGTCAGGGTATTGATGAGGCGACTAATGAATGAAAGCTATTCCGGTTTTGGACCATTCCCCACTTTTTGAACAGGTTCTTGAAACCTATTCCGCCGGGAATTACCTGATTTTAATATACCTCTTCTGATCTGGATTCCTGTCTTACTGATTCAAGACTTTATTGATCAAAACGTTATCAACTCGGCTCTGCATGATAAAATTAATGCAAATCCGGAGTTTCTACAGAGGTCCTGCTCATTTAAAGACTATTTTAAGATTTATTTCAAGGGTAATTTTGGGGGATATTTAAAGGTAATTTCAGGGGCTATTTAGGAGTGATTTCAAGGACCATTACTTAAGGGCTATTACGTTTCTGCCTTCAACTTTAAGCTTGCCCTCGACAAAGAGCCTGACAGCTTCGGGATAGATAATATGTTCCTGTTCGAGAATCCTGGCAGTGAGAGTTTCTTCGGTATCTCCCGGGAGCACAGGCACGCACTTCTGGATGATAATAGGCCCGGAATCGAGTCCTTCATCTACAAAATGTACTGTGCAGCCCGCAACCTTTACGCCGTACTCAAAAGCCTGTTTCTGGGCATGAAGTCCTTTGAAAGCCGGAAGAAGAGAAGGGTGTATATTCAGGATCCTGTGCCTGTATGCCTCAATGAGCTCGCTTCCCAGAAGCCTGAAATAGCCCGCAAGCAGGAGGAGGTCCGTATCATGCTGTTTAAGTATCTTCAGAATTTCCCTGTCGTATCCGGCTCTATCACGCCCTTCAGGGTCAAGAAAAACAGCACTTATTCCATGTTTCTCCGCACGTTCGAGCGCATAAGCATCGGCTTTGTTGGAGATAACCACATTGACTGCCGCATTTTTTATGTAGCCCTTTTCAATGCTGTCTATAATCGCCTGGAGATTTGAGCCCCGTCCTGAGACCAGAACTGCAATCTTTACCGTCATCGAGCTTTTAGATTGAAACAGTGATATATTAGGGTTTTGGAACTACATTACATTTGGAAAAACTAAAAAAATATGGAAAAGAAAATTAAAAAAAATCACGACCCTGAACCTTATAGAAAACCGAGTTTACAGAGCTATTTGTGGCAAGAAAGGAAATCAAAAGCGAACTTAACTTATGCACCACTATGTGTTTCCTTGCGCTCATCTATGAACTCGATGAGTTCCTGCGAATCACCGATCTTGTCAAGTTCTTTCTTTTCGATCAGCACCGTATTTTCAACGGACTTCAGCTTGGAACGTCCGTTAATGATGAACACGGACTGAGTTTCCGTAATGCAGGAAATGCTGCTCATCAGATGAGCCCTTTTGATTACGGTTGTGTTGAACTCGCTGACACCTGTAAGGATGACTGAAGACTCGTCCCGGGAGATAGCTTTGAATGGGGCCTGGGCTGTTGGAAGTACGTCGTATCCTAGCATTGAAATCATATTGAGAATAAGGTCTTCAGGCAAAAGCACGTTATGTTTTACCTGGGGCTCTTCCTTTTCAGGCTCTGCTTTCTTCCTGGATTTTCTGCTTCCGCAGGACTTCAGAATATCTATGGGCCTCGCCAGTTCGACTCCGAAAATATCCTCGAGCTGGAGCACGACATCTATGGATGCGTCCATGCCTTCTTCTTCATATTTGCTGATAGTCCTCCTCGAAACCCCTACCATGGAAGCCAGGGTCCCGAGGGACATGGCCTGTCCTGTCCTCGCCTTCTTCAGGAGATCTCCTTCTATTGAGACATAAAGCCCGCCGGGAGCTGCTGAAACCAGAGGCTTGACATTTTCAACAAAGTAGTCATAGAGAGTCTGGACGTTCAGAGCAAGGATATCATAGCGCATGTAGATGACACTATCTTCAAGCATCTGATCCCTTGTCTTGGCTCCAACAACGATAGCGGAACCTCCGAGATACTCAGCAAGATATTTCATCTCCCTGGCGGTTTCTTCGTTCAGACCGTCAATATTAAATAAAACCTTGCAAAGTAGTAGTGTTTCATCTTTGCGCGCGGCAACGTCAAAGCTCCTGGGACGTATATTACATCGGTCAGAAAGTGCAAAACCCGCACGCGACAATACATCAATAATTTGATGTATGAGAACTTCTTTTGTCATTCCGATATCAATCTCTGTTTGAACATCTATATATATATTTCTCCGACATCGGCAATGTTTGCAGGAGGAAAACATGTTGGAGAACCCCGAAAATCACGGCATCCCCTCACTGGAATTTCAGAAATATCAAGGGAAAAACTGGATACGGAAAAATGATCATCGGAATTGACGATACGGACTCAAACGAAGGCATGTGTACCACATATCTGGGAGCCCTGCTGCTCGAAGAACTGCAGGAGTACGGGACTATAGAAACCCTGCCCCTCCTTGTGCGCCTGAACCCTACCATCCCCTACAAGACAAGAGGAAACGCAGCCGTAGCCCTGAAACTTAAAACGGACTGCCCTGAAAAGGTAATTGCCCATGTGGTATCCAGAATAGAGGAACTTGCACGCATGGAGTGCAAAAAAACCAATCCCGGAGCCGCATTTATCCTGGAAAAAGATTACGAGAGCCTCAAGCCTGCCCTCCTGAGTTTTCTGGAAAAAGCTGTAAAGGACGTAATAGAAATAGAAACGGCAAAACACCTCATCTCGGAACTCGGGATCAGCTCAAAAAGCTTCAAAAACGGAAGGGGACTGATAGGCGCACTTGCAGCCTGCGGGGCTATGCTGAACCTTGAGAAATGGGAATGCACTTTTGAACACCTGGTATACAGGCAGAAGGAAAAATGGGGAAGTCCCAGAGACGTTAATAAGGATAGTTTTTTTGAAGCTGACAGGCAGACCTACCCCGGAACATGGGATACGGTAGACCTTGCAAACAGGCTCGTAGTCTGCGTGCCCCACTCAGCAGACCCGGTATTATTCGGGATAAGGGGAGAAAGCCCCGAACTAGTTAACAGAGCTGCATCCCTTATCAGGTCCGAACCTGTTGAGCGCTTTGCCGTGTACCGAACAAACCAGGGAACGGACATGCATCTCCTGCCGGCAGCAAGCGTCTCTGAAATTCGGGATATGCATTCCTACAGGCTTGAAGTAACGGTCTCGACAGCCCCGAAAACCATTGAAGGAGGACACGTTATCTTTGCTGTCCGGGATGGCAAAGGAGACGAAATCGACTGTGCAGCCTTTGAACCGACTAAGAACTTCAGGGCGCTTGTCCGAAAGCTGGTACCCGGTGACCGGGTTATCCTTTCAGGAAGTGTAACTTCCGGAACCCTGAATATTGAAAAAATGCAGGTTAAAGCGCTTGTCCCTCTTTACAGGGAAGAGAACCCTAAGTGTCCGGAATGCGGAAAACACATGAAGTCCGCAGGGAAGGGACAGGGATTCCGCTGCAAAAAATGCGGGACACAGGCACCCTCTAAAATCCGGTACGAAGCCGAAAGGAACCTGGAGCCAGGACTCTACGAAGTCCCACCCTGTGCCAGAAGGCACCTTGCAAAGCCGCTTGTAAGGGAAAAGGGCCAGGACATAAGGGTTCATCCTTCAAGGTGACAGGGAAAAACTATGACTGCTCAGTGTAATTCCGGTGCAGGTGGAGCTTTTCTTTTATGTTCGTTTATCTCAATGCGCCTGGTAACGGAATTTAGCTGCTCAACGGAAATCCCGGTAGCGTTCATAATGTTTTCCGGTTCCGTCCCTTTTTCAATCAGCCTGAGCACCTCGTCAACCTTCAAGTAAGAAATTCCAAGTTCGGCTTCGTCAGTCTGCCCCTCCCACAGACCTGCGGACGGTTTTTTGGTAATGAGGGGGTCCGGTATTCCGAGCCTGCGGGAAAGTTCCCAGACCTCGGTCTTGTAAAGCCCTCCTATTGGCTCAAGGTCAACGCCTCCGTCCCCATACTTCGTGTAATAGCCAAGGAGGATCTCGGTTTTGTTTCCAGTCCCTATGACCATGCGGTTAAGCATGTTTGCGTGAAAATACAGGAAGGACATCCTGGCTCTTGCCTTCAGGTTGCCCCGGGTAAGCCTGTCCGCAGATTCGCTCTCCGGAACGGCGGCCATGAAAGCCGAGACAACGCCTGCGATGTCAATTGTCCGGTACTTGATCCCTAGCCAGTCGGCAAGATTTTTCGCATCTTCGCTGTCCGCAGCAGGGGTCAGGCTGCTTTCGGGCATGTGGAGGCCAAGAACCCTTTCCTTCCCCAGAGCTTTCACGGTAAGAGTTGCGGTAAGGGCTGAGTCAATTCCCCCGCTGATGCCAACAACTGCCCCTCCCACTCCTGCTTTCCCAGTCTCGTTCCGAATAAATTCAATAATCCTGTTCTGTGCTATTTCAAGGTCCATGCTTTCAAATTCCTGGAGTTTTGTGAATAATATGAAATCCGGTAATCTCGAAGTTCAAAACCTAATTTAAACTTTAGCTTATCGGAAAAACTGAATAATCCGGTCATATAAATATCCGATCGTGTAAAGACAAATCATATGATAAAATCGGTCATACGAATAATCCAATCCTATGAAGACCAGATCATATGAAGACCAGATCATATGCGTCCTAAAGGCCAATTCAGGTAGTATTAAACAGTTTTATACGCAGGAGCTGTAAATATATTAACCTACAGGGGAGAATGGGACTAAGGGTAAACTTATTTAATAAATAGGAAATATAGGAGACTTATCTTCCGGACATAACAATATAAATACCTGAGTATTAAAAGTACTCAGCAACGGTCCATTAACCAAGTATCTCATTGCCAGAGTATCCCGGCTCCTGGATGCAAAAGATGCCTTAAGCTGGCGAAAATACATACTCCGGGTGTGCAAAAAATATGTGGATATCGCCATGCTGAGGACTTTCTGATACAGATTCAATACCCTGAATGGCCAAAAGAGAAGCGCATGCGGGACAAATTTTCCCGGATGAAAGGCATTAAAATAAAAAGAGCATATAATAGGAACTATATTCCAGAATTACACTATCCGGAAAATTCGGAAAAAATCCGGTATCCTTTCATTTTACTTCGTTACCAGATAAAATTACAATCAAAAAGACAACTATTTTCGGGATGATCCATGGAAGAAATACAGTTAAAGGTTGAAAAGGCATACCCTATCGACCTTGGAAGAGGAATTATCCGGCTTGACCCTACAGCGCTACTGAAACTTCAACTCTCTCCCGGCGACATTGTAGAAATCAGGGGGAAGAAAAAGACCACGGCAAAGGTATGGAGAGCAGACCGGCAGGATTGGGAACAGGGAATAGTGCGCATTGATAATTTCATCCGGCAGAACGCCGGAGTTTCCATCGGGGAGAAGGTGACCATTAAAAAGGTCGAAGCCCCGGAAGCAAAAAAGCTCATTCTGGCGCTTCCGGAAAGCATGACTCAGGGAGGGCCCGAACTGCAGTTTGGGGAACATGCGAATGAGATCATAAAGCGGCATATCCTGAAAAGGCCTGTGTTCAAGGGAGACATAATTCCGATTATTAATTCGATGTCTCAGCCCATGACCGAGTCCCTGACAACAAGCCAGGTAATTCCCCTGGTTGCTGTTGAGACAGACCCGGCAAATACCATTGTCCTGATAACGGAAGCCACAATTATTGAGCTCCGGAAAAAGCCGGTACAGGGCTACGAAAAAGCAACCAGAGGCGTCACCACTTATGAAGACATAGGAGGGCTTGGCCAGGAGATCATGCGTGTCCGGGAAATGATAGAGATGCCGATGAAACACCCGGAGCTCTTTGCCCACCTCAATATAGAGCCTCCGAAGGGAGTTATCCTCTATGGCCCACCCGGAACCGGAAAGACTTTGATCGCAAAAGCCGTGGCAAATGAATCGGGAGCAAGTTTCCATTACATTGCAGGACCCGAAATCGTTGGGAAGTTCTACGGGGAAAGCGAGGAAAGGCTGAGGAAGATCTTCGAAGAAGCAACTCAGGACGCCCCTTCGGTTATTTTCATTGATGAGATCGACTCCATTGCCCCAAAAAGGGAAAACGTGACAGGAGAAGTGGAAAGGCGTGTTGTTGCCCAGCTCCTTACCCTCCTTGACGGGATGGAAGAAAGAGGACAGGTTGTGGTTATAGGTGCTACCAACCGTGTGGATGCAATCGACCCCGCACTCAGGAGACCGGGGCGTTTTGACAGGGAAATCCATATAGGAGTGCCGGATACCAAGGACAGGTACGAGATCCTGCAGATCCACACCCGGGGCATGCCAATCGAGAAAGACGATGAAATCACGCAAGCGGAGCCCGAGATTGAAGGTGAGATAGCAACCGAGACAGGGGCGGAAACCGAAGTTGAAATTGACGAAGCTGCCATAGAAAGGGAAAAGAAAGAAAAGACAAACCTCTACCTCATGTATCTGGCTGAGAGGACGCAGGGTTTTGTGGGGGCAGACCTTCTGGCTCTCGTGCAGGAAGCGGCAATGCGCTGCCTCAGGGAAAACCTGCCTGACCTTGACCTCGAAAGAGAAACAATTCCTTCCGACCGGCTGGAAAAAATTGTTGTCACCAAGAAGAACTTCGAAGATGCCCTGATGGAAGCCGAACCTTCGGCCCTGAGAGAGATCTTTGTTGAGATGCCTTCGGTTGGCTGGGACGGCGTGGGAGGCCTGGATGAAGCAAAGTATGCGATCATCGAAGCTGTCGAATGGCCTATTAAAAATCCGGAAAAATTTGTCAAGATGGGTATAAAAGCTCCGAAGGGAATACTGCTTTACGGCCCGCCCGGGACGGGAAAGACCCTGATAGCCCAGGCTGTTGCCAGAGAGTCAAATGCCAACTTCATAAGCGTCAAAGGACCGGAGATGTTTTCGAAGTGGCTCGGAGAGTCGGAAAAAGCAATAAGGGAAATCTTCAAGAAAGCAAGGCAGGTCTCTCCCTGTGTTGTCTTCTTTGATGAGATCGACTCCATTGCCGCCATGCAGGGCATGGAATCCACGGACAGCCGGACTTCCGAAAGGGTGCTAAACCAGCTGCTGACCGAAATGGACGGGCTTGAAACCCTCAAAGACGTGGTAATTATTGCCGCAACTAACCGTCCTAACCTGCTTGACCCTGCAATCATGCGCCCCGGACGCTTTGACAGGCTGGTTTACGTTGGGGCGCCCGACCGTAAAGGCAGGATTAAGATCTTTAAGATTCACACAAAGAATACCCCGCTTGCGGAGGACGTGGACCTTGAAAACCTTGCCAATATAACGGAAGGATACGTGGGTGCTGACATAGAAGCAGTATGCAGAGAGGCTGTAATGTTTGCCCTCAGAGAGAACTTCGATGTTGAAGCAATTGAGATGAGGCACTTCAGAGAAGCCCTCAAGAAAGTAAAACCCACAATCAACGAAAACATTGCACAGTTCTATGAGAAGATAGAGGAACAGTTTAAGGGAGGCCAGAGGCCCGCAGAGACAGCCGGATATGTGGGATACAGGTAAATGGTGCAGGTTAAGAGCTTAAATGAGTATGGCTCAATGAGTATGACTCAAATGGGTAACTTTTAAAAGGAAAGAGTTTATAAAGATATAACTTTAAATTGAATAAAATATCAGAAGTAAAAGTATTTAACCTCAAACGCCAGCATTACCCAAATTCCGCATAACACCGAGCACGGAGACCAGATAAGTATGTCTAAAATATTTGCAAGAAACCTCCTCTTCAACAAACAGGTGATGGCTACTGACGGGACGGAGATCGGAACTCTGAGCAATATTGTAGTTGAAATCAAAGGAGGCCGCATTATTGACCTTATGGTCAGCCCCAATCCCACCTTTGATGTTTCAAGATACAAAAAAGAAGATAACTATATCCTGATTCCTTTTGACTCCGTAAGCGCCGTCAAAGATTATATTATAATAGACAAAATGAAAGCAAGGGCATAAATTGAAAAACAGGGAAGGGAAAGAATGAGTTTACTTTCCTTTCATCTTATTTTCATTTTCGTTTCGTATTTCTTTCAGCCCAGAGGGACTCTTCTGTTAATTCCCTAGTTTCGACAGGAAAGTCTTTATTTAACAGACTCTGGGGATCGGGTCCCCGGCGGGGATGTCTACATAACGCATGCCGCCGAAACGGTTTCTCAGGATTACTTCTCCTTTGTTTTCTAGGGTGACTTCTCCGATGAGGGCTGCGTCTTTGCCGTAAGGGTGCTGTCTGAGGAGGGAGAGGACTTTTTCTTCAAAGCCGGCTTTGACTCCTATGATGGCTTTTCCTTCGTTTGCGACTTCGAGGGGGTCAAGGCCAAGCATTTCACAGGCTGCAGTGACAGCGGGCTTGAAGGGGATCAGGTCTTCTTCGAGGAGGATTCCTGCTCCGGCTTTTGCTGCCATTTCGTTGAGGGCGTTTGCAAGTCCGCCGCGGGTCGGGTCTTTCATAGCCGTTATGAGAGGGGTTCCTTCCGGGGTCCGGAGTTTCAGGACAGGTTCTATGAGTTTCCAGAGGGGGGCAGAGTCCGAGGCAAGGTCGGTATCGAAGTCAAAGCCTTCCCTGTGGGCCATAAGAGAGATCCCGTGGTCTCCGATCGTGCCTGTAACAAGTAATTTGTCTCCCGGTTTCAGGCCTGAGTCTCTGATAGGGCTGTCAGTTATGCCGAGGCCTGCCGTGTTCAGGATTATTGAGTCTAGAGCGGTTTTTTCCACGGTCTTGGTGTCGCCTGTAATTATGGGGACCCCTACTTCGGTAGCGGTTTCGTCCATTGTTTTGATTATCTCTTCAAAGTCAAGGATCGGAAAGCCTTCGGGAACTATGACTGCACAGGTAAGGGCAAGGGGTTTTGCTCCCATTACGGTGAGGTCGTTGATGGTGCCTGAAACTGCCAGGCGACCTATATTGGTGTCCGGAAAGAAAGCAGGGGTTATCACATGGCTGTCCGTTGTCAGCACAAGTTCGGAGACAGGGTTAAAGTTTTCAAGCCTGATCGTGGACCCGTCATCAAGGCTTTCAAGCCCTATTGAGCCTGCGCTTTTGTTTCTGAAGTTTTTAAGAATGATTTCTCCTATAAGCGCCTGCATTACCTCTCCGCCTGCGCCGTGTTCCAGAGAAATAGTGTTGGCTTTCATATCCGTTCTCCCTTTCTTTGTGTCCCCGTTTTAATCGCTTTTATTTACCTTACTTTTCCCGGGCTTCCTGTGTTCTTCCTATCCCGAGTTCGATAAAGCCAATCCAGGTTTCAATGCTCTCCCAGTCATGTCTTGAAGTAAGGATGACCGGTATGTCCGGGTTTAAGGAATGGATGTCGTCTCTCATTTTCTCGGCGTCAACGTCAACCGCATGGGCAATGTCAACCTTGTTTATGATGGCAAGTTCCGAAGTTTTGAAAATCATAGGGTGCTTGAGGATGATGTCGTCTCCTTCGGTGACGCTTACCACAACAACCCTGAGGTGCTCTCCAAGTTTGAAGTCCACAGGGCAGATCAGGTTGCCCACGTTTTCAATAATAAGGAGATCGGTATTGTCAAGGTCGACTTCCTCGAGGGCTTTTTCAACCAGCTTTGCGTCAAGGTGGCATTCCTTCCCCGTGTTTACGGGGATTGTCGGAACCCCGAGTTTCCTGAAACGGGAGGCGTCCATATCTGCTATAACGTCACCTGCGATTACTGCTGTTCTGTACTTCTCTTTGAAGTACTTGACCACCTCTTCGATCAGAGTGGTCTTTCCTGACCCTATGGCTCCCATGACATTGACTGAGAATACTCCGTGTTTGTCAAGGTTCTTCCTGTTTTTTTCGGCAACTTTGTCATTTGCCTTGAAGACATCGTGTCCCATGTGGATTACATGCATTAACATAAACATCACTCGGGGTTGTTTGGTTATCTTGATGGAAATCTTGATGGAAATCTTGATGGAAATCTTGATGGAAATCTTGATGGAAAATCCGCTATTGTACTCAATCCGATCCTGCAGAGCAAAGTATAAGCAGATTTACAGATAGACCTTATTTGATAGAGACCTGCTACAGATATACCTTATAATTTATAGGTCTGCTACCTTTTACCACATTTATATATTTGCCTCCCCAAAAGTTCACTTTTCTACTTCTGTCTCAATCTCAATGCTTTTTACGATCAGTTCTCTGCCGCCTATGATACGTGCATTTTTTCCGCATACCGGGCATTCGAACGCTGCAATGTATTCCAGAAGTTCACTTAGTAGTTCGTCGTTCTTTCCGATCTGTGTTTCATCGACAGTGCCTGTATATCCACATTCACACTCCAGGGAGGGTGGGATTTTCTCTACGATGAACTCCGCATTTTCGGCAATGCTCCCTTCGGCAATGGCTTTGAAACAGAAACTAATCTGCTCCGGATTCGTATGGGCAAGCCGCCCCATTTCCAGGATTATATGCCTTACTTCCAGGGCTCCGTGAGCTTTTGCAGTTTCCATTACCTGCTCAAATATCTCACAGGCGATGGAATACTCATGCAAGCTTGCTTCCTCCTTCCCGCGAGTACCTGAACCAGTTGTAGCACATACCTTCCTGGCTGACCATGCAGGGGCCAGCCGGGTTTCTTGGAGTACAGTCTTTCCCGAAGTTGGGACACTGGGAGGGTTTTGCTTTCCCTGTAAGGATCGCTGCACAGATACAGCGCTTCTTATCCTTTTTCTCCGCTTTTGCCCTTATCTCGGCAAGAGAAGCCGAATAAAGATCTTCATGCTTCTTTGAGGCATCTTTTTCTTCATACTCTTGCCTTAGCACGAGCCCTGAATTTTTGATGTTTCCAATGCCCCTCCAATCCGATTCCGATGTCTTGAACACTTCATTCATCATTTTTAGGGCTATCGGGTTTCCTTCGGGTTTTACGACCCTCAGATATCCGTTATCGACCCTTGAAACTCCCTGCTCTATCTGGGTCAGGAGCAGGTTTATCCCGAGGAGTATATCCCTTGCCTCAAACCCGCTTACTGCAACAGGAAAGCCTGTTTTTGCAAGCGGTTCGAAGGGTTTTGTCCCTATGATTGTTGCTACATGTCCCGGGGCGATGAAAGCATCAACAACAGTATCACTTGCAAGAAGCTCAACTGCGGGGGGAGTCTGCTTCTGGGAGACAAGGAGGCTGAAGTTTTCGGGGGGACTTCTCAGAAGGGCTGCTGCATTGGCAGGGACTGTGGTCTCAAAACCGATCCCGAAAAAGACTACTTCGAGCTCAGGTTTTTTGTTTGCGAGGGCTACGGAATCATCAATGCTGTAGACCATCCTTACGTCTGCTCCCTCTGCCTTTGCGTCCAGCAGGCTCTCTGACGATCCTGGAACCCTCATCATATCCCCGAAAGTAACTACAGTTGCTCCGCTTTTCGCAAGAGCAATCGCAATGTCAACGTCTCTTTCGGAGGTGACGCAGACAGGGCATCCGGGACCGCTTATTACTTCGATGTTCTCCGGAAGTGCGCTTCTGAGCCCGTATTTTGCCATAGTCCTTTCATGCGTACCGCATACATGCATTATACGGAGCGAGATTCCTGAGGCCTGAATTCTTTCAAGGAGCTTTTTTTCAATTTCGGGTATTGAAGGCTTTAAAGAAGAGTCCTCGTTTTTCATTTCACTCAGCGTCCGTTTCGTCGGAGACCCCCGGTTCAAAGACATTCGTATCTTCAAGGCCCGATAGCTGCCTGAGGAGGTGCATGGTTTCTTCACTCTCCTCTTTTGAGATTTCAGATATTGCATATCCAACATGTACAAGGACATATTTCCCAAGAAGATCCTCACTGGCACCTCCGAGCAGGTCCATATTTACATCTCTACAGATCCCGCCCATATCAACAGTGGCAGTGTTTTCGTTGACAATGACCTTGATTTTACCAGGAATAGCTATACACATATTACCTCTAAGTTTTTCCCTGTTTTTCTTTTCAAAATCTGATGTTCATGAAATTTAATTTCCAGTGAGCTAAACCCTTTAAAAGGACTGGGCTTTAATGCAGTTACTTACAATTTAAACTGGCTTCAGTCGATTATTCTTATGTGATATATTCAAATACTCAAATTATCTAATGGTACTCGAATTATATTTGGATTTTATTTAAATTAATATCCGTATTCTGTTTGGATAACTCTTATCTGGATTAAATTTGATCTCTGGATTAAATTTGATCTCTGGATTAAATTTGATCTCTGGATTAAATTTGATCTCTGGATTAAATTTGATTGTTCTTTTGAGAATAAATTATTACAATGTTTGTTTTGGGGGTTAGCGAATGGGAAATTGCTCATTACAAAATAGCCCGTTTCCCATATACTCCTTTTTCATTTTGCTCAGACTTCTCGGGGATACAAGTGGGCAATAATAGGCAAGAGTTAGTAAAACAACAGAATACGCCTGGAACTGAAACTCCAGGCTTAAAAATACTTATGATGGCAAATATTATTTCGTACCATTGTATAGTTATCATTTATATTTTTTTGTTTTCCCGGGGATTTATTGATTTTGTATTTATTTTATTTATTGTATCTAAAAAATATCTCCTTTTCAGCCTTATTTTTTCACATTTTAGCTTTAACTTTTCGGGTAGAAAATCCCTTTGAAATGGAAGCGATTCCATCATTTTTTAAGGCTAACCGATAATGTTAATTCGTTTTTCACTTCTTTATTGGGTATATCAATGTTTATTTTTAATTTCATTTAATTATTATATTTTTTATTATATTAAATAAATTCCATTGACAGTATTAATATATTAATTTTTTTGTGTAAAAAACCTTAAATACTATTCCCTCATTGAAAACATTGTTGGTATATTTATATTCACATATATATAATTAATACGCATTTATTCAGATTTTCATTCGTATTAAGATTTGGGCAAAAAACAAGATGTGGTAGAGATGAGTACTGGAATGAAAAACCTTACCCGTACACTGGATAGTTTCGATTTTTTAAAGCTGGACCGGCGTACTTTCATGAAGGCTGTAGGTGCTCTTGGAGCAACTGCTTTTCTTGGCACCTATAAAACAGAGATTGTAAGTGCACTTGAGTTTGCAGAAACCAAGATTATCTGGCTTCACGGTGCTGAATGCACTGGCTGTTCTGAATCCATTTTAAACGGAGGCAATCCTGATATTATTCAGGCAATCAACAAGCTCAATGTCAACATTGCTTATCATGAAACTCTTCTTGCCCAACAGGGGCTTTTTGTGGACGGCGAGCCTGTAAATACCTCTGAACTTAACTCCGAACTTCTCGTTGACGAACTCATCGAAGAAGGCAACTATATCCTTGTCGTCGAAGGCGGAATTGCAAACGGGCCTAATGGTTCGGGGCGTTACTGCGTTATCGGGAACAGGACCTTCAAAGAACTCTTTGAAAAAGCTGCAAAAAATGCCAATGCTATACTTGCAGTCGGAACCTGTGCTACCTATGGAGGAATCACCTGTGCTGACAGCGCCATCGCCGATGTTACGGATTACAGGGGAGTGGCTTTCACAAAGGAAGACAGCTCTAAAGGCATGCTCACAGAGCTCGGGATCCATAAACCCGTAATTAATATCCCAGGCTGTCCTGCACACCCTGACTGGATTCTCCTTACCGTAGGTGCTGTAATCCTTGGCAAGATCAAGGTTCCCGATGACCTTGATACAGTCCTTGACCAGTACGGAAGACCCATTGTCTTTTTCCCAACAGACCACACAGTGCATGAAAACTGCCCGCGCCGTGGCTACTATGACCGCGGAGAGTTCGATGAGCAGATCGGCGGTGAAAAGTGCCTCTGGAAATTAGGCTGCAAAGCTCCTTATTCTCATGCAGATTGTGCCATCCGCCGCTGGAATGGTTCCGTAAGTATGTGTACTCAGGCAGGTTCCCCCTGTATTGCCTGCGTTGAACCCGGCTTCCCTGACTCATCCAGACCTTTCTATGTTGAAGCTGAAGACAAGGGTGTGCTGCTTGGTGCAAACATTGACACATTATCCAAAGCCGCAGTCGGAGCTGCTACCGTCCTTGCCGGCGTACACGCTGTTCGGAGAATGAAAGGGGAGTGAGTAAAAAATGGTAAACGTTACAGTCGACCCCTTAACAAGGATTGAAGGTCATCTTCGCCTTTCCACTGAAGTTGATGCCGATGGTGTCATCAGTGATGCCCAGAGTTCCTGCCTCATGTTCAGAGGCTTTGAACGCATCCTGCAGAACCAGGACCCAAGGGACGCTGCCCTTCTTGTCCAGAGGATCTGCGGGGTCTGTCCTACTTCTCATTCCCTTACCGCTGCCAACGCCCTTGATGACCTCTTCGGGGTGGCTGACACTATTCCAAAAGATGCCCTTGTAGCAAGAAACATTAACCAGGCTCTCAACTTCCTTGCAAGCCACGCAACCCATATCTACATTCTCTGGGGCCCTGACCTTGCAAATCCTGCATATCGGGATGTCCTCACTCCCCTCGGAGAGACCGGAACTGCAGTCTGGAAAGAAATGGTCGGCAGGTTTGCCCCTATCAGCTACAAGATCGATGGGGAATCCGTGCCTGTAGGGTCTTCTTACCTTGCAGCAATTCCTGAAAAGAAACGCCTTCAGGAAGCCATTGCAGTAATTGGCGGCAAAATGCCCCACCAGGTCACATCCTATCCGGGCGGATATACTTACAAGCCAAATATTGCAGATATTGGCAAGCTTTCCTCTTATTATCTCCAGGTAATGGACTTCGTTTCCAGTTACACCCTGAGGGTTCCTTTTGATACCTGGATTGAAAACACCTACAAGGCAAGCTCTCCTCAGAAAGCCGTGAATTTCGTGGTAGAACACCTCACAGGCCTTGTTGACAAATCCGTAACCTCAAATGACTTTTCCAGGGAAGCCGGCTGGGGAGATACGGAGTTCTATGCGGCTTTTGGTTCCGAACTTGTCGGAGAAACCCTGCTTGGGCTTCCTGCAAGCCTTAAACACGATAATATAGGCGGATACAGCGACCCCTCAAAAATCGATTTCCTTGCATATGGTGGCTTCTTCAACCCCGAGAACGGAGACGGGTACGATCCGAGCAGCCCTGCAGGTGACCGCTTCCTGACTTCAGGTATTGTAACCGGAAACCTCGAGTACCAGAACCTCGACGCGAGCAAGATTACAGAGAGTGTTGCTCACGCTTTCTATGAAGATACCGATGACCTCCATCCCTCAAATGGTGAGACAAACCCGTTAACCGATCCTGACGCAATCCGCTTTGACCAGGGTTCCGACAGCAGGTACTCCTGGAGCAAGGCTCCGAGATATGAAGGCATCCCCTGTGAGGTAGGGCCTCTTGCACGTATGCTTGCAGCTAAAGAGCCCCTTGTGACCGGCCTTGCTCTGGCTTTTAATGAGAACGGCTACTCTGCAGCCAACGTCTATACCAGAATGGTGGCTCGCATTCAGGAAACCGCAATTATCGCAAACGAGCTCCTTAAATGGGTAACTGAAGATTACGACCCGAACGGCAGGATCGCTGTTGATACTGATCTTTCGATGGCCAAGGACTCTACGGGAATGGGCCTCTGGGAAGCTCCGCGCGGGGCTCTCGGGCACTGGGTCTCCACTGACAGCAACTCAAAGGTCATTAACTATCAGCCGGTTGTTCCGAGTACCTGGAACCTCTCTCCAAGAGACAGTGCAGGTGTCCCCGGACCTCTTGAGCAGTCCCTTATAGGGGCAAAGATCAATGCCGTAGAAAATTCTCTTGGTGTCAATTACACCAATCCTGTTAACATCCTTCATATCGGTAGGTCCTATGACCCCTGCGTTTCATGCGCGGTTCACACCATTGACCTTACCGGGAAAAATACTCCACGTACTTTAAGAATAGTATAAGGAGGCGATCCAGAATGAAACCCAAAGACAACCCGATGGTTGTTGAGCGTTATACCGTCCTTGACCGGACGGCTCATACCATACACGCTGCGGCGATGCTGTTGCTCATCATTACCGGGTTTAAAATCTACGCAGGCTGGGACTTCATGAGTTTCCATAATGCCCGCGCCCTTCACATGATCGCGGTTCCTGCCCTGCTTGCAGTGAACTGGATCCTTATTCCGTACAACATCTTCTCTGCAACCGAAGGTGGGGTTCAGGAAAAAATCGCACATTTCATGGACCATTATGTCTTTGGCCCTGAAGATGCCAAGCGCCTGAAGGCAATAATTCTCAATTTCTTCGGAAAGGGTGAGTACCCCGCATTCACCATTTATGATGAGGTGTCGGGACACTATAAGACCAAACTCCACCCCTTAATGAAGATCCTTATCGTGCTTGAAGGCACCGCCATCTTTGTGATCGCCGTTTCAGGCATTGTCATTTACAGGCTTGACTGGGCGCTCTTAGGACTCCCGATAGGGTCATGGATCCTTTCGGCAGGAGACCTGGTTGCACCTGCTTTCAATATGTCTTCCCTGCAGTTTTACAGGGCTCTCCACCTGTTAATGACTTATTTTTTTGTCTTTGAACTGGTTGTTCACGTGGGTATCCTTGAGTTTAACCCGCATGTCTGGAAGCACCACAAGACAATCTTCTGGTCCGGAAAAGAGGACCTTTCAGATTCCCGCTACGCAGAAATCGTTAAACCCAAACCAAAACACCTTCCTGACAGCGAGCTCTGGCACGACTCGTCAGAAAAGGCTCCTGAAGCCTTAAAGGAGTAATTTCCGGAATAAATCGGTAAACCGTAATATGGGCATGTTCGAAAAAAACGGAAAAATCTGTAAGGCAGATG
Organism: Methanosarcina siciliae T4/M; assembly: GCF_000970085.1. Classification (NCBI taxonomy): domain Archaea; kingdom Methanobacteriati; phylum Methanobacteriota; class Methanomicrobia; order Methanosarcinales; family Methanosarcinaceae; genus Methanosarcina; species Methanosarcina siciliae. The sequence goes on along the minus strand of NZ_CP009506.1, from coordinate 1,325,402 downwards.
TATGATTTAAAACCAATAGCACCTTAAAAGTGAGAATATGCCTATATTACATGCTCCTGTGAGGGTTCTGGGCTGTGGAAGCCCGCTGATGGGGGACGACGGAATTGGCCTGAAAGTTATCGAAGCCCTTAAAAAAACGGAACTTGACGGACTTGACGGGCTTGATATCGCGGATGCCGGGGTCTGTGGACTTGATCTCCTGAACCTGCTCGACGGGGCAAGCAAAGTCATAATCGTCGATGCAGTCCTGACCGGCAACCGGAAAGGTTCGGTACACCGCATCGAAGGCGGGGACCTGATAGAGGGCACTGAGCTTCACACCCTGGTCTCGGTTCATGATCTCACAATTACCGATGTGTTGAGAATTGGAGAGCAGGTGCAGCACCTTCCGGAAATCGTGGTAATAGGGATAGAGATCGGAGAGCTGGCTACTGAATTCTCCAGGGATATCAGTCCTGAAGTCCTCGGGGCTGTGGATGAAGCTATAAGGCTTATCAGGAAAGAGATCTCTTCTCTACTTTGACCTTTTTTGTTTTTGTTTACTCCGGTACCCAGTTACTGTAGAGATACCACTCCAGTAAAGCCGTATCGCTATCGGTTTCTATGTCAAATCTCCAGTCAAGTGGCTCTTTACCAGCTATGGAAAACTCGAAATCGGCAGCGTCTTGAGCTTGAATCGTGGCACCCTGGGATTCTCCATTCTCGGCTTTTATCCGGATAGTTGACGCATGGACATGGAGATTTTTTACCTTAAAGTGCATCGATTGACCACCCTGAATTTCAAGGTAACTATCCTCGTTCCATATCCCTGAAGAGTGGAATTTGCGGCCCTGGCTGTTAACCGGGGGGATTTCCGGAGTCACAGGTGCAGCGAAAGGTGCAGTTGAAGGCGGCTTTGTTTTGACATGCCTGAGGGTATGTTCTGGTCTGGCCGAAACTTCCCGTACCGATGGAACAGGGGGTACGTGTACTTCTTTGACCGGGGGTAAAGGTTTAAGGCCCGGAACTGCCTCCACAGACGGAACTTTTGGTTCCTTTACAGGCGGGACGGGAGGTACTTTCGGCTCAACTGGGGATTCTCCCTCCAGTCTAACTGTAGACGCCCTTGGTGACCTGACCGGAGATTCCGGTTTTAATGGAGTTGAAATCTTTGACATCTGAGGTTCCGTTGATGGTGAAGTCGAAGGCTCCGGGGGTCCGGTGTAAAATTCTGAGTCAAGGTTGCCTATAGTCTCTGCTCCTATTATACCATCAACTTTCAACCTTCGCGCTTCCTGGTAACTTCTGACAGCTATCTCGGTTTCGCCTCCAAAGACGCCATTGGCTCCGACTTTTGGCACGGGAATACCAAGAATCATCAGAGCTTCCTGAACTTTCTTCACTGCAGAACCGCTGTCTCCTCTTTGAAGAACCCTTTCGTTGTCATAGCAAGCCTGCAAAACCTCGTCGCCTGCAAATATCCGCGACTTTAAATCGTGACCGTCCCCAATAGTCATATCATACCCCACTTGATGAATTCTATCTCATGATATGTAGTGTATCTTGTTTTTTTCTATATTAACTACAAATACTAAATTTAAAATTTCAATATATATCTCAATATATAAAATAGATATTAAAATATATAAATCTTTAGAAAAACTATATTTATTTTAACTGTAGTCGGGATATTTCGACAAATTGAAAAGCAAATCTAATAGGTAACGGAATAAGTAATAGACTACAGGATGGCGGTAATATATCCGTATGTCAGGTTAAAGAAGAATTCTTTTAAATTTGATATATTTGTAAATATTCTTTCTAATTAATATTTAATTTTCTTCAGAACTTATCCGCGTAAGAGCTGGGAGAGGTATAGTTTTCCCATCGAACCGGTGGACGAAAACCAGGAACTCGAAAAAAGTTATCTTCGATCTCTGGGGCTTAACAGGTTATTCAAGGCTGAAATAGGCTTTTCCATAATAGTCTTTTAATACAATAGCGTCTTTTTCTTATTATATCTCTATATAAAGAAATATTAATTATTCCGGGGGAAGCCGAACGAGTGAAGAATCTTTACTTGAAAAGTTTAAAAATCTCGACTTCATGAAAATGGACCGTCGGACTTTTATAAAAGCCGTCGGGGTACTGGGAGCTTCGCTGTTTTTGCAGACCTATAAAAGTGATCTGGCAAAAGCCCTTGAACTTTCTGAAACTAAAGTATTGTGGCTCCATGGGGTAGAGTGTAGCGGTTGCAGCATATCAATGCTTGACGGAGGGACACCCGATATCGTAGAACTGCTCCAATATTTAAACCTCAATCTGCTCTATCAGGAAATCCTGATGATGCAGCAGGGAATTTTCGTAGACGGAAAACCTGCAAATACCAGTGATCTGAACTCTGAGCTCCTGCTGGATGAGATTCTGGAAAATGAAAAAGGATATGTTTTTATTTCTGAAGGTGGAGTCCCGAACGGGCCTGATGGTACGGGTAAATATCTGGTAATCGGAGGCAGGACATATAAGGAAGTTTACGAGAAAGCTGCAAAAAACGCCTCGGTAATTATAGCAATCGGGCAATGTGCTACTAACAGTGGAGTAAATGCTGCGAAAAGTGATGTCAAAGAACTTCTTGACCACCGTGGGATCGCTTTTACGATGGAAGATTCTTCAAAAGGAATCATTGATCTGCTCGGAATTGATAAACCGGTTATCAACATTAACGGCTGTCCTGCTCACCCCGACTGGGTATTTCTGACAATAAGCGCGGTTGTCCTGGGAAAAATCAAGGTGCCTGATGATCTCCCTTACGTGCTGGACAGATGGAACCGACCGAAAGTTTTCTTCCCTCCGGATCATGTTATACACGACAACTGCCCACGCCGCGGATATTATGACCGCGGGGAGCTTGACCTGACAGTAGGCGGACCGAATTGCCTCTGGAAACTGGGGTGTAAAGGGCCGTATACCCATGCTGATTGTGCCACTCGTCACTGGAACGGACACCAATCTTTCTGTCCGCAGGCAGGGTCTCCCTGTATAGGCTGCGTACAGCCGGGGTTCCCGGACAGTACCAGGCCCTTTTTCGTGGAAAGTGAAGATGCCGGAATTGTCGGGACGCATCTTGATACTGTGGCAGGTGTGGCAATAGGAGGGGCACTTCTTGCTGCAGGTGTCCACGCTTTAAGAAGGACTGTTTTGAAAAAACCTGGGGAAAAAGAGGAAGTTGCGGAAGAGAATATTTCCGGGAAGACCGGAGGTGAAAAGTAATGGTACAGGTAACCGTAGATCCCCTTTCCAGAATTGAAGGACATTATAGGATTAATACTGAAGTCGATGGAGACGGCGTGATTACCGATGCCCAGAGCAGTGCTCTGCTCCTTAGAGGTTTTGAGAAATTTCTTATGAATCAAGACCCGAGAGATGCGGCCCTTTTAACCCAGAGGATCTGCGGGGTCTGTCCGGTTAGCCACAGCATAGCTGCAGCAAATGCTCTGGATGAACTCTTCGGAGTAGTCGAAGAAGTACCCCAAACTGCTCTTGTGATGAGAAATATTCATCAGGGTCTGAATTTCATAGCCAGTCACGCAGCCCACATCTATATACTCTGGGGCCCTGACCTTGCAAACCCGGCTTATCATGATATCCTCATGCAATACGGAGATACGGGAAATGCAGTGTGGGGAGAGTTGGCCGGACGTTTTATGCCTATAGTAAATCAGTTTAACGGAATACGTTATCCTGCCGGATCTTCTTACCTCGGTGCCATCGGGGAACAGCGTAATATGCATGATGCCATTTCTCTTGTTGCAGGCAAAATGCCTCATGCCGTTTTACAGCATGTAGGAGGAGTTGTTTATTCCCCGACGATTGCAGATATCAATGAGCTTGCAGCTTATGTTGAAAAAACTGCGAAGTTTGTTGAGGCATTTACTCTTGGGCTCTCTCCCGACACCTGGATTGAAAATACTTACAAAGCTTCTTCTCCGCAAAAAGCTGTCAATTTCGTCTTGGAACGCCTGCAGGAGCTTCTGGATAATTCCCTTGTGAGCAATGACTTCTCCCACTCCTCTGGCTGGGGAGATGTTCCTCTTTTTGCAGCTTTTGGCTCGGAACTGGTCGGAGAACAGCTTCTCGGGCTGCCCATCAGTATGAAAATGGACCGGGCAGGAGCTTATCCTGATCCAGATAAGATAGGTTTTCTTTCTTACGGAGTTTTCTTCAAGCCTGAAAATGGGGATGGGTATGACCCCACAAGCCCTGCTGATGACAGGGTTATCCCATCCGGGTATATGAACGGAAATCTGGAACTTGAAGAATTCGACTACAGAATAATCTCTGAAAGCATTAATCACTCTTTCTACATTGACGAGGAAGGAGACCGTCCTCCATGGAACGGAGTTACGGTTCCTGAAAGGGATCCTGACAAAATCGATTACACAAAAGGTTCGGAAAGCCGTTATTCCTGGGCAAAGGCCCCTAATTATGGGGGTATTCCCTGTGAAGTCGGGCCGCTTGCCCGCCTCATGATTATGGGAGAGCCCCTTACAACCGGACTGGTTCAGGCTTTCCGGGAAAACGGCTATTCTCCCGTAAACAACTATACCCGCATGATAGCAAGGATGCAGGAGGTCCTTGTAATGATATCCGAACTGATGAAATGGATTTTGCAGGATCTTGAGGCGGGGGCAAAGGTGGCAGTGCACACCGATCTTTCGATGGCAAAGAATTCGACAGGAATGGGCCTGTGGGAAGCTCCTAGAGGAGCTCTGGGGCACTGGATTGCTACAGGTTCGGATTCGATGGTTACCCTGTATCAGGCCGTGGTTCCGAGTACCTGGAACCTTGCTCCTCGGAATTCACGGGGAATTCCCGGTCCTGTTGAGCAGGCCCTCATAGGCACAAAAATCTCGGCTGCGGAAAATGCCCTGGGTGTTGACTATGCAAACCCTCTCGGGATTTTACATACGGGTCGCTCCTATGATCCCTGCCTTGCCTGTGCGGTCCATACAATCGACAGAACCGGAAAGCATCCGGAGCATACTATCAGGGTGCTTTAAGGGGGAATTGCTATGGTACGGTCTGCTGAGAAACCTGCTTCAGGAAAGATGGTAGTTGAGCGCTATACCTGGCTTGAGAGGATTACTCACCTGGTTCACCTGCTTGCCATGTTTATCCTTCTGATCACGGGGTTCAGGATCTACTTCGGCTGGGATTTCATGGCATTTCAGACTGCCCGGGCGATTCATATGATTGCGGTTCCTTTTTTTCTGGCCGCGAACTGGATCCTTGTCCCTTATAATATTTTTTCCTGCAAGGGGGAGAGATGGTGTGTCAGGTCCAGGATAGATCATTTCAGGGAAGCTTACATATTCGAAGAGGAGGATGCAGAACGCCTTTTTGGCATCATAAGGAATTTTTTCGGGAAAGGCAGATATCCTGCTTTTACTCTCTATGATGAACGAGAAGGGCATTACATTACAAAACTCCATCCCGTGCTCAAGCTGCTGATTATTTTCGAAAGCACCGCAATTGCCCTTATTGCCATAACAGGAATAGTGCTTTACGATATTAACTGGGCTCCTCTAGGGCTCCCTATATCCGAATGGATCCTTTCAATAACCTGGTATTTTACGTCTTTGCTTAACGTGAATGCGCTGAGCCTGATCCGTACTGTGCATCTGCTTGCAGGTTACTGGTTTGTCTTTGAGCTTGTTGTCCACGTGGGCATTCTTGAGTTTGACCCGGACGTATGGAAATATCACAAAGCGATCTTCTGGTCCGGAAAGGAAGATTTGTCAGATCGGAATTTTGTCAGGGTAATGGAAGATGATTGATTACTGAACTACTTGACTTAATGAGTTTGATAGAGGCTGATATGGCTGATAAGGATAGGACTAACGGACTTTATGAGTTTAATAGAGACTAATAACGGCTAATAAGAACAGAATTATTGGACTTATTGGAAAATAATAAAGGTTAATCAAAGATAATAAAGGATACATGTTAAAGGATACATGTGAATTAATTCGCTTAATAGACACAATAGAATACAATAGATATATCTAAACGATAATGGCCATAGAAATACATATTATTGGTGATTAATGGGGGTATTTTGTCCGGGAATCAATTAAAAAAGGCAGGAAAATGTCTTATTTCCATCTTTTATATTTTGTCATATATTAATATATAAATAAGTATGAAAATTTCCAAATGTTTATATATTGTTTCCGATATAATTAATATATGGGAATATGCATGTATGGACTGGTTTCAGTCAGAACGAAAGTCGGGCAGATCATCCTCAACCTTTTTATCCTTTTTTTGATGGTGATGCTAGGGTTATTTGTGGTTGAGGTTGCTCTCAAATGTTTGATAATTCAGGGCCCGTATTGAAAACTCGGCTTTTTATTTTTTCTCTTTCTTTTCTTTCTTTTAATCCTCTTTTTATACTTTTGAGCCCTATAGTGGATCTCAGCTTGGATGGTAATCCTGCTTGCCGATGGTCAGGGTTCTTACAGCGATTATTACACCCAGCAGGCAATAAATAATGATGTCACCGTTTATACTATTGGTCTTGGCAGTGGAGTCAACAGTGCTCTGTTAACCAACATCGCAACATCCGCCGACGGCCAGTATTTTCCCGTATCTTCCGCTGAAGACCTGCCGGATGTCTTCCGTACGATCTCAGGAGAAATTGAACCAACAGATACTGATGTAGGTGGGTTGCTTGATGGGGAAGAAGCCGGCAAATTAGTCGAGTATAACGGCAAACAATACTTCCAACTATTCAGCGATCCGATTACAGAACAATAGCGAGATTGTTTCTTTGATTTTTTTCTTAGTAAATACCGATCTGCTGCGTCGAACGTGACAACAGCGGTTTGTTACAGCGACTAAAGGTTTTACATAACAAGCCTTTAATTTGTCCTCTTGAGCCAGTAAAAAAGGACTGCGTACTCCTGAGGTTCAACCCGGACGGGAAATGCCAGTTCCAGACTCAGGCCTCGAAATAAGGTTTACCAGCCTTTAAGAAATAGATTGTTTTTGATATACTTGATGAAAAATTATCCGACTTATTCGGCCAGTATTTCTTTCCTAATTATTTCCTCTTTATCCATTTTTAAGTGGGAAACATCGCTGATTCCGTTACTGTCAAGTAATTTTCGTATTTCATCCATATGCAGTTTGTTTTCATCTTTTATTCTTATGAGAGCCTCTTCCCGGGTAATCAGGCCTTCTCTTACCATTTTGGAATAAAAATCATCTTTTTCTGTCATGTTGAGGGTTTTTAGATACATAAAATCTTTTAAATGACTTACAGTGCAGTCAAATCTCCAGGATGAACTGAACCTTCTCGGGCTTTCCCAGTTCAATTCCTTCTTGATTCTTGACAAAACTTCCTCTTCTTCCCAGGGAATGTAGTGAAATATGTCTATAAACTCAATATCCGGGGACAAAAATTTGGGTCCGAAGCTGTAAGGGTTCCCGTACAAAAATCCTGTTATCATTGTGGAAATACACATCGGATGGCAATACATAGGGTTATTTAACATTTCACCCGCAATTCCTCCAAACCCTTTTACGCCAAAACTTTTTTTTAAGATCTTCGTGTAAGTTTCGTCTGTTGAAACATTCAGTAATTCTCTTTTAAAAGATGTGTATTCATATGGATTGCCTCCTGTAACTATACATTTCACATCATACTTTTTTGCGCATTTAATCACATTCGGAAGAATCAATTTACAGGCAATACACATCATAGGTATGGATGCAGGAGACGGTTTACGAAGCCATGAAGTAAAATTATGTTTAAATGTTTTTTCATGAATATTATTCTTCAATTTGAAACTAACAACGTCAACATTTAACGCTTCTACAGCATTTTCAATATTGGTCTTAGCCTGGGGGTCAGTAAACGGATTTTCATAGTTAACTGCCAGAACTTTCAGGTTATAATCCTTTACAAGTTTGAGGAGTGCGTAACTGCTATCCCGCCCGCCACTTATTCCTATGGCACAATCATATTTGTTGCTATCTTTGCGATGCGAGTGCAATAATTCCCTAAGTTTTGGCTCCCCTTCATACTGGACTTTTATGTGAGAACGGCAAAAATTACAAACACCATCTTTATCAAAAATAATGTTTGGTGTTGTTTCAGGTAATATACACCTGCTACATCTTTTCAAGTATTCATTCTCTGTCATAACTCCCCCACCCCATGATTCACTTTGCTAATTTTGAATAATTTATAACTTTATGTTGAAGCTGGATTAAAAACGGTTTAATATTTTAGTTTCATCTGGAACTTTTTTACTTTTATAATCCCCCATATATATAATAGCATAAATGAACTTAAAATTAACTATTTTTAAATTTGGAACTTCTTTAATTTCATAATCAATCATATATATTATAGTATAAATATACTTAATATCAATTATTTTTTATAATAACTTGAGGGTATATCCGTCGGTGCTTTATTCATCGAATTCGTAACTTTTTTGGTTAAATAGGAGACTTAAAAAAGATTTTCCTGGTATTTGACAGGTCTAAATGCTTCACGAAATGTGAACATTGAGGAATTTTATGTTATGTAATAGAACAGGTGCCCGTTTAATACGGTTCTACTTAAATATCTAAAGAACAGCTAAAAAGCTGGTCTGAATTTTCTGCTTACTTTTTATCCTCTCATATTTTTCCTCTCATATTTTTCATTTCTTCTCCCCGTACCACTCATTCCTAGCTTCCACAAGCGCCCTGATATTTGCAAGCGGAGTCCTCGGGGCAATCCCGCAGCCAGGGGCAAGGATATCCACACCGCAGGAAAGGCACTGCTTTGCTTCGGCTTTCACGGCGTCAGGGGTTCCGAAGAGCAGGGTCCTTGAGGGGGAGACATTTCCTATTAACCTTGCCCTGCCGTTAATGGCTTCTTTTGCGGCTTTCAGGCTGACTTTTTCTTCGATGCTGATGGCTTCGAAACCGCATTCCGAAAGAGTTCCCAGGGTATCTCCGGCATCGCCACAGATGTGCAGGATTACGGGGCCTTTTACTTTTTTGCAGAGGCGTTCGTAGAAGGGTTTGACGGAGTTTTCAAGAACCGAAGGAGGCATCATTCTTGAGCCTACTATCCCGCCGTCGGGCATGGAGAGGGCGTCTGCACCGCAGTCGAAGAGGGCGTTTGCGTATTCGATGCAGATCTCGGTGCAGGTCTCCATGAAGGCACTGACGTAGTCGGGTTTTTTGATGGTCCAGATAAGGTAATTCTTGACTTCTGCAAGGTGGGTAAAAACAGTAAGGGGCCCTTCCATCCCTGCTATGAGGGGAGTTTCTTCTTTCCCGTTTTCTCCGCCTGTCCGGGCTGCAAGGATTTCGGTTGCTTTGAGGACGGTGGGAATTCTTCCTTTTTCGAGCAGGGCTTCAGGGACTTCCAATTTTTCCGGACCTCCGGAAAAAGGATGGGACAGGACTGAGGGCTGGATATCTTTCGTGCCCATCCGCACGTTGCAGCCCATGGTTTCGGCAAGCACGGTCAGGCAGTAGGGGTAGCGCACGGCTTCAAGGCCTGCAATTTCGTAGCCTGCAAGGGCGAGGGTTGCCATCTTTTCCGGGTCTGAATGAGCTTCCGGCCAGGCGGCGCCGGTCAGGTCCATCAGTTCAACGGTTCCGGTCTGGGTGACGGACAGGGCAGGGGTCATGTCAACTGGATTTCCGCGAAGAGCGTTAAGAAAATTTTTCCTGAGATTTCTTTCCATTTTTCTGGCTCCGATGTTTTAAAAATGATATTTTTTGAACTGATTTTTAAAATTCTTTAAATTATTCTTATCGCTTCATTCAAATCTGTTCCTTTTTTGGAGTTATTGCAAGTCCGGAAACAGGCGGGTTTTCGATACTTCCTGCATTTCAATTTCTTCCAGGATTTCGAACGCGAGATTTGCTGCAAGCTCATTTTCTGAAGCAAGTAATACCTGCATCCGATCTTTATCTTCTTTCGTACAAATTTTAATGAGGGCTACGACAGCTTCTGCTTTTACAAAGCGGTTCCGGTCATAAAGTGCATTGATCAGAGGTTCGATAGCTTTTTTGGGTTTTATCCTGCCAAGAGCTTTTGCCGCAGCAAACCGTGTAAAGTCGTCTCTATCGGCAAGAGCAAGAATAAGAGGTCCAACTGCAGTTTCAGCTTTAATCCTGCCCAGGGCTTCGGCAGCTCCCCATCTGCCTTCATTGTTTTCATTAAGGAGTGCATCAATAAGAGGTTCCACGGCTTTTCCGGATTTTACTTTGCCAAGAGCCCGGGCAGCTTCCCTTTTCACAAACCCGGATGAATCAAAAAGCATGGTATCTATCAGGGGTTCCAGGGCTTTTTCAGATCTTATCTGCCCGAGGGCTTCAGCTGCAAAACGCCGCACGTTTTCGTCTTTGGACTTGAGGGAATCGATTAATCGGGGAACAGCTGTCTCGGAAGCAAGGCACCCCAGTACTCCGGCCAGCAGCCTTCTGACTTCCTCATCTTCATCGTCAAGCGCATTAATCAGGGACTGAAAAGCTCTTTCAGGCCTGTTTCCGGATATATTTTCCAGAGCTCTGGCTGCTTCCCTCCTTACAAACTTATCTTCATCCTGAAAGGCATTATCAAGAATGTCGAAAACTTTATCCGATATCTGGTTCCGAGTCTCCTCAGAACTCGCCTCCTCAGAACTTATCTGGCCCAGGGCTCTTACTGCTCCCTGCCTCATGAAATGGTTATCTGACTCAAGCGCATGAATAAGCAGCTCAAGGACTTTTTCAGATTCCAGTTGCCCGAGTGCCTTTGCTGCTTCTTTTCGGACAAATCGGTTTTCATCCCCCAGTACCAGAAGAAGAGGGACAACAGCTTCCCCGGATCTTGCCATTCCGAGTGCCTTTGCCGCTTCCAGCCGAACCAGGTGGCTTTCATCACCGAGCCTCTTTACAAGTGCGTCAACAGCTGTTTTTGACCCTGCAATTTCGGGTCCTCTCTCTCCGAGGGCTTCAGCTGCCGCCTTTCTTACGAATTCGTTCTCATCCGAAAGCGCGGAAACAAGGAGATCAAGTGTTTTTTCCGAATTTAACACTCCGAGTGCTTTTGCTGCTTCTCTTCGGACGAAGTGGCTTTTGTCATCAAGTGTACAGATAAAAGTATCAGGGGTTTTATCCGATTTTATTGTCCCCAGTGCCTTTATTGCTATCCATCGTACAAATTCGTCCTCATCCTGCAGGGCATCCATGAATGGTTCAACAGCTCTTTCCGATCTCATCTGACCCAGGGCCTCGGCAGCTCCCCATCGAACAAGTTTATTCTCTTCCTTAAATGCTTTTATGAGAGGGGCTGCCGCTTTTTGAGGATTTGCCCTGCTCAGAGCTCCCATTGCCCCAAAACGGACAAAATCATCTTTATCTCCAAGTGCGGAAACAAGAGTTTCAAGAGCCCTTTCTGACTCTATCCGCATCAGTGCATTGGTTGCTTCCAGGCGGACAGCCCGGTTCTTATCCGCCAGTGCGTTCGTCAGCAGGTCGACAGCTTTTTCCGTCCCTATCATACTGAGAGCTTTTACGGTTTCGATCCTCACAGAGTAATCCTCATCCCCAAATGCGGCTGTTAGGGGGAGAAGGGCCATTTCCGATCCTGTCTCCCCGAGAACCCTTACAGCTTCTCTTTTCACTCCCGTATTCCCGTGTTCAAGCACTCCTGAAATGGCTTCAATTCCGCAGTCTCCAAGCCTGCCCAGGCTCCGGATCACTCTCATTTTTTCCAGCGTGTACCTGCTGTCCAGTTTTCCGGCAAGTAATGAACATAATTTTTCTTTTGTTTCGAGGCTTATCTTAGTGGCACATTTTGAAGCAAGTTCCGGGTTTTTGTCTAAAATTATGGAGTTTACCAGTTCTTCTCCCGATTCGACCATCTCCGAGATAAATATTACAACATTTTCCCATCCGGGGTGCCCGAATGCTTCTGAGATCCCTATCCCCTGCTCAAAGTGTTGTTTCAGCTTTAAAGCTGCAAAGTATTCCTGAAGGTCCCGATTTATCCCGAACTTTACTTCTGAATGGTCTCTGGTCAGGAGCCCCGGCCCGAAGCAGGCCTTGAGAAGCTTTCTTGCTTCTGTTTTTTTTGATTCTGTTTTTCCGGATGAATTTTGTTTTGTAGGATTTTGTTTTGTATATTTTTCTGCGGTTTTAAGGGCATATCCGTACTTGCAGGAAAGCGTGTGCTCGCACTGGAGCTTGAATGCCAGGTCCATTAGAAAACTTTCAATCTCTATTCTTTCGAAATCCACTTCTTCCGAGTCTGTTCTCTGAGTACTTTTGTCAGACAGTTTTTCAGGGTTTTTCGACTCTCTGCTTCCCGGACCGCAGTTTTCCATATCTTTGCCTTTTTTCATGGAGAGTATCTTTTCGGAACTGAAGAGATCTTCTTTAATCCCGGAATTCCTGAAAAGTTCTGAAATAAAAACCTGGTAAAGTTCTGCCCGATTTGAGGGGATATAATCAGGGTCAAAAGAAGCAAACTCGTGATTAAATCTCTTTTGTCCTATCATCCCCATTCGAGCGATTGAAGTTTTAATCCAGAGTTTGAGCAGCAGGGGATTTCGGAGAAAAGGATGCGAATTGATTTTATTCAGGCTTCTGTTTTTCAGAATTTTTGCCTGCCTTTTGTTAGGGACGGAACTCTCTATAAAGAGCCCTATTTTTTCATCTGAGAATTTCTCAAGCTCGCAAACGGCAAATGTACTTTTTATACTTCCAGAGGGGCCGTATCTTGAGGCGATAACGTATCTGCAGTCTTCATGATCGGAAATGAAATCGGAAATTTCGTCAAGGGGTGAAAAGCTCTCGGAAGATCTGAGCATGTCAAGCCCGTCTAAAAGCAGCAGGGCTTTTCCTTCGAGTAATTCTCTGAAAGCAGGTTCCATAACCCCTTTTTCTTTTGTTTTTGCTTTCAAATAAGCATAAAAAGAACCTTTAACATAAGAATCAAGGGCTACATAAATAGGAATGTATTCTTCTTTTTTTTCGAGATATTCTCCGGCACAGGTGGTATTCAGCCACTTGAGAGTACTCGTTTTTCCCGAACCTGCTTCTCCGTAAATTATCAGGCGCTTTTCTTTTTCTACAAGCTGGGAAATTTTGAATTCATGGGCAAGAAAAGTATTCTCCTCAAAAATACGGCGCGTGATAGGTAGTATTTCTCTTGCAGACATTTCAATATAGAGATCAGGCATTTCACCTGCAGCTTCAAGTATTATGTTTTTCAGATATTCTTCTGCGTCCCCGCATGAATTTCCTTCAGCTCTTTGCATAAAGTTCTCCCAATTTTATAAAGAATATCCCCATTTTCTTTTCAGTTCTATCCTTTTTGTCATGAGAAACTCTCTTTTTGTTATTCATGTTTTACAGGAATCTTTTAATTCCAGTTTACCCTGTGTTCTTTGTCCGGGGCTTTTACAGGCTGTTGTTTTCAGTCGGTGTCCCGGACTTTTTCCACGACTTTCTTATTATACGAATTCACAATATCGCTTCGGGTGATGAGGCCGAGGAGTTTAGTTTTGTCCATGCGGTCCACGACCGGGAGCCTGCCTATTTGCTTTGAACCAAGGCGTTTCAGGACTGCTTCAAGGGTTTCATCGGGGTAGGCGATTTCCACATCGTGGGTGGCTATATCCCCTATCTTTTTGTCGACTTCTCCGTACTTTACCTTGCTCCGGAGGTCTGAGAGTGTCACTATCCCTGAAAGCTTGCCTTTGGAATCAAGGACCGGGAAACCTGCATGACGGCTTGCTTGCATGAGGGCGATGAGAGTGCCCACGTTCTTTTCTTCGGAGACGGTCTGGACGTGTGTGACCATGGCATCCTTTACAAGCATGGATACCATGATATCGACTTCCCTGCCTTTCCTTATTTTGAACCCTCTCCTGCGTAGCCCTTCCGTAAAAATGGACTCGGAATAAATGGCATTGGACATTACGTTGCTCAGTACGCAGGCAAACATGAGGGGGAGGATGAGACTGTAGTCCCTGGTAATCTCAAAAAGAATCAGGATAGCGGTAAGAGGAGCTCGGGCAGTCCCGGCAAAGACTGCCCCCATCCCGACCATTGCATAGGCACCTGACTCGGCTATTGTCCCCGGGAACAGTACGTTTGCGGCTGTCCCGAAAGCTCCTCCCAACATCGCACCAGCGAAAAGGGAGGGGACAATCGTTCCTCCCGAACCTCCAGAGCCCAGGCTCAGGGAAAAGGCGATGATTTTCAGGAAGAGCAGGATCAGCAGGAGTTGGAAAGTGAACTCGTTATTCAGGGCATCCATTATTACATTATAACCCATCCCCAGGACTCTGGGGTAAAAAAGGCCGATTACTCCCACGGCAAGCCCTCCCAGGGCAGGTTTGAAGACCGGATGGAGGGGGATTCTCGAAAAAAGGTCTTTTGTGTAGTAGAGTGTCCGAATCAGCATTGTCGAGACGATCCCCGCAAGGAGGCCGAGGATAAGGTAGAGCCCTAGTTCTTTGTAGGGGCTCACCAGCTGGTAGGGAGATATCTGGATAGGCTTTATCCCGAAAAGCGTGCTTGAGACCAGAGTTGCAAAGACCGAGGAGATAACTATCGGAATGAAAGTCCTGGTTTCAAGCTCCCCGTAAATCACTTCTACTACGAAAACTACCCCTGCAAGCGGAGCGCTGAATGCAGCTGCAATCCCACCGGCAGCCCCGCAACCAAGGAGGGTCTGGAGTTGTCTTTCCGGGCTTTTCAGGATTCTCCCCAAAAGAGCCCCCGTCCCGGCCCCGGCGAGTACCCCCGGAGCTTCCTTTCCCAGGGCACCTCCAGAACTGATTGTGATTATCGAAGCAAAAACTTCCAGAAAAGTATCCTTGAGCTTGATCCTTGCTCCGCGGAGGGTTACGGTTTCTATGAGCCCTTCTACGCCGTATCTCTTTTTTATCAGATAGTGGGAGATTAACCCCACCAGCAGCCCTCCTATGGCGGGCATGAGTATTACATAATAGTATGGGAAGTCGTGTAAGGAGAATCCCTGCTGCATTCCGAAAAGAGTATTACTGTACTGGAGGGCGCGGTCATAAACTCCTATTACGAGGCCTGTCAGGAGTCCGATTAAAATTGCAATTGAATTGACCCTTGTAGCTTCGGTATCAAATCGGGTGATATACTCCATTAGCTTTGGGTATTCTTTTGTGTTGTGGAGTCTGAATCTGGACTCTGGACCAACTTCCAAATGTTCGCGCCTCGAGGTAATTTTTTGTGCTTAAAAATCTTTTTGAAAAAACAAATCTTCGGGGTTCCGAATTTTATTTTCCGGAAAATCTTTTTCTGCCCCAGAAGATTTCGAGCATTTATTTAAATGTATCTTTTAAAAATATATAAATATGTTTTTCGTCCAGCCCCCTCCTCTAAAATTCATATTTTTTCTTTTATTCTCTCTCTAATTATTAAATTTATGCGCTAAGTTATTTATCTATTTTTTCCGAATAAGTTCCAGTACATCACAGAGTTTCTTTGCAGTTTCGGAAACGGTCTGCATCCCTACGGCATCTCCCTCTGCCGGGTTCCAGGCAATTCCGCCGAAGTGGGCGTTGTCTCCGACCACAATCATTCCGTGAATGTGCATCCAGTCGTGAATGGACTGAATGGTTTTTTCCTGGCCTCCGTTTCTTGAGCCTCCGATTGAAAGAGCTGCTCCAACTTTATCCTTGAGTGCAAAGTCTTTGCGGCGAAGCAGGACACTCCTGTCAAAAAGAGCTTTGAGCTGGGCAGGGTAATTTCCCATGTATACGGGGGCTGCAACAATTATGCCGTCGGCTGCCTTCATCTTTTCATAAACTTTTTCCATATCGTCATCAATCACGCAGGAATCTTTTTCTCTGCAGGTTCCGCACGCTTTGCAGGGGGCAATATCCTTGTTTGAGAGAAAAAAGGTCTCGGTTTCAAATCCCTTTTCTTTTGCAAGCTTGAGAGCAACTCCAATCATTTTCTCACAGTTTTGCCCCCTTCTCGGGCTGCCTGATATCCCTAATATTTTCATTCGTATCATTCCGGAATTCTTTTATACAATTTGTCATTTATATTCATAATAATTGTTTTAAATTCTTACACCTTTGGTGTAAACTTCTCTCAAATATTTGTATATTTTGGGATTCATATCCTGACTTATATTTATAACGAGAGCACGAAATATATATTTTTTATTTTTATATATTTCTCTATGCTTTTTACGTAAATTTATATATCAAAACCCAGCTAACTTAAATTACTCTAATTATATAGGAGGTTGGTTGATTGGTAACATTTTTAGAGAAGATCAGTGAAAGAGCAAAGAAACTTAACAAGACAATCGCTTTACCTGAAACTGAGGATATAAGGACCCTCCAGGCAGCTGCCAAGATCCTTGAAAGAGGTATTGCAAATGTTGTCCTTGTCGGTGACGAAGCCGACATTAAGGCGCTCGCAGGAGATCTGGATCTCTCGAAAGCAAGAATTGTTAATCCTAAAACATATGAGAAAAAAGATGAATATATTAACGCTTTCTATGAGCTGAGAAAGCACAAAGGTATATCCCTCGAAAGTGCAGCTGAAGTTATGAGCGATTACGTTTACTTCGCAGTTATGATGGCAAAACTCGGAGAAGTAGACGGAGTAGTATCAGGCGCTGCCCACTCTTCTTCAGACACCCTGAGACCTGCTGTCCAGATAGTTAAGACTGCTCCAGGAGCAGCACTTGCATCCGCTTTCTTCATCATTGCCGTACCCGACTGTGAATACGGGTCCGACGGGACATTCCTCTTTGCCGACTCCGGCATGGTCGAAATGCCAAGTGTAGAGGATGTTGCAAACATTGCAGTTATTTCTGCAAAGACCTTCGAACTGCTGGTTCAGGACACTCCATATGTTGCAATGCTTTCCTACTCTACCAAGGGAAGTGCACACAGCAAACTGACCGAGGCAACAGTCGCTTCCACAAAGCTTGCACAGGAACTTGCTCCTGATGTTGCAATCGACGGTGAACTGCAGGTTGACGCAGCAATTGTCCCCAAAGTTGCAGCTTCAAAGGCCCCCGGAAGTCCTGTCGCAGGCAAAGCCAATGTCTTTATCTTCCCCGATCTGAACGCTGGAAATATTTCATACAAGATCGCTCAAAGGCTTGCCAAGGCTGAAGCATACGGTCCTATCACCCAGGGGCTGGCAAAGCCTATTAACGACCTGTCCAGAGGATGTAGCGACGAAGATATTGTTGGTGCCGTTGCAATTACCTGTGTCCAGGCTGCCGCCCAGGACAAATAATCGAAAATCTTTCGGAAGCGTTTTATTAACTTTCATACATATTATTATGTATCCGGTTTTATCTACCGGGAAACTCTAAACGTGATTTGAATACAATGGATTGAACTGGGGTTTACAAATGAAAGTACTGGTTATAAACGCAGGGAGTTCTTCTCTTAAATATCAATTAATTGATATGACAAACGAGTCCCCTCTTGCAATAGGGCTCTGTGAGAGGATTGGTATTGATAATTCTATCATCACTCAGAAGAGGTCTGATGGAAAGAAATTTGAAAAACAGGTAGACCTTGCCACTCACAAAGTAGCCCTTGAGGAGGTCGTCAATGCTCTGACGGATTCCGAGTTCGGTGTCATCAAAAGCATGGATGAAATCAATGCAGTCGGGCACAGAGTTGTGCACGGTGGGGAAAAGTTCACTGCCTCAGCTCTGGTTGATGAAAGCGTAGAACAGGCAATCAAGGACTGCTTTGAACTCGCTCCTCTACACAACCCTCCGAACATGATGGGAATTACTGCCTGTCAGGAGATCATGCCTGGCGTCCCGATGGTTGTTGTGTTTGATACGGCATTCCACCAGACACTTCCGGCATATGCCTATATGTATGCTCTTCCGTACGATCTGTATGAGAAGTATGGGGTCAGAAAATACGGTTTCCACGGTACTTCTCACATGTATGTTGCCAGAAGGGCTGCTGCTATGCTCGGAAAGCCCATAGAAGAAACCAAGGTTATCACCTGCCACCTCGGAAACGGCTCAAGCATTACGGCTGTTAATGGCGGAAAATCCGTTGAAACTACCATGGGCTTTACCCCGCTCGAAGGAGTTGCAATGGGCACCAGGTGCGGTTCGATTGACCCTGCAGTAGTCCCCTTCGTTATGGAAAAGGAAGGCCTTACAACCCGAGAAATAGACACCCTCATGAACAAGAAGTCAGGTGTGCTTGGAGTATCCGGGCTCAGCAATGACTTCAGGGACCTTGATGAAGCAGCTTCCCAGGGTAACCAGAGAGCAGAACTTGCCCTTCAAATTTTTGCGTATAAAATTAAGAAGGTCATAGGCGAATATTTAGCCGTGCTCAATGGTGCAGATGCAGTAGTCTTTACCGCAGGAATCGGAGAAAACAGTGCAAGTATCAGAAAGAGAATCCTCTCCGACCTTGAGGGTCTTGGCATCCAGATCGATGAAGAAAAGAACAAGATCAGAGGCCAGGAAATTGACATCAGTGTTCCCGAAGCAAAAGTCAGGGTACTCGTTATCCCGACTAACGAAGAACTCTCCATTGCAAGGGACACAAAGGAAATCTGTGAAACTGAAATGAAACTGCGAAAATCGGTTCCAATCTAAAATCAATACCAATCTAGTTGGATCTGATGGTAAAGGATATTTTTCCTTTGCCTCTCTTATTCTTTTTTTCCCGAATTGCGCCTCGGGAGTACGCGGTCCGTTTCGCTGCGCTCAAGCGGACTACTTGATGTGTTTTTAAGATATTTTTGCTCAAGAGGACTAACTTCTTGGCAAATGAATGTTATTTTCCCTGATTCAGGTAAACTGAGTTACAGATTTTTCATCCACGCAACCTTATTCACTATATCGTATCTTTCCTTACACTCTACACGGGAAATCAGTTTTTCTTTTCACGTCTTTCAACGGGTGGCTAGACAGGCTGTCGGTTTGTCTTTTATTCTGTTAGCTAAAATGGACTTTTCGGGGCTTGTAAGTAGAAAGCGAGAAACCTCTTTAGCTTTAATACCGCGGAATCCAGAATTTTATAACTTATATATGAAATTTATTCTCTTAAATGATAACTATCCTTAAGGGTATCTTATGGCTATGAAACAGGTAGACCTTTCTCTTTCGGAATCCGGTCCGGACAGAGTTTTGGCAGCTGAAATTCTCAGGGCTGCACGAGAGGCTGAGCGGTGCACGCTGGGCCTTGAATCTTTTGGTATTCTGAAAGCTTATGGTATTCCTGCAGTAAGGACTGCCTTTACAAAGACTGAAGAGGAAGCCTTCGGAGTTGCAGAAGAGATTGGTTATCCTCTTGTGATGAAAGTCGTCTCTCCGCAGATTTCCCACAAATCGGATGTCGGAGGGATCAGGCTCTCCCTGGAAAACGGAGATGAGGTGCGGGCTGCCTACCGCGACATGATGGAAAACATCCCTGAAAAAAGGCCTGATGCGGTTCTTGAAGGGGTCCAGCTGCAGCAAATGCTCTCAGGCGGAAAAGAAGTAATTATCGGGATGGTTCAGGACCCGACCTTTGGGCCCATGTTGATGTTCGGGCTTGGGGGGGTTTATGTGGAGATCCTCAAGGACGTGCAGTTTGCAATTGCCCCAGTGGACGAAGAAGAAGCAAGGGGGATGGTCACAGGGATTAAAACCTACCCGCTCCTCGCCGGAGCCAGGGGGGAAAAGCCTTCGGATATTGATGCTCTGATTGATGCCATTTTAAGAGTTTCAAGGCTTGTCTGCGATTTTCCGGAAATTGAAGAATTTGAGATCAATCCCATGATGGTTCTGGAAGAAGGAACAGGAGCTTGTGCAGTTGACATGAGGCTTAAGTTAAAGAAAAACTGATACTTTTGAGAAAAATTGTTACTTTGAGGAAGGCCCAAACTTTACAATAAAAATACGCATTTTACTGAAAGATCAAGTTGATTTCTTCTTTTCAGAGCCGGTCTTTTTTATCCCTTTGTTTTTCCTAACTTCTCCATAACCTGCCGGTTTTTCTTCTCTCTCGTTTTTCCAGTATTTTCATCTGGCCTATTTGTATATTATTTATCATTATTCTTTTATCAGCCGGCCCATTCCCTGTCACATTTATGGCTGGTTCTCTTATTTTTCAATATGTCAGCCCAAAATAATATTTCACTATCGGTTACGGGTGGTTTCAGAATTCTGAGACGTCTTGGGGTCAGGTCAAACTAAAATTATAACATTTGTTTCGTACATACTGGAGGTAGTTAATGAGGTGGTAGTACGATCCAGGAACGAAAAAGATTCGTGCTGGCTGTGGGTATCCTGCTCCTGTCAAGCATTGTCGCCATTGATCTTCTGCTTGAAGACTCACCGGTGGTGATCCAGCTTGATGGAGACGCATTCAAAGTTATAGATATACCATATGTGTACACGGTAAAAGAAGCGTATATCCTTCTTTTCTCCGGGTTTATGGGAGGGCTGGCTCTGGCTCAGGTTTTGCGGTCTTCAGGACTTCAGGAACCTGTTTTTTCCGCAACGGGCTCTGCAGCTCAGGTAAAGGCTCTCAATTTTGCGGCAGAAAAAGACAGAGAGGAGAAGTTTGAGGTTCTGGAACGTAGATTTGAAGTCTCTCCTGAGAATGCCTTTATTGAAAAGCCTCAATTCGAGAGGTCTAACATCGGCCCAACTGATGTTCTTTTACGAGCCCTTGAAGGAGATGAAAAAAAAGCTGTTGGACTTATTGTAGCAAAAGGAGGACGAATTCTCCAGAACGAACTCGTAAATTCTCTTGATTTTTCCAAAGCCAAGGTTTCCAGGGTTCTCATGAATCTGGAAAGAAGAGGCATAATAACAAAGAAAAAGTACGGACTTACCAACTGTATTTCGATAGCTGACGAGCTTCAGGATAGCGAGGCTGAGGAGTGAATGAAATGAAGAAAAGTACTCTAATTTCAATTTCAGTCATTTTACTGGTCCTGGTTCTGGGTGGGTTATGGTACTATGGAAGTGGGGCCGATGTAAAAATTACTGATATGTATGCTTCTCCTTTCGGGGCCGGTGACCCTGGAAAGCTGAACATAACGCTTCAAAATAACGGTTTAAAGCCCGTGGATATTTGGCTTGAGATTGAGAACGCTTTTGT
Source organism: Methanosarcina siciliae T4/M (assembly GCF_000970085.1). Taxonomy (NCBI): domain Archaea; kingdom Methanobacteriati; phylum Methanobacteriota; class Methanomicrobia; order Methanosarcinales; family Methanosarcinaceae; genus Methanosarcina; species Methanosarcina siciliae. The sequence continues at coordinate 1,304,268 of NZ_CP009506.1, read as the reverse complement.
GGATGAAACTGGGACGAGCTACTCAACATCAAGGCTGGTAATTTCCGATAATTCCACAGGTCCATGGGATGAAGGGTCAGTTTCTCTTCAGAGGCCGATAAGGCTTGTTCATGGAAATAACTCAGTCAGTGTATGGCTTGGGTATAAGCTTCCGGGAGAATACCCTGTAAAGGTTAGGGTAGTTCAGAATGGCAGACTTCTGGACGAAGACACTTATCTTGTAAATATCCCGCTTCCTGAACTACATCTTAAGCTTGAGAATGAACTTGAACGCAGAAATACCTCTGATGTGTATAAGGTTTATGGCTACCTTATAAATTACGGGCTGAGCTCTGCAGACAAAGTGAGTACTAACTTAACAGTGACAAACGAAAGAACAGGGAAAACTGTGTTTACATCTTCCGAGTTTTATTCCGTGGGCGGCCAGGATAAAAGTGCCCTAAGAGCCTGGCCAGGTTATCCATATGCAATTGTGGAAATTGCGCATGATAAACCCTCAGGAGATCCATATAAGCCTATCCCGATTGTGATTATCGGGCAAAACGGGGATCGCTTCCTGCTGAATATAACATCCAGATGGCAGGATCAGGTAACATCTGCCGAATTACATATTCCGGCTCAGGAGGAGGGCAGGTGAAGCATATGATAAAAAGAGATGAACTTTTCAGTTGCAAAAGTGCAAAACTTTTGATTCTTATGTTTTTGCTTTTCGGAATCTGTGCTGGCTGTCTTGAAAAGGATCCGGTAGAGGTCCGGGTGAATACACTGGTTCGGGGTCTCGGAGATGAGGACGAGAGAGTCAGTTCGGTTTCAGCTAATGAACTTTGCGCGATCGGAGAACCTGCAGTAAATCCTCTTATAAAAGCTTTAAAAGACGATAATCCGCAGGTTCGAAGCCTTGCTGCCCAAGCTCTTGGAAAAATAGGCAACAAAAAAGCTACAAATTCGTTAATAGAAGCTCTGAAAGACCCGGTTCCGGAAGTTCGTATGAACGCAGCTTTTTCACTTGGGAGACTTCAAGCCACTGAAGCTGTTGAACCCCTTATTGAGCTTTTGGAGGACGAAAACGGAGAGGTAGTTCGCTATACGGTAATTGCACTTGGAATGTTGAAAGATTCCAGGGCTACTGAACCTCTTTGTGAGGTTCTGAAACGCGATGATGCCAGTGCAAGCTATGATGGCAATTCGAATATACGCTCTGAGGCTGTATTTGCCCTTGGAGAAACTGGAGATCCGCGGGCAGTTGATACCCTCCTGAATCTATTAGATGATAAAGAAATTGGGAGTCATGCAGCTTCCAATCTTGGCCGTATTAAAGGGGAATATGTATTCGGAAAACTTATTAAGCTGCTGGACAGCAAAAATCCTACAGTCCGGATCAATGCCGTATCTGTATATGAGCATATTCAGGACCCTGATGCTGTTCCCATTCTTGTTAGGATGCTGAATGACCCTATTCCAGAAGTGCGCAGAGGAGCTGCTTACGCTTTGGGTCATTTTAATGAGTCTGAGGAAATTGCCCAGACTGAGCAGCCTCTAATTAATGCCCTCGGAGACAGTAAAATAGAGGTACAGGCAGCTGCGGCTGGTTCTCTTGGACGTATCGAGAGCAAAAAAGCTATACCACCCCTTGCTGAGCTCATTCAGTCTAAAGATTCTACTCTCTGCCAGACTGCTGCTATTCATTCCCTGGCTAGATATAAAGATCCTGAGGCTGCAGACGCTCTTATTGACGCTCTTGGAAATGAGAACTGGCATATTAGAATGGAAATTGTTTATTCTCTTATGGAAATTGGGGATGTCCGGGCGGTCGATCCTTTAATTTCCTTGCTTGGGGATGAAAATTATAAAGTAAGACAAGGTGCCGCAACTGGGCTTGGAAAACTTGGCGATAGGAAAGCTGTTGAGCCTATCATTAAGTCCCTTGAGACCGAAAGGGAGCAGAATGTCAGAATTTCGGAAGTTCGAGCTCTCGGGATACTGGGAGGACCAGAAGCTATCAAAGGTTTGAGCCGAGTCAGTACTGACAAAGACGAGTACAGAAACGTCAGGATCAATGCAGAAAAAGCGCTGGTAATACTTAACGAAGGGGGGACAGTGGATGTCTCCTTTTTTTATTAATTAGTATGTTTGCATTATGAAGATGCGGATTTAATGTAATAGTTTTGGATTGAAAAATTACAAGATGAACAAATTCCGCGAATATTTCAAATCTTTACAGTCTACGAGTTGTTGATTAATAACGTCAAACATTAGCGGACACTCCGCTAGGTTTGGAATTTCCAAAAAAATACTAAAATAAGGAGGAAACAATTTAATGAAGAAACATACGGTATTTTTGCTGGTTGCCTTTACTATTTTAATTTTAGTTGCTGCAGCTAACGCAAATGCAGTAGACAATGCAAGCAGTATAACCAACGTTTGCGATGTGGCCGGCGCCGACTATAAAAGTGAGAGTTGGTCTAACGGACAATATCCAGTAATCGATTTATTTGGAGAAAAAGAAGTCTCACTATTTACCACTAATGGAAATATTGGGAATTCACATGTTAACAAACTTGCCAAGTTAATTCTTGACAATAATGAAACTTACATCCTCAAAGACGGTGAAAAACTCGATCTCAGCAATGGATATGCTTTCGAAGCCAAGCAGATCAATATTGACAATGAGGAAATATGGTTTGAGTTCAGTAAAGATGGAAAATATATTGCTGATCAAATAGTCTCAGCCAGTACTGATAGCAACAAGACATGGACTGTTACCCTTGACAATGTTCAGGGTGAAAATAATATCGTTGTCATGAAAGTTCATATTAAAAATCTATTTGTGGGTGTGGAAAACTGTATCGTTTTTATCGATGGGATCTGGCTAATTGACTATACAAATGCTACAACTCTCGAGGTAGGCGATAAAATAGGAGAATTCACTCTTGAAAAAATCGTCAGCGGAGTAGATGAATCTAATCTGGGAGGTCTTGTTTTCGAAAGTACTGTGAACAATTCTTCTGTAACCTGTAATGTAATCGGTACCGATTATAAATTCAATAGCTGGTCTAATGTTGCAGCAGAGACTGCAAACACGGCAGATGCTGCAAGTACAGCAGATAATGTAAGCAATATAACCGACGTTTGTAATGTTGTTAGTACCAGTTACAAATGGGTGTCTAGTGAACAATATCCAGTAATCGATTTATTTGGAGATAAGTATGTTCCGCTGCTTACCACTAATGGAAGTATCTGGGATGCACACGTTAACAAGCTTGTCAAGTTGATTCTTGATAGTAATGAACGTCACGTTCTCAAAGACGGTGAAAAACTCGATCTCGGCCAAGGGTACGCTCTCGAAGCCAAGCAGATCAGTATTTCCAATAGGCAAGCCTGGCTCGAGTTCACAAAGGACGGAAAGTATGTTGCTGATAGAATAGTTACAATTGATGATGACAAAAATACAACATGGAATGTTACTCTTGACAATATTCAGGGCGAAAACAACGTTATTGTCATGAGAGTTCACGTTGACAGAGTAGGCGGATTTGTAGAAAATGATATCCTTCAATATAGTGATGTCGTGATTGACGGAATCTGGCTTACTGACTACTCAGATGCCAGAAACCTTAAAATCGGAGATAAAATCGGAGAATTCACGCTTGAAAAAATAATTAACAGAGAAAATGTCTCTAATCAGGGGAGCCTTGTTTTTAAAAATGCTACGGGATCTTCTATAAACTGTGATGTTGTTGATGCTAATTATAAATGTGAAAGCTGGTCTAATCAGTATCCATCAATCAATTTATTTGGAGAAGAGTATATTCCGTTGCTTGCCAATAGCGTCCCAGCACGGAAACCTTATAACGATCCAATCTGGGAATGTCACGTTGATAAGCTTGCTAAACTCGTTCTTGATAGCGATGAGAAACACCTCCTAAAGACCGGTGAAAAACTCGATCTCGGCCAGGGCTACAGTCTCCAGGTCAAGGAGATCGACGTTGATGGAGAGAGAGCTTGGATTGAATTCGATAAAGATGGAAAATATGTAGATGATACTATCGTTTTAACTTATCCTAATGAGCATTATTGGACTTGTTTACGTGACAATATTCAAGGCGAAGACAATATTCCTGTCCTGATAGTCTATGTTAGCAAAGTCTATCAGGACGGAAACGACAGTATTGTCCAGATTGACGGGATATGGCTAATTGATTATGAAAATGCCAGAACCCTCAAAATCGGGGATAAGATAGGAGAATTCACGCTTGAAAAAATAGTTATCGGGACAAATGAATCTAATCTGGGAAGTCTTGCTTTCAAGAAAACTCAAAATGTTGATTCTTTTTCACCCACATCCGAAAAGGTGCCAGTTGCATCTACTAACAAAAGTACAAGATCATTTATTCCGTGGGACTGGGACTTTTTGGAATTTATCACAAATAAAGGCAAATGAAGTTTCTTTATCGTGGTAAATTTTGCACTGTTGCAATATCTAACAAAGCATGCGGAGGGAGTAACATCTTAAAAGCTTTTGGAATAGCGGCACTTACGGTTTTAATACTGGTGGGTGTCACAGGTGCCTCACCATTTGCATATATTGCAGACTTAGAGAGTAACAATGTTTCTGTAATTGACACTGCTACAAATATTGTTACAGCTACGGTGAATATGGGAAACGAGCCCGCAGGAGTTGCAGTTAATCCGGACGGAACAAGAGTATATGTGACAAACTGCATGAGCAATAGTGTCTCTGTAATTGACGCAGCCAAAAATAAGGTAATAGACACAGTATACGTAGGAAGCTACCCTTATGGAGTTGCAATCACTCCGGATAAAACGAAGGTGTATGTTGCAAACGTTGCGAGCAACACTATCTCTGTAATTGACACGGCAACAAACAATGTTACAGCTACAGTAAAAGTAGAAAACTTGGCTTACAAAATTGCAGTTGCCCCGGACGGAAAAAAATTATATGCTTTGAACCACGGCATTCCTCCTGATTATCAAGGTACTGTTTCTGTAATTAACATAGCAACAAACACTATTACAACGACAGTAAATGTGGAAAAAGATCCACGAGGAATTGTAGTCAGTCCGGATGGAACAAAGGTGTACGTTGTTAACTCTAATGGTTATCCTTACTACAAAGGTACTGTTTCCGTAATTGACACTGCAACAAACAATGTTATAGCTACAGTGCCTGTAGGAAACTTGCCACAAGGAATTGCAGTCAGTCCAGATGGAACAAAGTTATACGTGACAATAGGTAATCCAGGCAGATATCCTTTAGAAAAAGTAGGTGGTGTAACTGCAATTACAGGTGCCGTTGATGTAATTGACACAGCCAAAAACGAGTTTATAGGCAGAGTGGGTGTTGGATCAGCTCCTCAAGAAGTTGCAGTCACTCCAGATGGAAATGAGGTTTATGTAGTGAACTCTGGGAGCAACACTACTTCTATAATTGATACAGCTACAAACAAAGTTAATGCTACGGTGCCTGTAGGAAGATCTCCTGTTGCTGTGGGGATTGGTCCGGCAACAAAATTCAGTTCTACTACTGAGCCAAACAGTACTTCTTTATTAAGCCCTATAAGTCAAACCGAGAACCAGATAAATGATACCGGGATGATAGTAAATGTAGGAACAGTAGATAAGCAGGAAAAAGAATCAATTCCTACTAAAGCACCAATTCCTTTTTTAAGCCCTATTTGGGAACTCATAACAATTATAGGGACAGTTGAATTTGTAAGAAAGATGAAGTAATAATGTGATTATGTTGGCACATTTTGTTATTTGACCCAGCAACTCTAAGCAAGGGAGATCTTACTTTTCTTCCTTGCTTTTCAATCAGTCTTGAATTAAACTTAAAAAATATCTTTATACCTATAAAATCAGGTCATTTATCATATTGTTTTCTTACTTTAGGAAATTGAACCGAAAACTTTTTAGAGAATTTTTCTAGCTGAAAGCCTGCTTAGAGGAATCTTTCGATACAGCAAAAGGCTTAGATGAAAATTTGTGAAATACTCTCAAATCTGGTCAATTACCCAGTAATAACCTCAAAAAGCCTTGAAATTGAAGTATTAAGCTCTCCAATAAAAAATTTCGAAAAGTATGTTCCGAAAAACAGGCTTCCAATTGAATTAAAACTCATAATAGAAATCAGGCTAGCCATTCTATGAAATAAGGATAAAATAAGACAGGTCTCAAAGCAGAATTATTCCAACATGAACAGGCTCGGATGTGATTCTAAGTGTTAAAGAACATATCAATGGTAATTGCATTTATGGTAACTGCATTTTTGCTTGTAACAAATATAGCATTCGCAAACACGATATCAGAAAATCCAAATCTTAACGTTGCATCGCTTGATAAGTTCCTCAATCTCGAAAAAGGAGTTGTAACAACTTCAACGGCATGGAGTCCTGATGGCAGTAAAGTTGTGTTTTCCTGGGAAAAACCCGAGGATTGTCTGGCAGAAGTGTATCTTGCAAACGGGAATGGGACAAATATACTTGAGCTTCGGTCTAAAGCTGAAAAGCCTTCCTGGAATAACTCGGAGGAGGTATTTTTTGTGCTGCAAGAAGGGGCTGTGGTGCTTGCCGACTATAAAGGAAATGTGATCAGGACTTTTCAGCCGGAGAACGAAGGGGAAGAATGTGTAAGTTTTTCTCTCAGTCCTGATAAAGAAAAAATAATAGTCACTTCTAAGGTCGAAAATGGCTATTTCCAGACTTATATTTCTGATATTGACGGATCAAAACTAAAAAAATATGTCTCTTATGATAGCGATACGAACTCGGAAGAATCTACCGTTTCCTGGCAGCCAGATGGTTCCCTCGTAGTGGTAAACAAAAAAGGAAATTTATACATTCAGGAGGGAGAAGAACATGAAGAACGTTTGCTTTATGAAGGCAATACTAGCAATCCCCTGTGGTTCCCGGATGGAAAGAAAATACTATTCGTTGAAAATGAAAACCAGCTGTATTCAATCGATATGGATGGAATCGACCTGTCCTTTATTACAAATTTCGGCCTGACTACCTCTTATTTCTGGAGCTTTTTCGGAGCTTCCCAGTTTTCAATAAGTCCGTCCGGAAATATTATAGCATTTACATCTTCCCTTGATCCGGCTAACGGAAAAATTCTTGAAAATGAGCCTATCCCGTCAACACGCCAAAACATCGCTGCTCCTTTATTTATTATTAATTGGATGGTTCCAACCTTACTCAGGTGACTCCTGCAGTAAAGGGTAGATATGACGTATCAGGAGGATGGAGGCCTGAGGAAAACAGTTCACTGTCAGATCTGTGATATTTTCCAGAGACGACAGCGGTTACGTTGGTGTTTCACTGGTTGAATTGGATTCAAGGAGCTCTTCTTCAGTCTGGAAAAGTATGCCTGTAAAGGAGATTCTCAGTAAAGAAAAAACGGGTACCTTTGGTGAAATTACAAGCAATGAATCTATATCCGCAAATACATCAAATGCCTACCATAAAGATACAAAAATAAAAATTTTCCCTGTATATTTATTAGTCTAGCAATAATTTCAAACGTTTGGGGTTCTGATAAAAGACCTTGATTTTTTCCGGGTCTTTATTGGTAACAGTCAGATGTTAGCGGGTGCTATGCTAGATTTTTGCAGGCCCCATAAAATATTCAATCACTTCATAAAAAAATAAGGAGTAATGAACAAAATGAAGAAACATACAGCAGTTTTACTGGCTGCTCTTGCTGTCTTTGTTGTAGTTGCAGCAGGCAATGTAAGTGCAGCAGACAATGTTAGCGATGGAAGCATTATTTGTAATGTTACCACTACCGGTTATGAGTGCGATAGCTGGTCTGATGAACAGTATCCTGTAATCGACTTATTTGGAGCGGAATATGTTCCGCTGTTCCCCACTGATGGAAATATCTGGGATTCGCATGTTAACAAGCTTACCGGTTTGATTCTTGACAGCAATGAAACGCAAGTCCTCGAAGCCGGTGAAATCCTCGACCTCGGGCAGGGTTACGCTCTCGAGGTCAGGGAGATTGACATTGACAGTGAGAAGGCCTGGCTTGAACTTACCAGGGACGGTCAATATATAGCCGATAAAAATGTCTCAATGGATACTGATGACAACAGGACATGGACTGTTGCTCTTGACGATGTTCAGGATGGAAACAATATTGTTGTCATGAAAGTCCATGTCAAAAATTTATTCGTGGGGTCAGAAAAAAGGATCGTCTGGATTGATGGAATTTGGCTTGCCGATTATGCAAATGCCAGAACTCTCAATGTCGGAGATGAATTCGGGGAGTTAGATGAATTCGGGGAGTTTACACTAAATCAAATCATTAATGGAACAGATGCATCTAACCTGGGAAGTCTTGTTTTCGGAAGTGTTTCAGTTACTGATGATACTCCAGTTACTTATGATACTTCAGTTAATGATACTTCAACCGCTGGTTTTTCTGCATCTCTTTCTTCTAAAAACGAATCGAATAAATTCACCAACACAAGTACAGAACCGCCTGCTTCCTGGTACTGGAACTTTTGGAAATCTTTCACAATGAAACTCAAGTAAAAACTGATCATACTGAATACAAATTGTCATTCAGTTTTCAGAAGAACAAATGGGTATTTGATTGTAAAGGCTCAAGGGTTCAGAGTCCGAAGAATCGAGAAGGTTTGAAACTCCGGACTAATAAGGGAAATAGAATTTCTGGCCTGATATGAATGATAAAATCTCCGGAAAAAGGAAAATAAAAGTTCCGGGCAGTAAAGAAAAATAGAATCTCGGAATAAAAAAGGAATAAGAGAAGAAATAAAAATGAGGTAACTGTAATGTTTTTGGGTTCTTTACTTTCGGGAATTGGAAAGGAGGTTGAAAGGTTTGGAGAGAACTGAGGATTTAATCCCCGTGCCTGTCCTGTCTATCTCGGAGGAGGTGTCTCTGCTTGCAAGGACTCTTTCAAGGCCCCTTCCGATGCAGATACTTAAACAACTTCAGGAAAAACAGATGTCTGCAGGCGAACTTGCCTCAGAGCTCGGTCTCCGCTTGAATACACTGACCTACAACCTTGAGGTGTTGAAAAAGGTTGGCTTGGTAAAGGTCAGAAAGGTAAAATGGAGCTGCAAAGGCCGTGAGGTTAAAATCTATGCCCCTGCGGAACAGCCGGTTTTGCTGGTGTCCCGGGAAGACGGGGAGAGCGACCCTTTTGTCCTGGATGTTCTGGAAAAAACTCTGGAAAACTGCCGGACAAATCTTTCCGGACAGACAGCCACTCTTTCCGAGGATCCAGGAAAAAAAGATGAGCGTGTACCCTCCTACAAAAAGCACAACGATCAGGACGCTCTCCCAGCCTATACCCGTTATGCCGTGCTTTTCCCTATTAAGGAGGTCCATGACAGGGGTTGAAACATGCTTCATAATTACAGTCTTACCTCTTTCGGTCTAACCTTTTCCAGTCTTACCTCTAAAAATCTTTTCAATCATCCACAAGTTCTATTGCGTCGGTCGGACAGACGTCTACGCATTGTTCGCATTCGATGCAGTCCTCAGGACGTGCCACAACTGCCCTTTTTCCTTCTTCTCTCTCTTCCGCGTCAAACAATTCCACAGGACATACATCGTAGCATTCAAGTGAACCAACACATTTATTGTAGTCAATTTTGGGGTGCATTTTCCATCTCTTCCGGATTCTCAATATATTGAGTTTAATTTATTCTGGAATTTTGATTTCCTTCTGAAATTCAGGCTTTAGCCGTTGTTTTATTCCTTTCTTTTCTAACCGGTTGTTTAGTTGTTTTATTCCTTCACTTTTTAACCGGTTGTCTGATCCCTCTGCTTTATCTTATCACAATAAGGGACTTAGAACTCAGCTCTCAACAAGCTCGATAGCTTCTGCCGGGCAGGCTTCCACACACTGCTCACACTCGATGCAATTTTCAGGGTTAGTTACCGCGGCTTTTTTTACATTATCGATCTCGTTAATGTCAAAAACTTCTGCAGGGCAGACCTCATAGCAGGCGAGAGCGCCGTTACATTTGTGATAGTCGATTACCGGATGCATACTTCCTCCATTTTATCTGGTTTTTACAAATTAGAAAGTTGAATTCCTGAGCTAATTACTGCTAATAATTGCTCTAAAAATTAGTGCCGATTGATAATTTCCAGCTTCATTAATCAGGTTCCGTACAGGATTTTACTGGATTTTAACATCTACGGTCTCTGTACTTTCCCTGTAAGGCACTTTTACATAGAGTTTTCCATCAACATATTTTGCAACAGCTTTTTCAGGGACGACCGCGCAGCAGAAAGCATAAGTCCCAACATACTCTACCCCGGTTTCTTCCCTTTTTGCTTTTACAAAAAAGCCTTCCTCGACCATTTTCAGTTTGATATTTTCTTTCTTTACCCCAAACATATCGATTTCAATGTCCAGATTCCCCTCATCGTCCGAACATGAAAATACGTCCGGTGACATCTTTACCATTGATATATTCGTACCCCCAGGCTGCTATATAAAAGTATAGAACAAATTCAAATAATAATTGCGGGATCGTTTTATTTATATTTTATGAACAATAACTTCGTTTTATATTTCCTCCAGCTTTCCCTTTCACTTGCTTCTTCTGCTTTCCCTTTCACTTGCTTCTTCTGCTTTCCCTTTCACTTGCCTCTTCTGCTTTCCCTTTCACTTGCCTCTTCTGCTTTCCCTCTCACTCGCCTCTACCACTTTTCCCTGCTGCTTACACTTTCCACTTTCTCCTACTGCTTACCCCCTACTACCTGTACCTTCCCCTTTCCCTTCCTACTTTTTCTATTGCCTTCCTCTCTCGAATTCTTCTTTGCCTGATCTTACTGCTCTTCTTTATCAGTTTCTTCTTTTTTTACTTCCACAGATCCCTGTTTTTGTCTATGAAAGCCTTCTGAACTTCTATTTTCGAAGCCGTATAAATTAGCGCTGCAGGGTGGTAGAGTTTCAGGATCATTCTTCCTTCATATTCTACAGGAACTCCCCATTCCAGTTTTCTTTCCGGGCAATATGCCTTTTCAGCTGTGTTGCCTAGAAGGATTATAATTCCGGGGTCAAGCAGGGTTATCTGGGCAATAAGGAAGGGTTTGCAGCATTCTATTTCACTCGCTTTTGGCCTTCTGTTTTCCGGAGGGCGGCATTTGACGGTATTTGCTACGAACCAGTCTTCTTCCGAGAGTCCCATATACTCAATTATTTTGTCCAGCTTTTTTCCTGCCCTTCCGGTAAAAGGTATTCCGGTTTCGTCTTCGGTTTTTCCGGGAGCTTCTCCTATGAACATTACTTTAGGGTTGCAGGACCCTTTTCCTATAACTCTTTTAGTCGCACTTTTCTGGAGAGGACATCGTGTACAGGCTATTGCTTCCCTTGCGACGGTCTCATACCCGTTCTCCACCAGTTTTTGGACCCTCTCTTCAAAATTTCCGCAGTTTTCTTCCTTGGCTGCCACAATTTTTAGCTCCTTCATTTTCCTTGTTTTTTGGGTAGTAATCCTGATATCACTCTTTACAGTACTCCTGAGAATACAGCTTTTTCCTGAAAATGGTATCCAATCAGTAAAATTTTTTATCCGATGTGAACGACCTTTTTCTTCCTTCTTTTCTTATAAAATCGGTAATCCATCTCTTGGGACTCAAACAGGAACAAACTTATTTATGTAAAAAATTCCATGACAAAGATAACCAATACTGAAAGAATAAGATTCTCAAATATTTTATCTTTCAGATTTTATTCTCCTATATATATAAAATCTCGTTTACAAAGGTGTGCTGAGGGTAATGACTTCCAGAAACTTTCTTACGATCGATGACTTTGACATACGCGGAAAGACGATTCTTTTAAGGGTCGACATGAACTCTCCTATGGACACACAGGGCCATATTTTGGATGATATGAGGATTAAAAGCCACATTGCGACCTTGAAAGACCTCGAGAGCGCAAAAGTCGTTCTGCTCGCTCATCAGAGCAGACCCGGGAAAAAAGATTTCACTACTATGAAACCCCATGCCCACCTGCTGTCCAGATATCTGGGTAAGCAAGTTACCTATGTGGATGACATTTTCGGGACATTTGCAAAAACCCATATCGCTTCTATGGAAGACGGGGACGTAATCATGCTTGAAAACGTCCGGTTTTATTCGGAAGAGAGCCTTGAAAGAACACCCACAGAGCAGGCCAATACCTATATGGTTAAAAAACTGGCGCCTTTTGTTGATATTTTCCTGAACGACGCCTTTGCAGTAGCTCACAGGTCGCATCTCTCGGTTGTAGGCTTTACCGAGGTCCTTCCGTCAGGCGCGGGCAGAGTAATGGAAAAAGAGCTTATTTCTCTGGATCGGGGAGTAAAAGGAGGAGAAAGGCCAAGCATTTTCGTGCTGGGTGGGGCAAAGGTAGACGATTCTCTTAGAGTGACCGAAAATGTCCTTACAAGTGGCGGGGCTGATAGGGTGCTGCTTACAGGTGTGGTTGCAAATGTTGCTCTTGCTGCTTCAGGAGTAAACATCGGGAAAGTCAACATGGATTTCATCAAATCTCAGGGTTACGAAAACCAGATTGAAAAAGCAAGAGGATTGCTTGCGAAGTTTGAAGACAGGATCGGCCTTCCAAAAGACGTGGCCTTAAATGATAACAAGGAACGCGTCGAAGTTCATATATCCGAGCTTAACTCCGACTCTCTGCCTATTAATGATATCGGGCTCGAAACTATTGTGGACTATACAAATGAAATCCAGAACTCCAAAACCGTTGTCTTAAACGGCCCTGCAGGAGTTTCCGAGATTGAAGATTTTGCCCTCGGGACTCACGAAATTATAAAAGCTGCCACGAAATCCGATTTCTCGATCATTGGCGGCGGTCACATCTCAGTTGAGGTTGCACATCTCGGCCTTGAACACCGCTTCTCGCATATCAGTACAGGTGGGGGAGCCTGTATTGATTATCTTGCGGGAGAAAAGCTGCCGGGAGTCGAATCTCTGAAGGCTGCCTACATAAAATATCAGGAAGCTAAAAAGCTTTAAGGATTTATTTCCTGCAAGTTCCGGCAGTCAGAAAATATTTTGCCTGGTATTTCCTGCAGGAATCCGGACAATACCAGAAATGTACTTTAACCAGCTCCGATAAACATACTGTTTACCAGCTTTCGTATCCAATCACATCTAACCTGTGATGATATTCCCGGGCTGGCATTTACAGGCTTCAAACCGAGAGACTTCAAGGCATAATTAATAGGTTATACGCAGTTTACAGGTGTTGGTTCAAGCATGCTTACAGAAACAGAAGGCAGGGCTGCAGTCAAGCTTGCAAGAAAAACCATTGAAACGCTTTTACTGGGGGGCAGGGTTCCCGGATCCCGGGATACAGGTACAGATCTTCCGCCGGTTTTCGGGGAAAACAGGGGAGTTTTCGTCACACTAACGGAAAAAGGAGTGTTGAGGGGCTGTATAGGGCATCCTTACCCTGACTCTACGCTTGAGCAGGCTATCATCGACTCTGCAATCTCTGCGGCAGTGCGCGACCCTCGTTTTCCTCCGGTCGGGGGAGAAGAGCTGGAAAGCCTGATTGTCGAGGTTACAATCCTGACTCAACCTGAAAAGATCAATGCCCCTCCTAAAGAACTTCCTGATAAAATAGAGATCGGAAAACACGGGCTTATCGTAAAACAGGGATACTGTCAGGGACTGCTGCTTCCTCAGGTCGCTCCTGAGAATGATATGGATTCCATAGATTTCCTGAGCCATACATGTATGAAAGCAGGCCTTTCTCCGGACGCCTGGGTCAAAGGAGCAGAAGTCTACTGCTTCGAAGGGCAGATCTTCAAGGAAAAGGAACCCGGAGGAGAAGTCATAGAAGAAAAGTTTTGAGGTTTCTGAACACCTCAAATTATGAAATTTTTTAAGGTCTGGTTTTAAGGTCTGGTTTTAAGGTCTGGTTTTAAGGTCTGGTTTTAAGGTCTGTCTATTTCTCGTTATTTTCCAATATTTCCATCTTTTCTTCGTTTCATATTTTTCTTTCATTCTTCCTTCATTTCATCTTTTTCTCTTCCGTCTTTTTTCTTTTCAAATTTTCTTTATTACGTTTGAGCAAGACGATTTCAACATTGTTTTATAGTGTAAGATATTTGTTATTTTTTGGATAATTCTCACTTTTAAGTTGAGTTGAGCAAGAAACATGAGCACCTGTAACCTGCAGAGAAATGCGTTTCCGGAATTTTTCAGCAATATTAATCATGAGCTCTATGTCCTCTCCTTTTCCAGGTTCTGCGAAGATCTGGGTTCGGGGATGCTGGTTGCTTTGATTCCTTTATATATCTCCGACCTTGGGGCATCTTTTTTTTCCGGGCTTCCACTTGTTACCAGAGCGGGGCTTGTAATTACGGTTTTCGGGCTTTTCAGCGCCCTTACGCAGCCTATTATGGGCAGGCTTTCGGACAGGTTTGACCGCAGGAGACCTTTCATCCTCTTCGGGTTGATAGGGTATACTTTCTTTTCTTTCCTTTATTCACAGGTAACGAGCTATGAGCAGTTGCTTTTTATCCGGCTGCTGCAGGGGATTACCGTAGGGGCAACCATACCTGCGGTTATCGCCATGGTTACGCATATCTCAACTTCCGAGACCCGGGGAAAAGCCGTAGGAGTATATACAACTATTAGAGGCGTCGGTTTCGGACTCGGGCCTGTTGTCGGGGGAGCAATAGCCAGGTACTGGGGTTTTGATGCCGGATTTTATTTCTGCGCCCTGCTCGGAGTGGTAAGTATGGGGCTTGTGACCTTTTTCGTAAAAGAAACTAGAGGCTCTCCTGAGCCGGTTTCCGAAAAAAGAAGTGGCAAAAAAAGCTACGCTTCGATTTATTCCCTTGCAGGCGCCATGCTGATGATGATGGTTGGGATAATGATGGTAGTTGCCCTTCTTCCCGAATATGAGGTAAGGCTTGAAGCGTCCGAGCTTTCCCTGGGAGTTGCAGTCTCAGCCTACATTTTTGCAAGGCTGCTTTTCCAGGCGCCTCTAGGAAGCCTCTCGGACCGGGTAGGCAGGAAGAAACTGATCGTTGGAGGCCTTTTCCTGAGCGTCCCGCTGGTAGTCGGGATGGGATACATCGTAAGCGTAGGCCAGCTTATCCTTTTCCGGGCTTTTCAGGGGCTTCTCGTAGCTGCAATAGACACGCCAGCAATGGCGCTTGCAGCTGATCTTTCGGACGGTTCTTCCTTAAGCTCAAGACTCAGCATAATAACAACGGCACAGGCAGCAGGAATGGCTTTCGGGCCTATCTTCGGAGGTTTCCTTGCGGGCTATATTACCTTTGTAACACCCTTTTACGCCTGCGCCCTGCTGATGCTCCTTGCGGGTTTTGTGGTTATCAAAAAAGTAGAGGAGCCGGAGAAAGTAATCTGACCCGGAAGACGCCCAGGCTCCGGAAGAAGAACGGTCTGGAAAAAACCTGAAGTTTCTTTTTCCCGGTGCTTGAGATTTTGCAAGCCTGTACCTTGCTTTTATGATCCCCCTTCCAAACCTCTTTTCAATATCAATTTCCGGGTTCTACTTTTCAGACTCACAATAAATTACAAAAAAGCCACTCTTTTAGAGTTTTTCCATGGTTATGTCAAAAAAGATGTCAGGTTAATAGGAAAAAGTTAATCAGTAAATGGTTGGAGGTAAAAAATGGTGGAGGAAAAATGGTTGGAGGAAAGATGTTTTTATGGCAGGCGTTTTTTAGTGGATTTTGCTCTTGTTAGCTGATTCGCAGTTTAGTGGAATCGACCTGAATACAATTCTGGACTTAAATTTAATGGGTTGGTCATGAAGGTTTGCCTGCAGGCTTGATAACCTGCAGGTCCTGTCGGCAAATCGGGTTTCTGCGGTTTTATCGACTCTAACGGTGTAGGTTTAATCGGTTTTGTTGGTTTTATTGCTTTCATCGTTTTGTGGTGATTAAAGCAGCCGTTCTCTTAGCAGTGAATCTGGCTATGTTAGTGTCCCGATCACTCGATCTGGATTCTTTTTTCGGTTAATACTTTTGTTTTTGGCATGGTGACGGTTAAGACGCCGTTTTTGAGCTGGGCGGTTGCCCCTTCTTCGGTTACACCTTCCGGCAGAGGAATTTCACGGTAGTAGCGCATGAAAGACCTCTCTTTTCTGAGATAGCCTTCCTTTTCGGTTTCCTCTTCTTTTCCTTTGGATGCGCTGATTACAAGGAAGTTCTCCTTCAGGCTCAGTTCGACATTTTCTCTGTCGATGCCCGGCAGGTCGGTTGTAACAATTACTTTGTTGTCTTCTTCCGCGACATCGGTTAATGGGGCAAGGGTCTCGCCTGCATATCTGCTTTCCAGTGCAGGAAATGTTCTCATCATCTGTTCCATGTGTTCCTGCATTCTTCTGATCTCATCAAACGGGTCCCAGCTGTACACGTCACGGGATGGTCTCTTAATTGGGAATTTCATGTACTAATTTCTCCTTAGATGATCTTTCTCCTTGGATGATCTCTAACTTGATCTGTAAGTAGTTCTGGAGGTGCGGAACAGTGCCGCCTTTTCTTTTTCCTCAGGAGGCTGCCTGAAAGACATGGAAACCTCGCCAAGGGATGGAGGTTTGAGAGTGGAGATTTTTCTTTTGCTTTCCCAGGTCTTGCAGGCATGATGGATGAGAGTTTCAAGCTCCCATCATCTTCTCGGTGGAGGAATAAATCCGTTTTTAAAGGTGGTACAGGTTCACCTTCAGTCTGTTCGCAGATTTTTTGGGCAGATAACTGAGTTTAACCTCACAGTTAGTATGTTATGGTTACTGTATGGTTGTTAGTATTGCTCAGTTACTAACACATAGTTAGTATTCATTATATTTATACTTTTTGTTAGTTCGCCTGTATTCAGTTTTCTCAAAACAGGATTTTTTTCAGGAGAAACGTATAATTAGCGGGCAGAATGGGCTTTTTCGTGTGGAAGGGAACCTCAGAATTCACTAAACAAATTCCCCCTGTAAAGAGAAAAACCGGAACTGAAGTTTGAACTAAATACTGTGTTATGTCACTTTACCTTATTAATCGATGACAGTTGATTCTCCATAATAATTAGGGCAGATCAAAAACATTGAAAATTAAAGTTCTTGGTCCCAGGGTATTTTCTGGGGGAGTTGCCTTATTTTTAGGAAAAGGTCTAATTTTCAGGCAAGTGCATGAATTTTCAGGTACTGGATACCGCGAAAAATGAAATTGACTCTCCGGTCAAAAGCACTTTTTTGGTTAAAAGCACTTTTTGGTTAAAGTTTTCAAAATCGAAGCATATATTTACTATTTCTACAATATCCAGTAGTTACTGGAAATTCCGTAAATAGGGAGTTGAAATGAATTCAGTAAAAAAAGAGTTTGAATATCTTGTGTATCAAGGGATAAAATCCCAGGGGCTCGATGAACTTTGTTCTAAATTATTAGCAATTCTTTACTCTGAACCGGGTTCGCTAACTTTAGAAGAGCTTTCTACGATGACCGGGTATAGTTTTTCATCAGTTAGTGCAGCAATGAAATTCCTTAGTGGAATAAAATTGGTGGAAAAAACAAAGAAAGCTGGTTCAAAAAAATTGTACTTCTCAGCTCAAAGAGATATGCTGACAATGACAATTAACGCAGTAAAATCCAAGACTGAAGTCATGATCAGCCCTGCGATTAAAGAGCTTCCGGCAATAATTGAGAGATGTAAAAATAGTAACGAAGAGGGCTCTGACGAACTGCTCAAAATAATCGAATATTATTATCAGCAAATAATTTCATTAGATTTAATTTATAAAAACCTTGTTGAATTTACAGAAAAAATCCAGAACGAGGTGAATAAAAAATGAGCCAGAGTACAAAGCTAACATATTTGTTTTTATTAGTTTTTACAATCAGCTTAACAGGAATTTCTACTGTTGAAGCAGAAATTTCCAGTTATGCATGCGTAAACGCAGAATTACAGGAAATAAATCCCAGTTCAATAGGTATCGATGAAGAATTCACCCTGGGAATTAATCTTGAGAGCTGCGGTACTAAAACTCCTGAAGATGTTACTTTTGAGATAATCAGCATTCCCTCAGATATAATAGTTACAGAGAATTTAGTTACTAAAGTTTCAAAATTAACTTATAGTACAAGTGAAAGGTACCTGATATATCACATGAGAACAACCCCTGATGCTAAACCCGGTCCTCATCTTATAAAAATGAAATTAACATATGCAAATAAACCCGTTGAAACGGAAAAATATTATGAAGTTGAAATAAGAGTGATAGGTGAAGATGCAGAACCAAGGATCTCTTCTGTCGAAACAAGTCCCGAATATATCTATGAGGGCGACACAGTTGACTTAAGGTTAGGCATAGAAAATTATGGGGAAGCAATAGCAAAATCTGTATCAGTTAATTTGGATCATGATTTTAAGGGAATTAAAACTTCTTCAATCGGAACTCTTGGCTTAAATGAAAGTCAAACTGCATTATTCAAGTTTAAGGCAAACAGGTCAGGAGAGTTTGAAATCCCTGTCATTATAGAGTATGAAGATGATTTTGGCAAGCAAAAAAACGAATATGACATTAATGTAACTGTGCTTGACAAAAAAGGAAATTTAAACCTCGCATCTGTAAAGGTTGATCCTGTTCTTCCTTATATGGGTGATACTGTAGAATTGACTATGAGGATCGAAAACTCCGGTGACAGGACAATAAACTCGATAAGAGCCTATGCTGACCATCCGTTCAAGGGATTAAAAGAATCCTTTATAGGAACTCTTGATCCGAATGAAGACGGGCCTGCGGTAATTACTTTTATAGCTGATCAATCAGGGGAATACGAAATCCCTGTTATCATAACGTACAGTGATGATTTTGGGGAAGAACAGATTGAAACGAAAATCAATCTTATAGTCCTGGAAACTAATGGTGGAGCAGGAAGAGCTGCAATCTTATTGCTGGTATTAGCAGTTATCGGAGGACTAATATACACAAATTATAGGACAAAAAAATCAAAAGATGAGGTAATCAGGCAGTTAATGGAAGGCAGCGGTAACCATCCTGACAACAAAGAAGAATGAGGGGTCCCCAGTATGATTAACGACATCAGGGTGGGAGCCCTCATTGCATACTTCAGTATAAAAAGAGGAAACAAAAAAACACTGATGTTCATAGTTTTTGTTCTCTCACTCATCTATATGAACTTAGTATTCCTTCCGTCAATGATTGGAGGAATGACAGTCCTATTTACCGGATTTATGCAGGACTACGCTTATGGGGATATTGTAATAGAACCTACAGGTGACAACACCTACATTAACAATGCCGATAACGTTTTGCAGAAAGTAAGAGCAGTCGAGGGTGTGAGAGCTGCAACAAAAAGACTGGATGTGGGAGCATCTATTGAGCATAAACAAAAAGTGGTAGGAGTAACCGTAACCGGGTTGCTTCCTACGGAAGAGCATGAAGTTTCAAAATACCCCTACATTATCAGTGAAGGAGATTTCTTAGGAGATCTCTCCCGGGACGAGATTATCATTGGGGCTATGATCGCAGGTACGGGTTTTGGGTCGGAAATCTATGATAACCTGGGTGAAGTAAGACCGGGATCGCTTGTTGAGGTGACATACAGCAATGGTGTGAAGAGAACCTATAAAGTAAAAGGCATAATGGAAGGCACGTTTGAACTTGTTGACCTTAATGCTTTAGTCCACTACAAGGAAATAGAGGAAGTCTATGGCCTGGAAGGAAGTAAAGCTACCAGTGTAGTCGTCAGGGTTGACGAGCAAGGGGGCGAAGCCCAGATACAGGACAAAATTAGAGAAGCAGGCGTGAATGAGCAGGTCTTCACATGGGCTGATAAGTCCGAAGCTCTCATAAAACAGGCAATGCAAAGCATGGGTGCTATAGATACCATGTCAAAGTTTGTGAGTTTGGTCGTAGGAGCAGCACTCGTACTTATAATCATCTATATCAACGTACTTAATAGGAAAAAAGAGATCGGTATTTTAAAGGCAGTAGGCATTACTCCGGGCTCAATAGTATTGTCCTATGCGTTCCTTAGCATGTTCTATGTTTCCTTAGGAATATTCACAGGATTAATACTATACTTTGCGCTCATGTTCTACTTCCAGGCGAACCCGGTAATATTCTACGAAACCATGGAAATAAGGCCCCAGATCGATCCTATGCTGCTTATTCAAAGCATATTTACCATGCTTATACTATCAGTGATGGCCGGAATACTCCCTGCCTGGAGTGTGTCAAGAGAGAGCATACTCAAAGCCATATGGGGACGATAAAAATGATCATAGTAAAGGACCTGAAAAGGTATTACGGAACAGGGGAAACAGCTGTCAAGGCTCTCAGGGGTGTTTCGTTTGAAATAAAAAAAGGGGAATTTGTAGCGATAATGGGCGCATCCGGAAGCGGAAAAACGACTCTCCTGAGGATACTGGCATTACTGGACGACGCAACGGATGGAGAATACACCATTCGGGGATTGCAGGTTTCCAGCTTGCCCGAAGCCGAAAGAAGCTATTACAGGCTAACGCAGGTCGGTTATGTTTTTCAGGACTATGCGCTTATTAACGAAATGAGTGCTGCAGAAAATGTTTACATTCTTTCCATGATGGAAGGAAAATCAAGGAAAGAATCTTATGAAACTGCTCTTGAAGCCCTGGATAAGGTTGGCCTGAAAGGAAAACACAATAGGGTTCCTGATGAATTATCCGGCGGGGAAAAACAAAGAGTTGCAATCGCAAGAGCCATAGCAAAAAAACCTGACATATTGTTTGCTGACGAGCCATGTGCAAACCTGGACACCAGCAACTCAAAACAGGTACTGGATGTTTTCAAAGAATTGAATGAAAAATATGGCCAAACAATCGTAATGGTAACACACGAACCTTGGCATACCGAGTATGTTGATAGAGTAATAACTCTCGAAGACGGCAACCTGGTTAGCGATGAGAAAAAACAAAAGAGGTAAAATGCCACTTCGAGTCTCTTTTTTGAAAATAGTTAATCTAAGTTTATGCTACTGAAAAGCCCACATCCCTGCAGAGCAGTTCGGCCTGCTTGAGGATGTTTTCAGTAGCGAGTTTCTGCATGTCCGGGGGGTAGCCGTATTTTTTCAGCAGTCGTTTTACACTTACTCTCATCTTTGCCTGGATGTTTTTCCTGAGAGTCCAGTCAACCCCTGCGTTTTGCCTGATGATTTTTACAAGTTCTGCGGCCATGAGCCGTAATGTCGCATCACCTAGGACGTCCACAGCACTTTCATTGTCTGCAAGTGCATCGTAAAATGCAAGTTCCTCTTCACTGAGGCCGGTAGTTTCACTTCTTTTGTCGGCTTCGTTTATCTTTTTTGCCAGATCGAGGAGTTCTTCGATAACCTGGATGGTATCAATGCCCCTGTTTTTGTATTCGTTGATCGCTCGCTCAAGCATTTCGGCAAAAGATTTGCTCTGAATCAGGTTTCTGCGTGACCTCGTCCTGATCTCATCGTACAGCAGTTTTTTCAGGACTTCATATGCAAGATTCTTTTGCGGTAGGTCCCGGACTTCGGCAAGGAAATCCTCGGAAAGGATCGAAATGTCAGGCTTTTTTATCCCTACTGCATCAAAGACATCGATAATTTCTTCATTTGCAATCGATTTTGAAACCAGCTCTTTTATTGCCGAATTCATTTCATACTTCGATTTTGCAGGCTTTCTGTCAACTTTTACAAGAATAGTTCTCACAGCCTGGAAATATGCAAGCTCGTCCCTTATCCGGTCTGCTTCTGGATGCGGGACAGAAAGGGCAAAGGCTTTGGAAAGCTCGGTTACATGCTGGATGAAACGCTTTTTTTCCTGCGTCCTCTCATCTTCCGTCCGGCCTTTCGAAAGGATGAAATCAGCTCCCTCCCTTACGATTGTAAGTTTTTCTTTCGGGAACGCTGAAAAAATCCTCATGTAATCAAAGCCATAGAAGATGTCCCGTACGATTTCATATTTTTCGAGCATCAGCTCAACAGCTTCGTCCTTGTAATCCGCAGGGCTTCCCCGGCCTCCGCTTCGCGTATAGTTTGCCATTGCATACTTGAGGTCGTAAAGGAGCCCTACATAGTCAACTATCAGCCCGCCGGGCTTGTCCCTGAACACCCGGTTTACGCGGGCTATTGCCTGCATGAGGTTGTGCCCCTGCAGCCATTTCATAAAGTACATGGTGTGCAGGCAGGGGGCATCAAAGCCCGTGAGCCACATATCGCAGACGATTACGAGCTTCAGGGGATCTGTTGGGTCCTGCATCCTGTCCCGGATCTTCGTCCTGAGGCGCTTGTTCCTTATATGAGGCTGCAGAACTTCGTCATCTGCGGCGCTGCCGGTAATGATTACTTTTATTTCGCCTTTGAGGTCGTCTTCACTGTGCCATTCCGAACGAAGGGCGACTATTTCGGAATAGAGGTCAGCGCACATCCGCCTGCTCATGCAGACGATCATGCCTTTGCCGTCCATGCCGTCCTCAAGCCTTTTCTCGAAATGGAAGACGATATCGGATGCAAGCTTTTTCAGGTTGTCTTCACTTCCAACCACAACTTCAAGCCGTGACCAGCGAGACTTGAGCTTTTCGGCTTCGTATGAATCCCTGTCGTCGGTTATTTTTGAGAAGTCTGCATCCAGTGTCTCTCTAGCCTCTTTGACAAGGTCAAGCTTTGAGAGACGGCTCTCATAGAAGATTTTTACAGTTACTCCGTCGTTTACAGCCTGCTCAATATCGTAAATGTCGATATAGTCCCCAAAGACCGCAGGCGTGCTCCTATCATCAAGTTCGATGGGTGTGCCGGTAAACCCGATGAAAGATGCATTCGGGAGAGCATCTCTCATATGTTTTGCAAAGCCGTAGGAGATTTCCGCAACCTTTTCATCTTCTACTTTCCTTTCCCGGATCTTTGCATCAAACCCGTACTGGCTGCGGTGAGCTTCGTCAGCAATTACAATGATATTTCTCCTTTCCGAAAGAGTCGGGAACTGGTCTTCTTCCCCTTCGGGAGAGAACTTCTGGATCGTGGTAAATACAATCCCACCCGAGGCAACTGCAAGGAGTTCACGCAGGTGAGCTCTTGTGTCCGCCTGCACCGGCTGCTGGCGCAGGATTTCGCTGCAACGGGCAAAGTTGTCAAAGAGCTGCCCGTCAAGATCGTTTCTGTCCGTAAGCACGACAATGGTCGGGTTGTCAAGTTCAAGCGCCAGTTTCCCCGCATAAAAGACCATTGAAAGGCTCTTCCCTGACCCCTGCGTATGCCAGACAACCCCGCATTTTCGATCCCCGTCCGGCATGGAAGCAAGTTTCGTCTTCTCCACAGCCCTGTTCACGGCATGATACTGATGATACCGGGCAAGTTTCTTGATAACTTTTCCCCGGTCGTCTTCAAACACAATAAAGTGCCTGACAAGGTCAAGGAGGATTTCCGGCCTGCACATCCCCCGGAAGAGAACCTCCATTGGAGGCACCTTAAAATCCGCAACCTTTTCCCCGTCAATAGTCTTCCAGGGCACAAACCATTCCCTGTTTGAAGTAAGCGTCCCGACCATTGCATCCTGCCCGTCACTGATCAGCAGGAAAGCGTTGTACCGGAAAAGTCCCGGAATCTCTTTTTTGTAAGTCTGAAACTGCCTGTACGCATCCCAGATAATTTCCTCGTCTTCAAACCCGCTCTCTTCGTCCGGCCTCTTTAACTCGACCACCACAAGCGGCAGCCCGTTTACAAAAAGGATAATGTCAGGCCTTCTGTTGTTTCCGTCCTCTACAATGGTAAACTGGTTAACTGCAAGAAACTCATTTTTTAGAGCTTCCGAAAAGTCAAAAAGCCATACCTTGTCATAAACGGTTTCCCCGTCCTGCCCCTGATATTCCACATCTACCCCGTTTACCAGCATATTGTGAAATGCCCGGTTGTTGTGCACGAGGTCCTGACTTTCAGCCCTGAGCACTTTTTTTATTGCTTCTTCCCTTGCTCCTGCCGGAATTTTCGGGTTCAGCCTGTCAACCGCAGCCCTGAGCCTGCGCGGCAGGATGACGGTCCCGAAGTCTTCCCTTTCGGCATCTTCCGTTTCGGGAGCAATGCCCGGGCCGTAGAGGTAATCGTATCCTAGCTCGGAGAGAATTTCAAGGGCTGCGGCTTCAACTTCGGATTCGGGGATGATGGCTGGGATGGGGATTTCTCCTTTCTTTTTTGTCTGGTTTTTAATTTTTAAGGGCAAGCTCTCGCTCAAAAAAGAGCTTTAGCTATTGAAACAAGAGCATAAAATTAGAATTGTGTATTTCAGTAAATTTATTTAAGTGTAGCTATTTTGTTGTTTTTCTTTTGAGAAAACGAAAGTCATGAACTACTGTCAGTTGTACCTGTTCCGGGTGGATAATTGGATTTTTTCTTATTGAAATCTACAGAAGATATCCTTCGATATTGGATTTTCAAAATACTAATCTGGATTAGTCTAATAATGATTAGTATTTTTTCTGTCAGCGGCGCAGTTCAGCGTTTTTAAATACTTTTTAATCAACTGAGCCAGCAAAAGGAATTGATTTGAATTAAAATCCAACAGGCGGTTTTGAAAAAATGTTTTTCTAAAACCGGGGAAACCGTATTAGCTTTACCGATTCTGTCTTGGCAGAGTTGCGTCTCTGCAGTGCGCTGTCCTTTTCGCTCCGCTCAAGAGGACTAATTGTTGGGTTGAGGTAGTGAACTGAGCTTAAGGGAAATAAGAGAAAATAGATTACAAATATCTTGACCAGTACAGCGTTATTAGCTATAACCGAGTCTGTCTTGTCCCGCTCGACGCAGGAGAGCGGTCTTTTTCAAAAGTTAATACAGGAAAAATAGAAGCGATGAAATTAATACATATTTATTAATGTCTCTATTACATAGGTAGTACAGCCCAAAACTTGGGATATTTCTTCATTCTTGGCCCCCAACTTGCCTTTTAGAATTTACTTCATAATTATTTTGTGTCATTACAGACTCTAAATACGCATCGTCAAGTACTTTAAGAATTATCCATTTATCCCTTGGATCAAACTTTATTTTTTCTTGACCGTTTTCTACAATTGTTTCTACACTCAAATTGTTTCGAACTATAGATCTCTTAATATCCTCCATGGTTATTGTTGAAAAGTAAGGTCGGTTGGCTATGTTCCTTAATTTTACTAACTTTTGCAAATGAGATGTACAAGATTCTGAAAATTCTGAAAAGTTTGCAATAGGAATACGTTCTTGAATACAATTCAAGCAATCTCCTGCAAGTTCCCTTAATAGATCATAGAATCTAAATATTGTTTGGAAATTATTTTTATTTATACTAAATACATAATTTTCAAAAGCTATGCAATCAATTCCCTCATCAAAAAGAAACCCTGTTTGTTCCAATCTCATGTACATGTTACCAGTCCAGACAGCGGCAAGTTTAGTTCCCCTAGATAGCTCTTTCTTCTTGCTGTATGTCCTAAACCAATATATCGGGCTCTCTGAATGTTCTGTTTGAATAATAATCACATAAAATCTAAGATTGTTGAAGAATTCATCTTCTGAATCGCTAAATAGAGGTATATCTACTGGATCTGGTATCCCCTGAAGAATGTCTGACAAATACTCAATTTCAGAAAGATCTACCCATTCAATTTCATGCTTTTCTGGCTTATAACCAGGGTTGTATTCTAATAGATTTATATCATAATTGCGGTGGTTTCTGCGTAGTGAGGAGTTAACTTTGTTTATAATTGCCAGAAATTTGTCTTTTAAATCTTCTGATATATTCAGACTACGATAAACAGGTGCTTCTGAATCACTTTCAAAAGATCCAAAACTTAGAGTGACATCTCCTCTGATTTCCTCAATATTTATTAAGTTTTCAAATACTTCCTGGGCAGTCATGTACTTTTCTCCATAAGAAGATAATCATTAATTTTAACTACTTTCAATTTTTCATTTTTTATCATCCTTTTTCTACGGCTAACTATAGTATAATTTGATCCAGTTGAGGTTTCAATTTCATAAATGTGGAATCTGAATGCGCAAAGTAGAGGATTGATATGAATCATATTTGAGTTGATATATATGATACCAAGAATTATAAAAAAGATGAAAATGCTTATAAGATTATTAAAATCATTAAAATCGAATCCAATAAACGGGAATATATATGTAATGATGTAAGCCATTACTTCAGCATCTTTTTGTTGGACTCTCGAAACTTCCAACTCTCTTGTACTTGTTATGTTTATTTTTCTACGAACTATTAAAAGACCAAAAATTGATATGATTGCCAAAGCGGTAGGAAGCAAAGACCAATAACCATAATCCTCTCTTGTCTGTAAAGTAACGATTAATAATAATGGAGAATAAGAGCTTATAAAAAGGAAGATTTTTGTAAAATTGGTAAACATCTATTCATCTCTTTTTTTACTGTACTCTAATTTTCCCAGAAATCAATTTTGGAAGTAATGAATCACGGATTGCACTAAGATTTTGAAATTCTTCAAGGTTTGATAACATTTTATGCATCAAGTTACCAACAATATTTTCGAATAATTCTATAAAATTCATAGAAGGTACAATTATTTGAATCTGCCTAAATGTTTTTGTTGTAATCGTATCAAAAACAGTACCATATGCGTTTTGTTTCATATCCTGAATGAGATTCAAAATTATCAAGAATAAGAAAAAGTCACCGTAATCGTATTTGCTTTTTAACCCATAATTAGTCTGATTGATCGCCATTTCCCCGGAAAGAATGCAAACGTTACCGACAGTTCCTCTGGCAGTTACAACGGTTGTATATTTTGGAAGCAACTTTGCATTACTTCTCTCAATTCCTTTTTGGGTAATTGTTTTCTCGGTAGTTAATATAAAAGTACCATTCGAACTTGTTACATCCTTTGCTGAAACCCAAGGAATTCCACCATCCCAGTATTCGCTGACTGATGTCTTAGGAGTTCCACCGCTTAAAAGGTTCGCAAAATCAAGAATATTTCCAACTCTCCACCCCTCCGGAATCTCCCCCAATTCCGAATCTACCATCCTGCCGCCGCTTGATTTGTAAGGATTTCCGTTTTTGTCCGGGAACTCGAAATCGATGAACCAGTGTTTGAAGAGAGTTTGGGCGATTTGTTCCAGGGCGGAGTTCATTTTGATATTGAGTTCAATTTTATCGTCAAGGCTCATTAAGATTTCAGATATCTTTATTTGTTCATCATATGGTGGAATTGGTAGTAGGGTTTTTCTAAGTTCTTTCTGTTTTATTCCCGTAACAGTAGTGCCTGATTCTCTCTTTTTTAGTTCATTTTCTACAGTTGGAGATTGTAAAACAAACCTTAGAAAATTATTGTGCAATATTCCCTGTTTTCCTCTTAAGGTAATAAGTCTTTGAGCCAGAGCAACTTTTCTTTCATCTAATTGGGCTACTTCTCCCATAGGTGCTTCCGTAGTGATTACAACATCACCAGGCTTTGGTAAGCCTCTTCGCATCCAACTTTCGTAATCTTCTGGAGAAATGAATTCATTAGGTTCAAGGATTCTACCGTTCTTGACTATTTTTGCTGTAATAAGGGGGACTCCAGAGTCAGTCTTTTTAGGAGTCTTTCCCCTGTAATCAATGATCGATTCCATAGCTTTTTCCAAGGTTAAAAGACCCCAATCTTCAGGAATCTTCCCGATCTCGGTTTCTTTAAATTTTTGAGTCATTTTTTCAATTCCAGAAGTTTTTCGTTGTTCCAGATTACTTTTCCAAGTTCAGTGTATAACTCTTGCCTCTCCAGAATGGCTTTTTTTGTGAAATGTTCGACTGGTTTGAATTTGAGGTTGAACTCATCTATGAATTTGAGGAATTGGGGGTTATTCTGGTAGCATTTTTCATTTAAGGAACGAGCCAGTATATTTTCACTGAAGTACATTTCCTGTTTTTCTTCGTAGGTTTTGTCTTTGTAACTTCTGTTTTTGTCCCTTGGGAGAATCAGGAGAGAACCGAATTTGTTCCGATATTTCAGGAAAGATTCTTCTGATTCGAATTCTTCAGTGTGCTGGTTGAAGTGGTTTGCTAAGACGTGTTCAATATCACAGGGATTTTTAACGTCTCTGTTTACGTAATCTTCGAAGGAATATGGAAGGCCTATTTCCCGATCAATAAAGTTTGTCATCCGCGAGATAATGTGAAGCATGTACCGCTTGGTAAAACCGTTGAGATAAAACCATCTTGCTCCGCTTACTTTGAATTCGGATTTATTAAAGTAGTTGTATAAGTATTCTGCAAGTTCATCAAGGGGCAGCCTGCGGATTTGTAGGGTTAAATCAAAGACTCTATTTTTTATTGCAGAATAATCAACAGTTTTAAAATTAAAAACTCTTGAAATAACAAATAGATCAACAAAACAAGAAACCAGTTTTATCTTTTTATTGGTAATTTCTTCGGGATCTTTTGGATCGATAGAAGCCATAATTAATTGATACTGGAGAGTGAAGCTGTTATTGGCGTTATAATAAACGTATTCGTAGTCTCTATCGAATTCATTGGAATACTTTAGCAATCTCTGGTAGATTTTAGAAAACTTAATGAAATCATTCTTTATAAAGAGTTCAAAGTTGTCGCTTTTATACAGTCCTATTTTTGACGAGTTTTCCCTCACCCACTTGTGAAATTCATTTCCTATGATATCAAAATCTCTGGGAACAGCATCTTTTTTTGTATCTCTTATTGAGGCCGCAAACTGAGCACGAAGCCAGTTCTTTATAAATGTCGAGTCGTTGTCCTTGTCTAATTCTTTTAAATTTAGGATTGTCTGTTTCCACATATCATTGCATTTGTTTCTTTCTTTGTCGTCTTTTATTTCCGAGAGCAAATAGCCTTTTAACATCTCAGTTTCGGTAAGGCTCAGCCCTCTGTCATTCATCGAAACAAATATCTTATGTGCATCCTGTTCAGTTTGCGTTATTATGCGAATGAAGTCCAGATTATCCAGAAGCCAGTCTTTGAAGAATAAAAGCGTCTGCCCTTTAACCTCTTCGGGGAAAAGTTCTTCGATATATTTATAATTTCGATAAATATTTCTGACACTTTCAGGCATATCCGTTGTGTCAAAGGTTTCATCATTTTTCAATGCCTTTAGGCATTCTTCTCGTTCTTCTACATTTAAATTAAAACTTTTTTCACCGGATTTTTTGAAGTAAAATAAATTTAAAACCTCTGCTTTTTCTTCACTATCTTCTAGATTATGATATAGATAAATTAAAAGAAGCGTCAGAGAAGTAAGTCTCTGTTGACCATCAATAATTGCATTTTCAGAGTCAGTCAGAACAATTGAACCCATGAAATAATGGCCATAGTAAGGTACGTCTTTAAGAGAATCATCTTCATTGTAATACTCTAAAAATTCACTTGTCAGGTCTTCAATCAACTCTTCAATCTGTTTTTTACCCCACATATATTCTCTTTGATAATAATGAACTGTGTACTTGACTCCAGTGAACAATTCTCTTAGAGTTTTTGGTGTACCTTCTATCTTTTTCATGTGCTCAACTCGATATTCTTTTTCTTTTTGTGCAACTGATATTATGAAAATACCGCTCTCCTTCGGCGAGCGGTACAAGACAAGTTAAAGACGGCTATTACAGCTCCCAGGTTTTTGAGTTCACAGAACCTTTTTTCTGGCTTTCTCAATTCTAGAATCTCAGAACTATTCAGCCTGAAGTCACAGTTCATACCCGAGCCCTGATAAATTCTCCTTTATCTTCTTCTCCAACTCCTCTGATTTCCTGAACTGCTCCGAAAGTTCAGCAGTCAGCCTCTCCATTTTCTCTTCAAACTCCTCATCGTCATCTTCGGTTTCTTCAAAACCTACATAACGGCCAGGGGTCAGTATGTAATCGTGTTTTTTGATCTCTTCGAGAGTTGCAGCCTTACAGAAGCCAGCGATATCTTCGTATTTTCCGCTCTCGAAATTTTCCCCGCGCCAGGCATGGTAGGTATCGGCAATCTTCCGGACTTCTTCATCTGTCAGTTCGCGGTGTGTGCGGTCCCTCAAAACTCCCATATTTCGGGCGTCAATAAAGAGGACTTCCCCGCGCCGGTCTCGAAAACCGCTGTTCTGCTTGTTGCGGGCAAGGAACCAGAGGCAGGCGGGGATTGCGGTGTTGTAAAAAAGCTGGCCTGGAAGGGCTATCATACAGTCCACAAGGTCGGCTTCGATGATGTTTTTCCGGATCTCGCCTTCGCCGGAGGTGTTTGAGGACATTGAGCCGTTGGCAAGGACGAAGCCTGCAATCCCGGTTGGGGATAGGTGGTGGATGTAGTGCTGGACCCAGGCAAAGTTCGCGTTTCCTCGGGGTGGGACTCCGAATTTCCAGCGGGGGTCTTCGGTCAGGAGTTCGCCTTTCCAGTCAGAGTCGTTGAAGGGTGGGTTTGAGAGGATGAAATCGGCTTTGAAGTCTTTGTGCAGGTCGTTATGGAAGGTGTCGCCCCATTTGATGCCGTCATTGTCTATGCCGCGGATGGCGAGGTTCATTTTGCAGAGACGCCAGGTGGTCTGGTTTGATTCCTGGCCGAAAACGGAGATGTTTTCAAGGCGGCCGTCATGGGCTTCAATGAATTTCTCGCTCTGGACAAACATTCCGCCTGAGCCGCAACAGGGGTCGTAGATCCGGCCTCTGTAGGGTTCTATCATTTCTACAAGGACCCGGACGATGCTCCTCGGGGTGTAGAACTGGCCGCCGCGCTTGCCTTCTGCATCTGCAAACATGCCGAGGAAATATTCGTAAACTCTGCCGAGCACGTCTTTGCTGCGACTTTCCTTATCTCCGAGGCCGATTGTGCCCACAAGGTCGATCAGCTCGCCCAGGCGCTGTTTGTCAAGCCCTTCCCGCGCGTAGTTTTTCGGGAGCACGCCTTTAAGGGTGTTGTTATCCCGCTCGATTGCGGTCATGGCGTCGTCCACGATTTTTCCTATCGTGGGCTGCTTTGCATTCTTTTTAAGGTGACCCCAGCGGGCTTCGGGTGGCACCCAGAAAACGTTTTCTGCAAGGTATTCTTCCGGGTCTTCCGGATCAGCTCCTTCCTCAACTTCCGAGAGCAGTTTTTCGTGCATCTCTTCAAAAGCATCCGAGATGTATTTCAGGAAAATAAGGCCGAGTACCACATGTTTGTATTCAGCTGCGTCCATATTGTTTCGGAGCTTATCAGCTGTCTGCCAGAGTTTTTCTTCAAAACCGAGGTTTGCGCCGTTTGAGCTTGCTTTGTTTTTTGCCATAGGTGATCAACGTTATATTTAATGTGCATTGGATACTATTATATTGTTATAAATGTGTTGATTTACTGTTTCCTGTTCTGGATTTCTTAATGCCGATAACCTAAGTTCCGTATTTTTAGGCGCATTTATAAAGTTCCTTGATTTTTTCGAATTTTTTGTTTTCGGCAAGTTCGAAAACATAAAGTTCAAGCAGATAGGAACATTCCCGGAAAAATCTTCAATATATCACTTCGGAAAAGTCGTCTTCTTCATTCCTTAAAAGGATAAAGTCTATATTTTCGTCGGACATCCCGTGTTTTTTAGCAAGCCTGTTGAAGTTCTTTTCATATTCCTTTTTCATGTTCTCTTCAGACAGGGCCAGAAAGGGCTAGTATAGGAATTGTTAGAAGTCAGGCTGGGACAACTGGTATGTGATAATTAAACGTTCGGTGAGAGAAGTCTCAATTGTTGCTTCATCTTTTTTTGTGATCTCAAGGGGCAGATATTACGGTTCCTCTGTTTTTGAGTTCGCTGAATCTTTTTCCGGCACTTTTCTTAATTATCACGGATATTTTATGCAGGAATTTTACGTATGGACTGGAATTATTGGGAAATATGTTAATTAGAATTAACATAATATTGAAAAATATGTTAATTAAGTTTAACGTAAAATTGAAAAATATGTAAATCATAATTATCATATGATTTTAAACCATGATAATTGGAATTAACATTTAATGCAAAAAGGCCATAGGGCATCCGGACATATCATTTAACAGCAGAAAAATTTCTCACGCAGAAGATTTCCCTGGGGGCTAAAACATGATCAATCTCGCAAAATATAATTTTCACTGGAGGGAGGGCTTCAGTTATGGATATGATGTGAAGAGGGGGCTTTTTGAAGAGCTTGTGAGATACGCAGATGTGAGGCCGGTTGTGGGAGTTGTAGGGCTCAGGCGGACGGGAAAGACTGTACTTTTAAAGCAGCTCATAGATTATCTTGTCGAAAAGGGAGTGAAAAGGGAGAGGATTCTTTATTTTTCGTTTGATGATGTTGGGGCTTCCCTTGAAGAAGTTATGAGCGAGTATCAGGCAAGGCTCGGGGTAGAGCTTGCAAAGGCGGGAAAAGGGGGGAAGCTTTACATCTTCCTTGATGAGGTACGGAAGCTTGAAGGCTGGCAGGAACAGTTGAAATATTACTACGATAGTTTTCCTGACCTCAAGTTTTTCATTTCAGGGTCTTCCTCGCTTTTTCTTAAACAGAAGGCTGAAGAATCCCTTGCTGGAAGGATTTTTCTCTTTCACCTGCCGGTTTTGAGCTTTAGGGAGTTCCTTGTGTTGAAAGGGGAAGGAGAACTGGCTGAAAAGCCTGAGTTTTTCAAGGAATTGGTAAAAGAGCAGGTTCTGCTATACGTAAGGCGGCAGTTCCCGGAACTCGTAACTGCAGATGAAGGCTTTATCCACCTTTATGTAGATTCAATTGTCGACAAGGTTGTCTATGAAGACCTGCCAAAAATTTTCCCGATAGAATACGAAGACTTGCTAAAACGCATCCTCTATATTGTAGCTTCAAGCCCCGGCATGATTACCGATTACGAAGCTCTTGCCAATGATCTCGGCATAAGCAGGGTAACTCTTACAAAGTACGTCTCCTATCTTGAAAGGGGTTTTCTCCTGCAAAAATGCTATAACTTCTCCAGAAACCTTCTCACAAGTGAAAAAAAGACAAAGCGGCTCTACCTTACAAGCCCGAGTCTTGTAGTGGACCTCTGGGAAGAACCGGAATTCGGAAGAGTCGTTGAAAACCTCGTGGTCAGCAGTTCCAGAGCAAAATTCTTCTGGCGAAGCGGAAAAGACGAAGTTGACTGCATACTTGTCCGGGATGGCGAGATTCTGCCAATCGAATGCAAATACAGATGCAGCATCCGGAAGAGAGACCTCAAAGGCCTGCTAAAATTTCTCACAACCTTTGAACTTCCTCACGGCTATGTCATAAGCGAGGATATAGAATCCGAGGAAATTATCGAAGGCAAAAAAATAAGCATAATCCCGCTGTGGAAATGGCTCTTGAATTTCTGATCTTTAGCTATGATCGTTCTCCCTTTTCGTCCTGTCTGATGCTTTTCCAACTTTATGAGAACAGGAAGCCGAAGCGAATCTTCTCTGCGGCAACTGTATCTTCTTATACATATGCTTTTTAAGAATTGGCTTTGTTCTCAGATTTTTTCTTTGAAACTTTTTTACTGCTTTTACATGTCTTTTTGTTTTTTATGTCTTCACCAGCTTTCTCTTCTACTTTTTCAGTAGATTCTTCAAGGAGGAGGCTTGTAAGAAGGTCCATATTTGTTTTCAGTTCCTCTAGCATTTCCGGGGGGAATTCTTCGGAATTTTCGGTGGCTTTCAGGGTTTTCTCAAAATAGGATATTGCATGAGCAGGGTCACTGTTGAGGTAGGCAGATCCCACAATAAAATGCATGGGGAAGAAGTTTTCATGTTTTTCATTGAACTTTTTGTAAAAATCCTGGATTTTTTCAAATTCTTCTTTTTCCGCAAGTTCCATTATATAATCCTGGACAAGTTCAACATAATCCGGGCCTTTGTCCAGCAGAAAATCGAATTTTTCATCATCGGTCATTAAAAAGAAACCGGTTTCAAGGTCATCTGCTATCCTATCCTCTTCCAAAATCTCTTCTAACGCCAGTTCTTCGAATAAGCCGCCCTCTCCAAAAATATCGTCCTCATCAAGGAAATCTTCAGCCTCTTTTTTCATGAGGAGCATATCAACCTGAGCCCCGGATATTCCCATTTTGCGGGCAAATTTTTTGAACTTGCTTTCGTATTTTTTCTCTTCGGCTTCTGAAAAAAAGTCAAGCACATACGTGATCCACTTCACATAGGCCTGTTTGTCCTCAAGCCAGGACCTGTTGTCAATGGACCACAAAACATAGTCAAGGACAAGGGTGAATTCATGGTCGTAAAGCAGGGATTCCTTAAGAGGTTCGACCAGGCTTTTTACAATTTCTTTTTCAAGGGGTTTTTCAAAGAAACTGATTGGCTTGTCGTGGTTTTCCTTTATATTCTTCAATGCCCTTATGACGTCTTTGTCCGTTACTTTCCGGTTCGCGTTGTAGTAATAGTCGGCAATTGAAAACTCGATTTCACTCAGATACTCGCTGTACTCGTATTCTTTATTGTAAATGCTTTTAATTTCCTTAATCTCCGGAGTATCCGGCACGAGAAATTCGGACAGGGATAAATCTTCTAAATCTTCTTCGACTAACTGATTGTTTTCATCAGGATTCATGAACACCGTTCTCTGTTTGACAATATATATCTATTTCTGATGGCCGGAATAGACAAATACAATTATTTTATCTAGTTTATTGGTCATTTTTTTCTTTTTCAAGTTTATTTCAAATCTGAAACAGAGCCAGACATAGTCAGACAGGGCTAATTTTAAGATAAGTATTATGCTCTCTATTTTTGATCTGCTGTATTTGTTTTTCCATAATTTCAAATGAAGTTCAATTATCACTTATTTTTCAATAACTTCCCAATGGCCACCTCTAGCAGGACCTAAACGCCGGAGAACTTCTTTTTTCTTTAATTTGGAGATGTTTTCTTCTACTTTTCTTTTTGAGATGCCTACGTTTTCAGCCAGTTCCCTGGTCGTAATGTCTGGATTTTGAAGAATTAAACCGATAATTTTCTTCTGATTTTCAGTTAGAGTTTCTTTTGTTATTTCACCGACCTTTTCACCGACCTTTTCACCGACTTTTTCACCGACTTTTTCAATACTTTTTCGTTTGAATGTGACAATGAATTGATTGCCAATTTCTCTAAAATCGGTGTCAGGCTCTTTTGTGAGGATGGTGTTTATTCCACGGCCCCATTTTTCTATAAGGTGAATTTCGTGGAAGATTTCAGCGATTAATTCGTTTCTTCTTTCGGAGACCATTTCGGATTTGATCTGTTCAATTGTGAGTCCGCCGTAAAGCCGGCCTTTGTTTCTTATTTCAACCCGGTTTTTGAAGATTGCGACATTTACGGAATCATATTCGTAATAGTCACGGTGGCAGAAAGCATTTACAACTGCTTCCCTTATGGCTTCTTCATTTATTTCCGGAACATCTATTCTTTTAAGACCTTCAAGTTTCATGCCAATATGGATGTTTTTCAGGATGTATTTCTGGGCTTCTTCTATAAGATCGAAAATGTCGCCTGTGAATTCCTGCATGTCTATGATATAGGATGTGTCACAGGTTGCAAAGGTCGCACATCGAAGTTTTGCATTAGGGAAAAAGGTTTCAGGGTTTTCTCCAAATATAATTACTGCAGCGTTGGTTAATTTTCTGTCTTCGATTAATTTCAGCTTTTTCAGTGAATTTTCAAGTCCGGTATATTTTTTTCCCGCTGCTTTTACAAATTCTCTTATTTTTTCTTCGCTGAGGTCTTCAAGGGTTGCATCTCTGCAAATTGCTGTGTCCCATTTAAGCTGGGAACGGTTTTTTCTAAGAATAATATCTTCAAGTTCTCTTCTGCTCAGAAGTTTATCTTCATCAGATATTCGTATATACGCTCTTCCATAGGCAAGATAAGGAATATCGCTTCCTCTAAATTCTATTTCAATGCAGTTTTTTCCCTTAATGGATACTTGCCTGATGCTCGGGTAAATTCTTGGTTCAATATTTGCAGAAATGGATTGTGAGATATTTCTTAAGGTGTCTTCTCCAATATCCTGGCCCAGAACAGTTCCGTCATCTTTTATCCCAAAGTATAACTTTCCTTCCTGATTCTTGTTTAGCATTGCAACTATGGAAATAATTCCAGGCTTTAATTGAGCTGTGGATTTTTTTAGCTCAAGGATTTCAGATTCTTTCAACCTTTCTTCAGAGTTCATACCCGAGTCCTGCCAGATTCTCCTTAATCTTCTTCTCCGGCTCCCCGGATTTCCTGAACTGCTCCGAAAGTTCTGCTGTCAGCCTTTCCATTTTCTCTTCAAACTCCTCATCGTCTTCTTCGGCTTCTTCAAAACCAAGGTTTGCGTCGTTTGAGCTTGCTTTGTTTTTTGCCATAGGTGATCAACGCTTTAAACAATCGTTTAATCAAAGCCGTAAACTGTTATAAAATTGTTGATTCTTAGCATGTTCAGAGCAGAAAAATTAAGCATAGCATTGTTCAACATCTCATGTAGTGTAGTACATCGATTCCAAATTTATTATGTAAATTAACATATAATTAGTTTTATATTTTTATGTATGGCTCGCATAAGTCGTCGTCCCAAATTATCACTTACACATGAAGAAATAAAATATTTGGAAAAACTAAGCCACTCTAGAAGTGAACCTGCAAGTCTTGTTCAAAGAGCTAAAATTGTGCTTTTAAGCTTTGAGGGAATAAACGATACAGAAATCTCTCGGCAACTAAACGTTGCTTATAATACCGTAAGATCTCGAATACAAAGAGTTCTGGATTTTGGGGTCATAAAAGGCCTGAAGGATAAAACAGGAGCTGGAAGACCAAGGACAATTACAGATGAATCCCGTGTATGGCTGATCAAGGTTGCATGTATGAAACCAAAGGACTTTGGGTATCCGCATGAAATCTGGACACAGAGACTCTTAACTAAATATGTAAAGGAAAACTGTATCAAGGAAGGACATCCGGAATTATCAAAGATCAGCCAGGGAACCATTTCAAAAATCTTGAATGCAAGTAACATAAAACCACATAAAACAAGGTATTACGCCGCCAAAGTAGACCCGGATTTTGATGAAAAAGCAAGGAAGGTCCTGGGCACTTATAAGGAAGTTAAAAAACTAAAAAAAGAATTCAAAAAAACACACATGAAATTCTTGGAATAACATGCCCAAAAAATGAAAGTCCTTTTCACTTACCTTTTTTGTATATTAACTCCATCATTCCCTTTGGACAGGAAGGTTGTTTTCTCTTTGGCTCTTCGAAGCCGTCAAAAAACTAACCATTGAATTGCCATCGAAGGCCCAAATGTGACTTTGATCACGGATACCAAATTGCCTTTTAGGTAATTCTACTGTCCTTGAAATGATGGAGTAATGTAAATTGGCAGGAGAAATAAACAAATCTTGCGGTTTAGATATTCACAAACGTTTTTTGATTGCTACTATCCTCTGTAGATCCGGTGAAAAACAGCAACAACGTTTTGATAGAGATGAAGATGGAATTTTAAGCCTTAGAAATTGGGTTACATCAGAAAAATGTGACGTTGTTGCATGTGAATCAACAAGTGACTTTTGGGTTCCGATTCATGACTCCTTGATAAAACATCTGCCTTTTATCGTTGGAAAATCTAAAAGATGTGCTAACAGACATTTTTGGAAAAAATGGTAGAGAGATCCTATCAGGGATCTGTTCAGGTAAAAATGTTAACCAGATTATACAAAACCTTTCTCCAAATGTTCGTAAAAAAAGCGCTCAGATCCGAGAACTTCTGGACAAAGAAATTTCCCAGAGTGCTGTAATCAGGCTTAATATATGTTTGAAGCTGATAAAGGATTTTGACGATTCAATCGAACATTTGGAAAAAGAGATTTTCAATTATGCTTATGGGAATCATAAGCAGGAAATGGAAATTTTAATGTCTGTTCCAGGTATAGGGGAACTTGGTGCGGCAACTCTAATTGCTGAAATAGGCAATTTTAAAGATTTTGCTTCAGGGGACAAACTTGCTTCATGGCTTGGACTGGTTCCTAATGTGTACCAATCTGCAGATAAATACCACAATGGAAGGATTACTAAGAGAGGACCAAAGGGAGCAAGGTGGATTCTAACACAGATAGCTCAGGCAGCAGCAAGGACGAGAAATAGCAAGTTAAAAGAGTTTTTTAACAGAAAAAAGAAGTCAATTGGACATGCAAAGGCAATTATTGCCCTGGCAAGGAAAATTGCAACAATAATATGGCATCTGATCACAAATGATGAGATGTACGAAGATGAAACGGGATATGTAAAAGGAGAAGGTCAAAGGAGGAAGATTGTTGAGACAGAGATATTTTCAGTTGATGAACGTATCTCAATAATTAGTGAAATATTCGCAATTGTTGAAAAAAAGAAACCTGACATTTAGTGAAGGGGAAGTATCATAAAGTACACATTCCGGACCCTGGCTTCAATTTAACAGGACAAAAATGTTACATTTACTTCCAACAGAATCAAAAATTCTGAATGAGGGTCCGGAGTGCGAAATCAGAGGGACTTTCATACCAAGAAAAAGGTAGATAGAGTAATCCTTTCATGTGATGAAAAAACAGGCATTCAAGCTATTGAAAATAAATACCCGGATATGATGCCAACAGAAGGAAAATATCCTATGATGGCAAGAGATTATGAGTATATTAGACATGGTACTCTTTCATTATTTGCATGTATTGATTTGATTACCGGGAAAGTTTATCACAAAGTTTTTGAAAAAGGTAGAAGTCGTGAATTTATTGAGATTATAAAAGAAATAGTATCAGATTACCAGGATACAAAAATCGTAGCAACTCTTGATAACCACAAAATACACACATCAGAAGAAACTAATAAATATATAAGTACCTTGGGAAAAGGGAAGTTAAAGTTCGTATTTACCCCAAAACATGCATCATGGTTGAATATTATTGAAAGTTTCATAAGCAAAATGAGTAGAGGCTTTTTAAAGGCAATAAGAGTAAAATCAATAATGGAATTAAAGAACAGGATCGATCAATACATAAATTTACTCAATGAGGAACCTGTGGTATTTGTGTGGAAATATAAAGTTGAAGGAGAAGACAGGATTCCCGGTGGAATTGCAATATGAAACAAATATGCAATTAATTAGGAATCGATGTAGTAGTGTCCTGTAGTTCCGATTTACAGAGAATATTTAAAGCAGGAATCAAAAGAAAAAATTAATGAAAAAAGAGCCTGGATCGCTCACAGCCCTTCTTTTTTACGTCCGAATATGAAAACAAGTCCTAATACCGCGGCAACTGGAAGAGCAACAGTGGGAAACTCGGGAATTTGTGTTGATATTGGGTCAGTATCTTCAGCAATAGTTATAGCATCATGTGTACACCAGCACCTACATTTACTATAAACAAACCCTTCAACTTCAATTTTTAAAGATCCTTCAGCTCCTGCTTTTGTTGATTTTACATATGCGTTTTCAGTGTTAGGATTAGAATACTTATACCACCATGCCCAAGGATCATCATCAGAATAAAAATACACCTCTTTTGAGGCAGAGTCACCATTTGCAGTCAACTTGCTGGGGTAAAATTCTTTTGGGAGAGTCACTTCCAGTCCGTCTGATGTTTCAGTAAGTGTAACTGTGACTTTATGCTTTGTCCCGCCTAAAATAATATCTCCGTAAGGTTCATAATTGAATGGAACCGTCAAAGCTTTGTTTAATTCCGTAAGTACAATCTGTCCGTCTGGATCTCCAATTAAGTTTTCGTCTTTTACAGCCGCTACAGCCGGTCCAGCCATACAGGCGATTAATAAACCGCCCACTAACAATGATAATATTTTTTTCATAATCTACCCCTACTTTCCAGAATTTCTACTCCACGATTTGGAAAGTCTTTTAAATTAGACTATATAAAATGTTTAATCCTGGAGGGTCCATTTAATAAGTTAATCTTTTCCATAAATACTCAAATATCACATCCTACCTAAGTAAATACTAGAATTATACTGTGTACATTCGGGTTTCCTGTACATAGGAAGCCGGGAATGAGATCTCGGGGGAGTAAGGAGTATCAAGAAATAATGACAAACTAACTAATGGATTACAGTCTATTTTTATCAAAACATTTTATAATGTCTACAGGTATATCTCTCGATAAATATATAAGGGTATACAGATTTAATTTCTAAAATAAATGATACTGATAACTTTAAGTTCTTTTCTCGAGTTGCGTTGGCAGAGTTGGCTCATGTATTATCGTTTTTAATGTGTTTTGCCCCGCTCAACGCAGGAGATCGGTCAGTCCCCCTCCACCCCCCTCAGGGATCCCCTAAATTCCGAATCAACCATCCTGCCACCGCTTGATTTGTAAGAGTTCCCGTTTTCATCCGGGAACTCGAAATGAAATAGATGAACCAGTGTTTGAAGAATGTCCGGGCAATTTGTTCTGGGGTGGAGTTCATCTTGTTGTTGAAAGTGGTTTTGCCGTTATGAGAGGAAATTCTTTAAGCAAAATGCTTTAAGACAAAAAACTACTTCTCAAAAAATGAACCGGGTTTCCCTGATCAAAAAGATTTATCGGACAGGTTGACCTCATGAAAAAGTATTCGGATAAAAGGCTGTCCGGCTTCTCCTTGCCCCTCTTTCCGTTTGATAGATGGGTTCTTTTGACAATCCGCATGTTTGCAATCAGTTTATTTTCTCGATCAGGGAAAGGAAGTTGCCTCTTAATCTTTCTTTTGTGGAGCCTGAAAGCTCATCGAGCTTATCGAGGGCTTTCAGTGCCAGTTCAAAATAGGACTTTGCAAGGGCGGGGTCTATCTCAAGGTAGGTTGCTCCCATGTAAACGTACAGGTAGAGGAAATCGTCGTATTTCGCGGTGAGTTTGCTGTAGAGTTCCTGGATTCTTCCGAATTCTCCTTTTTCTGCCAGTTCGGAGATGTAGATTCCCACAAATTCGTAAAACCCCGGGCCGTTTTCCATCAGAAAATCGAATTTTTCGGAATCTTCCATGGAAAGGAACCTTCTTTCCATCTCAGCGATCAGTTCTTCTTCGTCCGACTCCTCTCCTTCACCCCATCCTCCATTTCCCTCGTTTCCTTCACTTTCTGCCCCGTATTCCTCTACAAATTCGAAATAATCTTCCTCTTCCCCTTTCATGAGCATCAGATCTGCGTGTTTTCTGGAAAGACCCAGTCTGGCAGCTAGCTTTTTGATGCTTCTCTCATACTCTTCATTCTCTTCTTCCGTGAACAGGTTCATGACGTAAGCTGCCCATTTTATGTATGCCTGTTCGTCTTCCATCCATGCTCTGTTTTCTATAACGTCTAAAACGTAGTCTATTACCAGT
Source organism: Methanosarcina siciliae T4/M (assembly GCF_000970085.1). NCBI lineage: Archaea > Methanobacteriati > Methanobacteriota > Methanomicrobia > Methanosarcinales > Methanosarcinaceae > Methanosarcina > Methanosarcina siciliae. The sequence continues at coordinate 1,262,992 of NZ_CP009506.1, read as the reverse complement.
TTCAACTCATGCTGAGTTCTCGGTTTTTCTTCAAGGACTTCTATAAGGTTTCTGACGATTTCTCTTTCAAGCTCCGGTTTGAAAAAAGCAATGTCTTTGTTGAAGTTTTTCCTGGTATTCTTTAATGCCGATATTGCATCCCTGTCCTTTGTTTTTCTGTCAGTCTCGCAAAAATGCCTGGCGATTGAATATTCGATTATTCCTATATACTCGGCATATTCGTACTCTCTGCCCCGCAGGCTTTTTATTCTCTTTACTTCCGGCGTATCGGGTAAAAGATGCCGGAAAAGTGAGTCTCCTCCTCCTTGAAAGGATCTGTCTCCCGCTTTATAATTCATGGCCCTTCTCTCCTTTACTTCCTGCCTTTCTTTTTTTCTTTCTTCTTCCTTTATTTATTCCCATTCCATCAAAAGCTGCAGGCAGCCTGTATGCTCGTCAACCTCTTCCCCGGCAGCTTTAAACCCTCTGCTTTCATAAAAGCGGGTGGCTTTTTCATTATCCTTATAGACATTCAGGGAGAGCCTGCCTTTCAGGGTTTTTGCATGCTCGAGGAGAGCTTTTCCTATGCCTTTTCCCTGCGCTTCGGGAGCTACAAAAAGGGCACATACACTCTCTCCGACAAGTGAAATAAAGCCTGAAACCTGTCCTTCCTGCTCACAAACATAATTTTCGGCAAGTGGCAGATACATTTCTTTCATTGCGGATTTCTGCGAAGCCCAGAATGAAGCCGAAACAAAAGAATGGGCAATGACCGATGCGTCGTACCAGATCCTTAACATTTCTTCAAGGTCTGTTTCTCTGTAAGTCCTGATCAATTTCTCAGATTCCTCTCTTTTGTTAGGATTATTTTATTTATCTAAAATTAAAATTATTCCCTCATATTTTGGATATTCTCAAAAAAGGTATGGTCTACTATGTAACAGTTATGCAGAAAAGGATAGACCGAAAAGGGTTCGGCCGAACAAGGCTTAACTGAAATGGTCCGAGTCAAAAATAAAAATTCGGATAATTTCTTCTCTTTTAATCCGATTCGATCTGCCTGATCAGGTCGCTGGCATATCTTTCGGATATTACCACATGCTGGTTGCAGGGCACAACCTTTACCAGTTTCCCGAATTGGGTCACATATACCTCGGGCCCGCGGGAAGTCCTCACTTTAGTAAAAGTGTATCCCTTTGGAAAGGTCATTTTTTTAACCTCCTACTTTTAATATGTCTTATCTTCCATATAAGTATTTTTAAAATTAATAATCATTATATTTGCGGCTACTGGATTTGAATATTTTTTATGATTTATCTCATTTGAGAGATAATTTATATTGGTTAAAAAAAAGACTTTTCATGAGTTTTCTACAAAAATAAAGGTCATTTTTACGACTCAGTTAACAGGCATAATCTCTTTGCATTTTTATGAGATTATCCCGGAAAAGGCGAGAGGAAATTTCAGAAAACGATAACTGAAGGTTCTTGAATGGTAAATGTTCTTGAAGGATAAAGGGACATTCCAGAGAAAGATAAAGGAAGTTTTCAGAACATTGTATATAAATATTTCATAAAGAGTATAAAAGAGATTTCAGAAAAGGTAAAGGACTGGTCTTTAGTAAAAACGGAGAGATAAATAGGAGGATAAGTGAAGTTAATAAGCTGATACCATGTTGTGTTTATATACAGGAAATTGTAAACCGAAAGAAAAAGGTTATCGGAATTTTTCCAGCATTTTCAGCAGTTCTTCTTCGTCTCTTGCCATGGAAACGATAGACATCTCAATCATCAGGTTCACGATACCGTCTGCAAATTCCCTGAAATCAGTCCTGAGTCCTATAACAGGTTTTCCTTTTGCATAGGCATAACCTATCTCCCAGGCGGTTCCTGAATCCACGTCCACCCCGTCAAGGACAGCGACAACAAGGTCGGAGGCATCCACACCTTCCGCGCACTTCATGAATATACATTCCTGGTTCTGACTTTCGCGTCCCAGTGCCGAATCTTCTGCTTCTTCCTGGGGCAAAAAAACGGAAAAGCCATTGTTGAGCAGCATATCCTTCAGTTTCAGGTTATATTCGAGTTCGGCACGCGAGAAGAGTGGACCTGCAAGGTAAATCATCTTTTTTTTGCTCATTATTTCCCTCCTGTTACTGGAAGTCAGCACTCATAAGAATTTTCTTGCATGAAAAAAGGCTGATAAAGGTGAAATAGTTTACCTTACAGCGCAATCTTTCCAGAGATATATGCTTTAATGAAGCTGATCTTAACCTGTCAGGAGCTATCTGGAATACTCTTATATCTCTAAAAATTTAAACTGTACTGTCTTAATATTAATTTTATGACTTTTTTATCCCGGGGGGCAATATGGCAGTCAGGAATATTTCAACATTAAGGGCCACAGATGAAAAGGGGATCGCTCCTTCAGGTCTGCTTTACCGAGGACGGAACTTCGCTTGAGTTCGAACATTCCGGAGGAGGTCCCCTCTTTTAATCCATAGTCTAAATTCATTCCGTAGTCTAAATTCCATAGTCGGAATAATCCAGCGCGGAAATAATCTTATGAGCTTACTCTTCTCCCGTCATCCGTACTTATAGCTCTCTTTCTGGTTTTTTTCGATAACAAGCTTAATTATCTTGTATTGACATTACAATGGCAGTGAGTACCCATGATCAAGGTAGGAATTATAGGAGCTTCCGGATACACAGGAGGAGAACTCCTGCGCTTACTTGTAAGCCACCCCGATGTCAGGCTTGAGCTGGCAACTTCCCGGAGTCTTGCAGGAAAACCCGTATCAAGCACCCACAGGCACCTCACCGGTTTTCTGGACTTAAAGTATGAAAATCCGGGTCCCGAAGAAATAAGGGAGCGCTGCGATATGGTCTTTGTAGCGGTGCCTCACGGGACTGCTATGAATTACGTCCCCGAGCTGCTCGACGGCAGTACAAAGGTAATCGACCTTAGTGCGGACTACAGGCTTGATATCCCTGTATTTGAAAAAATATACGGAATCAAGCACATCGACCCCAGGAAGGCAGTGTACGGGTTAGTGGAACTTCACCCTGAAGCTGCCAGGGAAGAGTTTGTGGCAAACCCCGGCTGTTTTCCTACCGGAGCAAACCTTGCAGCCGCCCCTCTCGCAGCAGCAGGTTTAATAGATATTGCAGTTTTTGATTCCAAAACAGGGATTTCAGGTGCCGGGATCTCGCCAACGGAAACCTCTCATTATCCGAACATCGCAGAAAACATTATCCCGTATAAGCTTACAGCCCACAGGCACAGGGCTGAGATTTTACAGGAGCTGACCAGGCTGGACGGAAAGCTCAGGAACATCAGCTTCACTCCCCATGTAATCCCGTCGATCAGGGGGATCCTTACAACTGCCCACCTCTTTACGAAAGAGCCTCTCTCGACCGGAGATGTGCAGGAAATTTATGAGAACTTTTACATGGACAAACCTTTCGTCCGGTTTCCGGGAGGAGTCCCTTCCCTTACCGCAGTTCGGGGGTCTAACTTCTGTGACATCGGTTTTGAAGCAGATAAGGAGAATAACAGGGTTGTGGTGCTCTCGGCAATCGATAACCTTGTCAAAGGCGCATCAGGGCAGGCTATCCAGAACATGAACCTTATGTTCGGACTGGCTGAGGCCCGCGGGCTCTGGCTGCCTGCAGCAGCTCCGTAAAGGTAGGGCAGGCGAGAACATATAACTGGTGACGAATTAAAATAAGAATGGAATTTTATCTTGGGGTAGTCCGATGAAAGTAAAAGATGTCATGAATCCTGACGTCGTCTACTGTAAGCCTGACGACACAGTCCGGGAAGCTGCAAAGCTCCTTAAGGAAAACAGTATTAGCGGAGCTCCTGTCCTTGAGGACGGACGGCTTGTAGGGATAGTAAGCGAGGCCGACTTGCTTAAGCTACTCGTAATTCCGGAAAAAGGAAATCTCTGGCTTCCAAGTCCTTTTGAAGTTATAGAGGTGCCGATAAGGGAACTCCTTAGCTGGGAAGAAACGAAAAAAATGCTTTCGGATGTTGGTTCTACAAAGGTTGGAGAGATGATGACAAAGGAAGTACACATAATCTCTTCCGAAGCCTCGGTTGAAGAAGCTTCCGAACTTATGGTCAGGCACAGGATCACCAGGCTTCCAGTAATGGAAAACGAACATGTGGTCGGGATTGTCACACGTGGAGATATTATCGAAGGCCTTGCAAAGCTTTGAGGGAAAGGAGATTTTTCATGAAGAAAATAGAGGGTGGAATTTGTGCGGTAAAGGGCGTAACTGCAAACGGGATAAAACCCGGTAAAATGGGAATTACAGTCATCCGGGCAGAAGGTCCTGCAGCAGGTGTTTTCACAAAAAATAAGGTCACTGCAGCTCCTGTTGTTCTTAGTAAAGGAGTAATTGAAACTCAGCACCGGCTTTCTGCTATAATTGCAAACAGCGGAAATGCCAATGCCTTTACTGGTGATGACGGTTTTCTGGATGCAATGGAAATGGCATCTGCACTTTCTGAAAGTCTTGACCTCGAACCTGATACTGTTGCAGTTGCCTCAACAGGAGTCATTGGCAGAAAGCTTGATGTTTCATGGATCAGGGAACACCTGCCTGAAGTCCTCGAGGGGCTTGGCAGTTCCCCCGAATGCAGCCTTGCAGCTACAAAGGCGATTATGACCACTGACAAAGCTGTAAAAGAGGTCGCTGTGGAACTCGACTGCGGAGTCAGGATAGGGGCAATTGCAAAAGGTTCGGGCATGATAGAGCCCAACATGGGCACCATGCTCTGTTTTGCATATACCGATGCCCTGGTGCCTGCTGATGTTCTTGATTCGGCTCTCAGGATAGCTGTGGACAAGACTTTCAACATGGTTGTTGTCGATGGAGACACAAGTACGAATGATATGGTGCTTTTCACCTCTACCTGTAAGTCCGGAATCAAGCCCTGTATGGAATGTCTCGATGAATTTGAGGATGCGCTTGTCTATGCGTTTACGGATCTTGCAAAAAAGATGGCAAGGGATGGGGAAGGCGCTACGAAACTGATCGAAGCCAGAGTCACAGGTGCAAAAACCTCTGAAGACGCCAGGCTTGCTGCAAAGGCTATTGTACGTTCTCCTCTGGTCAAGTCCGCAATCTTCGGGAAAGACCCCAACTGGGGCAGGGTTGTGGCTGCTGCCGGATATTCGGGCGCCGAACTTGAGCAGGAAAGGCTCTCCCTATCTTTCTCGGCAGAGGGAGAAACAGTCGAGCTTGTGAAGTCCGGGGAAGTTTCCAGGGCTTCAGACCTTGCGCTCCTGAAAAAGATAATGGCAAATGAGGAAATAATCATCATCCTGGACTTTGGAACGGGAGAGGAGTCCGCAACAGCCTGGGGCTGTGACCTTACCTATGATTATGTCAGGATCAATGCCGAATACACAACATAAACCTGTATTACTGTAGAGTTTGAATTGACCTTGAATTGATATGAATCTACAGTTTGATGTTTAATTGCTGTCGAATCTACAGCGTGATTTTGAGTTCGGATCGTTCTGGCCTGCCTTCAGGTCTCCAATCTGCACAAAGTTAAATAAAATAAACGTAAAATGGGAAATAGGGGAAGTATAACGCGGAATAAGCCGGGTGCTCAAAAACCCGTATTTATTCTGCTTTTGTTTTCCTTTATTCCAGTTCAATTCAATTTTTTAATTCTGGATGCTTTATTTTATTCCAGGGGGTTTACCGAAGTGGATATAGAAGAATGGGAACAGCGCCATAAAGAAGCGTTTTACGATGCAAAGGAAGCCCTTCCTTATCTGGACGGGATGTTTGTAGCTTATAACAGTAACATAGATGCTATCAGACATCTGAATGAAGAAGACCTGTCAAAGCTTTTCGGGCTTTTTGATGAGGCCGATATCCAGGACAGGGTAGCGGTATACCCGAGAGAGATTGCGGAACCTCTGGACTTTGTTGCCCGCCTGCTTATTTCCATGCGGGAAGGAAAAGCTGCAGAAGTGCCCTCATACACTTCAGATATTCATGAGTGGCTCAAGGAGCACCTGGGTTTTGACTACGCCCGCATGGGCGGGCAGGCAGGGATCATTTCAAATCTTCTCGGCCAACTGGGGTTAAATAAAGTGGTAGCATACGTCCCCTGGCTTTCCGAGGAGCAGGCTGAATACTTTAAGGCAAAGGGAAATATCCTGCACCCTAAGGTTGAAAACGGAAAAGTCTCCCTGAAGCCTCCGGGAGAAGCTTTCAATCCCGAGCTCGGGTCAAAGGTCAACTGGATCCTCGAGTATTCCAAAGACATGAGTGTGACCTGCGCCGGGAGCTCCTTCAAAGTACCGCGAGATAACCGTCTGATCATCTCTTCCCGTCCCAAATGGCTCCGGCTGGACATGGATAAGCAGATTTACGAACAGCTCGACACACTCCTTCCGGTTGACGGGGCAATGCTCTCAGGCTATCAGATGATAAAAGAGGAATACGAAGACGGTTCCACCTTTAAGGATTATGTCGAGAATTCCGTAAAGGTTATTGAAAAGCTGAAGTCCCTGAACCCGGAACTCCGCATCCATGTGGAACTCACATCCATCCAGAACCGGCTTATAAGAAAAGCCATCCTTACTGAAATTGTTGCCAGGCACGTCCATTCCCTGGGCCTTGACACCGTGGAGGTCGCAAATGCCCTGAATGTGCTCGGCTATGAGGAACTGTCCTATTCCGTGATCAAGAAAGGGGAAAACGGGATAATGTCTCTCTACCAGGGGGCTGTCCAGCTCATGAAAGACCTGGATCTTGAGAGGGTTCATGTTCATTCGCTTGGCTTTTACATCTGCATCCTGGCAAAAGGCCACCCTCTGACCCTGAAAGAACAGAGAGATTCTCTGCTCTTTTCCTCAGTCCTGGCAGCCGCCCAGGCTCTCAACGGAAATATCGAGAACCTTGAGGAAGCTGAAGCCGGGCTGGAAGTGCCGGTTTCAGCCAAAGGGCTGGAAGACCTTGAAAACTTCCAGCTATACTGCACAGGCAGAAGGCTCTGTACCCCTGACGAGTTTGAATACGGGTATATCTACGGGTCGGACCATGACGCTATTCTCATTCCTTCCAAGGTTGTCGAGAAACCTAAAGCTACAGTAGGGATAGGAGATACGATTTCTGCGGGAGCCTTTGTTGCCATGCTTGCGAAGATGAAACAGAAACAGACAGGAAAATGATTTTTCTGTGAGTTCTCCAAAGAAATTCTCCAAAGAAATTCTCCAAAGAAATTCTCCAAAGAAATTCTCCAAAGAAATTTTCCAGATAAAATTCTCCAATCAAAATTCTTTAAAATAAGTTAGGGGAAAGGCAGATTTCTTTTCCCTAACTCTCCTCGTAACGGATAGATAAATTCCCAACCTGAAAGCCTGAATTTGAGGCTGCTTTTCAATTCGAATCTACAGGAACCGGTTAGATGAACATACTTTGCGGTTATAATGTAAACATAGACTCCGTATACAGGATCAGCGGAGCTGAAATCTCGGAGTTGCTGAATACTTTTGAAAGGACTGAAATCCTTGAGAAAATAGAAAACCCACCCGGAAAAATCCTTTCTGAATCCGATTTTGCTGCAGGGCTCGCCTATTGTGTGAAAAACGGATGCGGAGCAGAGTGGCTTGTTTTTGAGCAGTCCGTATTTGAGTTTCTGAAGAACCGCTATTTTGAAAAATCCCTTGTGAGGATGGGTGGAAATGCCGGGATTATGGCAAATGCGCTTTCCGAACTCGGGGCTTCAAGAGTCATCCCAAATGTTGCAGTCCCTTCCAGGACCCAGCTTTCTCTCTTTTCGAAAAAAGCAGTTTATTTCCCGGATTCCCCTCTTCAGGCAAATGAAGAGTCCGGGGCAGAGTTCGGAAAGGACCTGAGCATCCCTTTCAGCAATCAGGATCCCATACATTTCGTTTTTGATTTTTCCGAAGGTGAAACCTTTTCCCTTTACGGAAATGAAATCAGGGCTCCGAGGGAAAACCGTTTCATTGCAACCTGCGATCATCTGAATTTCAAACTTTTTGTTAACCCTGCGTTTGAGACATATGCCCTTCAGCATGCCTGTGAGATTGACGGCGTACTTATATCCGGTTTTCACCTCCTGCTTGAGACTTATCCTGATGACAGTACCTACAGGAAAGTCCTTGAGGATTCTTTTGCCCGGCTTGAGGCCTGGAGAGCAAGGAACGAAAAGCTCAGGGTCCACCTGGAATTCGGGCATTTTGCAAGCAAAGAGATTGCAAATTCCGTTTTCCTTAAGTTTTCCGGGATCTCAAACAGTATCGGGATGAACGAGGACGAGCTCGCAATGCTCCGCAACCGGCACGGCATTCCTGCCGAGGGGATTTTGCGGATGGAAGCCGGAGCCGTAGGAAAGGCAGCCTGTGAACTTGCTTCCCGACACGAGATCGGAAAAGTTTTCATTCATACGAGGGAGTTTGTCCTGGCTGCCTTTAAGCCTGGAAACTCCGGTGGTTCCGGAATTTCGGGAAAATGGGACGATATTGACGCCCCTGCCCTGTTAAAGATCGCCGAAAAGAAACTTGAGGCTATGGGCTTCGGGCTCAGCTGTGCGGGAGTGTATGCAGCTTCGGGCAGGCTTGAGGGGCG